>NZ_CAJXGF010000016.1 GCF_913053745.1 uncultured Nitratireductor sp.
GGCAGAAGCGCATGAAGGCAGAAGGTTTGACACCGGCACCATCGGCCATTTCGGCCACCGTTGAAACCGCAATGCGGTCAGGATTGGCGGCGACATAGTCGGCGCACTGCTTCAGCCGCTTCGGCAGGCCGTCGGAGACGTCGAGCATCCGGTCGAGCAGTTCCTCGATCGTCTCCGGCGCGGAAAGCTCTGACATGCCCGTCCCCTCTGGCTTGACAAGATGGTGCGGACGACCTTACGCAATTGGAATAAAAATTCCAATAGTGGAGGAGAATTTCCATGCGCGATATCGGCATCGGCCTGATCGGCACGGGATTCATGGGCAAAGCCCACGCGCTTGCCTTTCGCGCCGCCAGGGCGGTGCTGGGAGACGTGCCTGCAGCGCGGCTCGAGCTTCTCTGCGATATGCCGGCCGAGCGGGCAAAGCAGATGGCCGGACAGTTCGGCTTTGCCCGTGCCACCGATGACTGGCGCGCGCTGGTGTGCGATCCCGCAGTGGACATCGTTTCCATTACCACGCCAAACCGCATGCATTGCGAGATGGCGCTGGCAGCTATTGAAGCCGGCAAACATGTCTATTGTGAAAAGCCCATGGGCCTGACACTGGACGAGGCCCGCATCATGGCGGAAGCAGCGCGCAAGGCTGGCGTTAGAACCATGGTCGGCTACAATTACATCAAGAACCCGGCGTTCGAGCATGCGCGAAAGCTGATCGCGGATAACGCCATCGGTACGCCAGTGCATTTTCGCGGATTCGTGGACGAGGATTATCAGGCCGATCCCGAGATCGCCTGGACGTGGCGCGCGCGCATCGAAGACGCGGGGCTTGGCGCGCTCGGCGATCTCGGCTGCCATCTGGTTTCCATGGCTTATGGGCTGATGGGGCCGGTCGAAAGCCTGATTGCCGACATGCAGACGATCCATAAGACGCGTCCACTGTCCAATGGAAGCGGGCGCGGCACGGTAGAGAACGAGGATGTGGCGTCGGCGCTGGTGCGTTTCGCCGGCGGTGCGCAAGGAGTGCTTTCAACCTCACGCTCGGCCTGGGGCCGCAAGAACAGGCTCGGTTTCGAAGTGCATGGCACAACGGGCATGATCGTGTTCGAGCAGGAGCGCATGAACGAGCTTCAGCTTTATCGCAACGAGGGGCCTGCGGAAGAGCAGGGGTTTCGGACGATCCTCACCGGGCCCGCACATGGCGCCTATGGCGCATTCTGCCCGGCACCCGGGCACCAGCTCGGCTTCAACGATCTAAAGGTTCTGGAGGCCGGTACGTTCCTGCGCGAGATCGTTGGCGGAGCGCGCATTGGGCCGGACTTCGCGGAGGCGCTGGAATTCGAAAAGGTCATCCACGCCATTGCCTTGTCGGCGCGCGAGGGGCGGCGGGTGACAGTGCGGGAATAGGCCGCCGCTGTTCTCATCCCGGCCGCAAGCACTGGCCGGCCGGGATGAGAACTGCCGGTCTCAGGCCATCTCGCCCGCCAGCGCGTCGCGGCTGGCGGTGAGAAAGATCTCCGCGTTTTTCGAGAGCGACGGGCCGAGATAGCCGCCCTCTTGTATCAACGCCGTGGGTAGCCCCAGAGCCGCGATTTCGCGCGCCATGGTGGCGAAGCCCTCGCCGGAAAGCTCGACTTCCGAGAGCGGATCGTCCGCAGCCATGTCGAGCCCGAGCGAAATCACCAGCGCCTCCGCGCCAAACGCGGTGATGGCCGAAAGCCCTTCGCGGAAGCGGCCAAGGATCGTTTCCGTATCCGAACCGGGTTTCAGGCAGAGATTGAGCGTCGCCCCCTCGCCTTCGCCCTCGCCGCGCTCGTCCTCATAGCCGAGATAATAGGTCGGGTAGAGGTCGGGGTCCGTGTGCAGCGAGCAGACGAAAACGTCGCCGCGATCATAGAAAATGTCGAGCGTGCCATTGCCCGTATGCGTGTCGATGTCGAGCACCGCCACCTTGCCGAAACGTTCGCGCAGGCTTTGCGCGGCGATGGCCGCGTTGTTGAAGAGGCAGAAGCCGTTCGACGCATTGGAAAGCGCATGATGCCCCGGCGGTCGGCACAGGCCATAGACCATGCGCTCGCCTTCCTTTACGCGCTCGGCGGTTTCAAGCGCGGTTTGCGCCGACCAGTAGACGGCATCCCATGTGCCTTCCGTCAGCGGAACCGACGTGTCGGTCGCCCACCAGCCGAGCTGGCCGAAAACCGAGGAGGACGGCCGTCCCCTGCGCGGGCCGGGATGGCAGTTCGGAATGGGCTCCTGATCCGGCGCCTCGGCGCGCCAGCGCCGATATGCGTCCTTCCAGAAATCCACATAATCCGGGTCGTGCACCGCCTTGATCGGCCCGTCGCCGAAATCGCGCGGGGTTTCGATCGGAAAATCGTTTCTGATGAGCATGTCGCGGATCAGGATCGCCCGTTCTGCCTGTTCGGGATGGGGCATATAGGCCCCGCGCCGGAAATAGCGCTCCGGCGTGTGCCGCAATTGGCGTTCGTCGAAAATGGCTTTCATTGTCGTCCTTCAATATCCGTTGGCTCTGTCGACCACCGTTTCCGGTATTTCTCCCGCCACCACAGCCTGTGCGGCGCGGGAAAGCTGTTCGGCCATGGTGTGCGGCGAGCAATCACCCGCCTGATGCGGCGTGATGAGAATGCGCTCATCCGCCCAGAAGGGGTGTTCTTTCGGCAATGGCTCCACGTCGAAAACGTCGAGCGAGGCAGAGACGATGCGCCCGCTGTCGAGCGCGCGCACAAGATCGGCCTCGATCAGATGTTCGCCCCGCCCAAGCTGGATGAGTGCGGCGCCTTCAGGCATGCGGTTGAAGAAATCGAGATTAAGCAGCCCGCGTGTCTCTCGCGTCAGCGGCAGAACGTTGATCAGGATGGCGGCCTGTTCCGCAACGCGCTGAGCGGCTCCTTCCCCGCTCTCGAAGCGCACGCCGGGCAGCGTCTCCCTGGGCGCGCTTCGCGCGGCAGCCACCACCGGAAACCCCATGGCCGTCACCGCACGGGCAATGGCCCGCCCCATCAGGCCGAAACCCAGAATGCCCGCCGGCGTCTCGCGCGGCGGCTTCATGATGGACGGGATGAGCCGCGCCCATTCGTGCTTAGCCTCATGCACGATGTGGTGGCGCATGTTGCGGTGATGCCAGATCACATGCCATGCCGCGAAGCCTGCCAGCATGTCGCCCTGGTCCGGGTCGCGCACGCGCGCCACCAGCGCGTCCTTCGGCAGGCTCGGGCAGTTGATGATGCTGTCGACACCCGCCGCAATGGAATGCGCAAGCCGCAGATTCGGATAAGGGTCAAACGCATCATCCGCCGGCCGCCAGCTGAGGGCAAAACGGATCGCCGAAGGATCGTCGATCTCATGCGGATGGCGCAGGCGTATCGTGCCTGCATGCGGTGCCAGCGCATGGCCATAAAGCGCGTGAAGATCGAAGGCGGTGCTCAGATAAACGCCCTCGATCACTTGCCCGTCAGCCATGTGCAGCCTCCGTCTCGATGGGTTCCACCCCGCACCAGTCGGCGATGAAAAGCGCGATCGCGCCCGTCACCCGCTTGATGGAGGAAAGGCTCACGCGCTCGTCGAAACCGTGGATGTTCTCGGTGATCGGGCCATAAACAAGGCACGGCATGCCCGCATAGATCACGAAGACCCGCGCATCGAGATAGCCCGGCGTGACGAAACTTTTCAGTTCGCTCGCGGTCGCCGCGCGGTGCGCTTCGGCCAGCGCCTTTTCGGCATCGGTCCCTTCCTCCAGCACATAGCCGCGCGCGAAAAATCCGTTCCAGATCAACTCGGGCGGACGGTTTCCGAGAAAGGGATCATCGGCCAGTTCGCGCGCCAGATGCGCCTCGATCTGCGCTGCCCGGTCCTTCGGGTCGTCGCCGGGATAGATGGCGATGCGGCAGGAGAGCTTGCACCACGCCGCCACGGTGGAGGCCCAGTCGCCACCCTCGATCTTGCCGACATTGAAATTGATCGGGTGATCGAGTTCCTCGAAATAGGGATAGTTCGCCTTCTCGGCGTTCCATTCCGCGGTCAGGCGTTTCAGGCTTTCGATTACGCGGAAGCTCGCCTCGATGGCGTTGGCGCCGGTGCCCGCCTCGCGCACATGCACCGGGTGGCCCGATACATTCACCTCGAACCACAAAACGCCCGTGTTGGCGCGCACCAGCATTTCGTCTTCCGGCTCGGGAATGATGGCGGCATCTGCCGTATAGCCTTCCACCAGGCAGGCGAGCGCGCCATTGCCGGTGCATTCTTCCTCCACCACGCTCTGCACATGCACTTTCGCCGCCGGTTGCAGGCCGATGCGGCGCAGCGCGTCGAGTGCGAAAATATTGGCCGCGATGCCGGCCTTCATGTCACCGCCGCCGCGTCCGTAAAGCCAGTCGCCCTCGCGCTTCGGCTCATAGGGCGGCGAAACCTCCCACATGTCGTGCGGGCCTTCCGGCACCACATCCATATGACCGTTCAGGATCAGCGACCGGCCTCTGTTTTCACGCGGCTCGTGGGTGGCGATCACGTTCACCGCGTCGGAATAGTCGACGGCCACGGGCGAAAAGCCCGGATGATCCTTGATCTTGTCTTCATCGATATGGAAGGTTTCCACCGCATAGCCACGCGCTTCGAGCGCCTTGTGCACGAATTCCTGTGCGGGTTTTTCCTTTCCGCGCAGCGAGGGAAAGCGGATCAGCTCTTCGGTGAAGCCGATCTGTTCCTCAAAGCCTTCCTCGACAGCTGCGAGGATTCTCTGTGCCAGTTGTTCGTCCAAATTGGTGGTTCCTACGGATTAGTGTTGAGAGTGGCGAGCGATGGCGCGCGTCATCCCGCCCTCGCCCTTCGACAAGCTCAGGATGAGGGCGAACGGCGGATGCACGAGCGTTTGGATATGCGATACTACAGACACCAGCCTCTCCATGCCCCTTCCCTCATCCTGAGCTTGTCGAAGGGCGAGGGAATGGGCACGCACCGCGCTGAAATGAGCTCCAGTCGTCACCGCGTCACCCCGCCGCCGCCAGCTCCTTCTCGCGGCCGGGAATGGCTTCGATCAGGGTGCGCGTGTAGTCGCTCTGAGGATTGTTGAAGATGGCGTGCGCCGGCCCCAATTCCACCACCCTGCCCTTCTGCATCACGGCGATGCGGTCGCAGATCTGGGCCGCAACCCGCAGATCGTGCGTAATGAAGATCAGAGCCAGATTGAGCCGCTCCTTCAGCTCCGCCAGCAAATCGAGCACCTGCGCCTGAATGGAAACGTCGAGCGCCGAAACCGCCTCATCGGCAATGATTACGCGCGGCTCCAGCGCCAGAGCGCGGGCAATGCCGATGCGTTGGCGCTGCCCGCCGGAAAACTCGTGCGGATAACGGTCGATGGCGAGCGCATCGAGGTCCACCAGTTCCAGAAGTTTCACCGCGCGCGCATAGGCTTCCTGCTTGGAAACCCCATGCGCCATCGGTCCCTCGGCGATGATGCGGCCCACCTTGGAGCGCGGGTTGAGCGAGGCATAGGGATCCTGAAAGATCATCTGGATCGACTTGCGCGCCTCGCGCAGCGCCTCGCCGGAGAGTTGCGCCATGTCGTGCCCGGCCAGCTTCACCGTTCCGGAGTCGGGCTGCATCAGCCGCACGAGGCAGCGCCCGACACTCGATTTGCCCGAGCCGGATTCGCCGACAATGCCCAGCGTCTCGCCTTCGCTGAGCGTCAGGTTCACATCGTTGACCGCATGAACGATACGCGGCTTGGAAAAGAGCAGACCGCCGCCGGTCACATAGGTCTTGTTGAGCCCTTCCACTTCGAGGATCGGCGTCTTGCCCGCCGTTTCCTCGCTCGCCTCGGCGGCAAGTTTCGGGATCGCCGCGATCAGCTTTTGCGTGTACTCATGCTGCGGATTGTCCAAAACCGCGTCGGCGGTGCCAGCCTCGACGATCTTGCCATATTGCATCACCGCCACGCGGTCGGCGATCTCGGCGACGACGCCGAAATCATGGGTGATGAACATCACCGCCATACCGTGCTTTTCCTGCAGATTGCGGATCAGCTCCAGAATCTGCGCCTGCGTGGTCACGTCGAGCGCGGTGGTCGGCTCATCGGCGATAAGCATGCGCGGTTCGAGCGCCAGCGCCATGGCGATCATCACGCGCTGCCGCTGGCCGCCGGAAAGCTGGAACGGGTAGGCGCGCGCGGCCTTTTCGGGGTCGGGAATGCCCACTTCCGTCAAGAGTTCAATGGCGCGCGTGGCGCGCTCTTTCGGCGCTAGCAGACCATGCGCCTCGAACACTTCGGCGATTTGATCTTCCACGCGCATCAGGGGGTTCAGCGCCGACATGGGCTCCTGAAAGATCATGGCGATCTTCTTGCCGCGCAGATCCATCATCTGGGCTTCCGACAGCTTCAGGAGATCGGTGTCCTCGAAAATGATCTCGCCGCCCACCGGTCGCACCAGATCGGGCAGAAGTCCCATTGTGGCGTTGGCAGACATGGATTTTCCGGAACCGGATTCGCCGACAATGCAAAGAATTTCGCCGGCATAGAGATCGTAAGAGATGTCGTTGACGGCGAAATCGCGGTCGGCGCCTTCGGGAAGCGCGATCTTCAGGTTCTTGATGCTGAGCACAGGTTCTGTCATCGCGCCCTCCTATTTGCCGCGCCGCGCAAGGCGGGGGTTGAGCGCATCGTTCAGCCCTTCGCCGATCAGGTTCAGCGCCAGAACGGTAAGCAGAATGGCGACACCGGGGAAGAAGGAAAGCCACCAGGCCTGCCGGATCACCGTGCGCGCCGCGCCGATCATGTAACCCCACGACATCAGGTTCGGATCGCCGAGCCCAAGGAAGGAAAGCGAGGATTCCAGAAGGATCGCCGTTGCCACCATCAGCGAGGCCAGCACGATGATGGGCGAAATCGTGTTGGGCAGGACCTGACGCAGGATGATGGTGAGGTTTGACTGGCCCGAAAGGATCGCCGCTTCGACGTATTCGCGCGATCGCAGCGACAGAACTTCGCCGCGCACCAGGCGGGCGACTGGCGGCCAGCTTACGATGGCGATTGCCGCGATAATTGACTCAATCGAAGGCTGAAAGATCGCTACCAGAACGATGGCGAGCGCGAAGCTCGGCACGGTCTGGAAGAATTCGGTGAAGCGCATCAGCGCGTCGTCCACCCAGCCGCCGAAATAGCCGGCAAGCGCCCCGATGGGAATGCCGATCAGAAGGGCCGCGACCGTCGAGACGAGGCCGACCAGGAGCGACACCTGCGCGCCGTAGGCAAGGCCGGAGATGACGTCGCGGCCGAGCGCGTCCGTTCCGAGCGGATACTGATCCATGGAAAAGGGCGGCAGGAAGGGCCGCTGCACCATGCGCCAGGGCGACTGCGGAAAAAGGAGCGGCGCGAGAAGCGCCACGAGAATGACGACGGCAAGAATGGCAAGACCGATGACGGCGCCACGATTGCGGGCGAAGCGTTTCCAGAAATCAGCCATCATGCCACCCGTATTCTTGGGTCAACGAACCGATAGAGAATGTCGGTGATGAGGTTGAACAGGAGCACCATGGCAGCAGACACGAAGAACACGCCGAGCAGCAGATTGTAGTCGCGCTGGGCGAGCGCCTCGAACATCAACCGGCCGATGCCGGGCCATGCAAAGACGGTCTCGGTCAGAACCGCGCCGCCGACGAGCTGGCCCGCCTGGAGACCTGCCAGCGTAACGACCGGCAGCATGGCGTTGCGGAAGATGTGGCGGCGCTGGATGATCGAAGATTTCAGCCCCTTGGCGCGCGCCGTCTTGACGAAATCGAGCTGGCTGACTTCCAGCATGGAGGCACGCGTCATGCGCATATAGACCGCCATAAAGAACAGGCCGAGCGTGGTTGCCGGCAGGATCAGATGCTGGCCGATGTCGAGCGCGCGGCGGAAGCCGGTATAGTTGGCCCCGACCGTTTCGTAGCCGAAACCCGGCAGCCAGTTGAAATAGACGGAGAATAGAAGCACCGCCATCAGTGCCGCCCAGTAGAGCGGGGTCGCATAGAAAAGCAGTGCAAGGGTGGAGATCGCCGTGTCCGACCATTTGCCGACCCGCGCGGAGGCGAGAACGCCGGCCAGCGTGCCCAGAAGCAGCGAGATGACAAAGGCCGTCATGGTCAGAAGCAGCGTGGCGGGCAACCGGTCGAGGATCAGGTCGGCCACCGGCATCTGCTGGCGATAGGAAAAGCCGAGATCGAACTGCAGCACGCCCTTGAGGTAGATTCCAAGCTGGGTCAGCAGCGGCTTGTCGAGGCCGAACTGTTCGCGCAATTGCGCGATGAACTTGGCGTCGGCGGCCCCCGCCTCGCCTGCCATCACCGCAGCGGGATCGCCGGGCGCGGCATGGATCAGGAAGAAGTTGAGCGTCAGGATGGCGATCAGGATGATCGCCGCCTTGCCCAGGCGCATGAGTATGAAGCGTAGCATCGAGCCCCTGCAGGATCAGAACCAAGGCAGGGATGCGCGGGACGTTTTTCCCGCGCATCCGGATCAGGCTGTTGGCCTATTTCTCGATATAGGCGTCTTTGAAGCCGTCGTTCACGCCGATGGCAGTGGTGACGAGATCTTTCACGTTGCAGCGATAGATCGTCGGGAAGCCGAGCTCGAGCAGCCAGGCGACCGGCACGTCGTCCACCAGTTTCTGCTGTGCCTCCGTGTAGAGCGTCTGGCGCTCCTCAGCTGTCACGGCAACCGCGGCCTTGTCGAAGAGCGCGTCGACTTCCGTGTTCTCGTAGCCCTCGACATTGTTCCACTGCGAACCTTTGGCGATGTTCGTGGAAATGTAGCTGCGGGCAACGCCGAGTGCCGGATCGCCATACTGGTACAGGTAGGTGAAGGCCATGTCGTAGTCCCACTCGGCCAGCTTCTGGTTCCAGCCGGCGACATCGGTGGAAACGATCTCGACATTGATGCCGACCTCGCCGAGATTCTGCTTCACGGCCTCGGCCCAGCGCTGCCAGGTTTCGCCATAAGGCAGCGGCAGAAGACGCACCGTCTCGCCGTCATAGCCCATCTCGTCGAGCAGGGCCTTGGCCTTTTCCGGATCGTAGTCGTACTGGTTCACGTCGTCGGTATAGAAGCGCGTGGACGAGGAGACGGGGCCGGTCGCAACCTTGCCGAGACCGTTCCAAAGCGCGTCGCGGGCGAAGTTGCGGTCCATTGCGTACATGACAGCCTGGCGGAAACGCTTGTCGGCGGTCGGCCCTTCGCGGTTGTTCAGCCACATCCAGGAGAGCGGGCCGAAATACTCCCAGCCCTTGTCGGTGATGCAGGTGTTGTCCATGTCGGCGATGCGCTGCACGTCGAAATTCTCGACAGAACCGCCGGGCAGAATATCGACCACGCCGGTTTCGTAAGCGACGGCGCGCGAGGCAGCGTCGGGAATGACGTGCCAGTAGATCTCGTCGAGATACGGTTTGCCTTCCTCGTAATAGTCCTCGAACTTGGTGAGCAGGATGTGCGAACCCTTCTCCCATTCGGTGAACTTGAACGGGCCGGTGCCGATCGGCGTGTTGTTGGCCGGATTGTTCTTGTAGTCCGTGCCTTCATAGATGTGCTTGGGCACCATGGGCATCGTGCCGGCCTCGAAGATGCCGAGGAAGGGGCCGAAGGGCTGCTTCAGCTTGAAGACCACGGTCGTGTCGTCCGGCGCGGTGATGGATTCCACATGCTCGAGCGAGGTGCGCAGCCGCGCATGGGTTTCGCGCAGAAAGACATCGGCGGAAAACACGACGTCGGCGGACGTGAAGGGTTCGCCGTCATGCCACTTGATGTTGTCGTGCAGTTTGAACGTGTAGGTCAGGCCGTCCTCGGAGACTTCCCAGGACTTTGCGAGCTGCGGCATGGGCTGCAGCTTTTCGTCGTAGCGCAGCAGGCCCTCGTAGATCTGGCCGGCGACCATCTGGGTCGGGCCGTTCTGCACCAGGCCCATCATCAGGCTCGGCGGCTCGGGCTGGATCACCACATTGGCTCGCCCGCCCTCAACGGGCTCGGCATGAAGCGCGGTCGAGACCAGCATGGCCGCGGCGAGTGTCGTCAGTCGTTTCAGCATGGCTTTCGTTCCCCTTTTTTTTGCTGCCCGGCGAAAGGCCGTTCTCCTTTGACCGTGCCGGAAAGTTGGCTTTGCTTTTCTCCCGCCTCAGGCGACGAGGTCGGGATAGTGCTTGATGGCGAGGCGCTGGAAGGCGTCCCATTGCGGATCGGGTTTGTTGCCGGTGTGATGCGTGTCCCAGCCTTCGTATTGACGGGCGGTCTTCTCGGCCAGTTCCTCGGCGATGCGGACCTGCTTTCCACCGGACGACATGATGGCGAGCTGGGCGCGGCAGGCGCGCTCCATGTTGAACATCAGCGCGAAGGCCTCGCCCACCGTGCGGCCGCATGTGAGCAGACCGTGATTGCGCAGGATCATGACATTGCGTTCGCCGAGATCGGCCACAAGCCGCTCGCGCTCCGCCAGATCGAGCGCAATGCCCTCATAGTCGTGGAAAGCGAGCCGATTGTGAAACTGCAGCGACCACTGGTTCAGCGGAAGGATGCCCTCTTCCATGGAGGAGATGGCCACGCCCGCCACCGTATGCGTGTGCAGCACGCAGTGCACATCCGGGCGGGCCGCATGCACCGCGCTATGAATGGTGAAGCCCGCCTTGTTGATGCCGGCGCCGTAATTGTCGCGCAGGATATCGCCGTCGATATCCACGGTGACGAGGCTCGACGCCGTCACCTCGTCGAAACGCAGGCCGAACGGATTGATGAGAAAGGCATGCTCGCCCTCATCCTCCGGCGCGCGGGCCGAGATGTGCGTGAAGATGCTGTCATCCAGATTGTAGTGCGCGATCAACCGATAGGCAGCGGCGAGTTCGATGCGTTCACGGGGCTGCTCGGCATCGGTCCCGGTTACAGGTTGCGATTGAACGTTCATCGATGTCTCCCTGCGCGAACCGCCCACGCGTCGAACGGTATTTGACTGTGCGTTTCGGCTCCCCTCAGAGCCGTTTGTATGCGCAACAGGCAAGCACAGGCGCGACGAAGTGTCAATTGTCGACAATCGGCATTTGGCGTGTCATACTTCCATGGAAGACGCTGCGCCTTTGTGGCAATGCGCTGGAATGAGAATTTCAAGGACGACAACGGTGAACGTGTTCTCGGAAGTGTCCACGACGGATCTGGTCACACAGATCGCCCGGCAAATCACCGAGGCGATCGTGACCGGCCAATTGAAACCGGGTGCGCGGCTGACGGAACTGCAATTATCGCGTGAGTTCGGCACCAGCCGCGCGCCGGTGCGCGAGGCGGCGCGGCTTCTTGAAAGCCAGGGGCTCGTCACCTTCTCGCCGCGTCGTGGTTTCTTCGTGCGCACGTTCGGCGCAACCGAGATGCGCGACATTTACGAGTTGCGTATCGGCCTCGAGCTCCACGCGGGATCCCTGGCCGTCGAACGGGCGACCGAAGCCGACATTGTCGCCTTGGAAAAGCAGTTGGGCCGCCTTTACGGAACGGCCGATCAGGCATCTATCGAGACCCAGATTTTCGAGGATTTCGCGTTTCACCGCATGCTATGCGAAGCTGGCGGCAATGCGCGCCTGATCAAGGTTTACGATGAGCTGGCCACGGAAATGCGCGCCGGTATTACCCTGATCGGCAAGCTTTATGACGATCCGCAGCGCATGGCCGAAACGCATGAGCCGATCATGGAGGCGCTGAGAAATCGCGACGGCGCCGTGCTGCGCGAGGCTCTGCGATATCACATCGCCGTGGCGCGCGATGCGGTTGTCGCGCTGTTCCAGGAACTCGAAAAGGGCGCCTGAGGACGCCCTTTTCATCTCCTGCCTTATAACGCCGTGTCGGCTCAGTTCTGCGGCTTGGCAGCGTTGCCGATCATGCCGTTCAGCTTCTGCGCCAGGGCCTCGTCGGTCTGGGCCGACTGGATGATCTGGTTGTACTCGTCAACGGAAATGCCTTCCGTCTGGTCGACGGCCTGTTCCATCTGCTGGGTGGCCTCCGCCTGGACCTGCTGTTTCTCGTTGTCCGAGGGCGCATCGCGGAAGCGCTGGCTATACTGCTCCTTCACATCGCTCACGGCGAGAAAGGCGACCGTGAAGGCCTGCAGCTTCTGATCGTTGAATGCCTGGGCCTGTGGAGCCGGTGACGGCGATGGCACCGCGTCCTGCGCCAGCGCCGGCGAGATCATTGCCGCACCGGCGGAAATGGCGAATGCGGCGGCAACTGTGCGCAGTCGTGTTCGAAGCATCATCATGGAACTCCTTCCTTTCGGGTATCTGCCCTTACGGGTTTTAGAAATGCCCGACCCCGGGTTCATCCCTGGTGCCACAGTCATGAAGAATGTGGCGAGAAGGAAGGAAGCGGTGCGCTGTTCCAATCAATTCGGATTGCCGGAAAAAACAAAAAATGAGTCCGTTGTCATGGCAAAAGAAAGGCCCCGCCGAAGCGGGGCCTTTCTCACGGTTCATTCGCCTGCCGGCGCTGGCTGTGCCTGTCGGCTACGGGGGTCGTCTTCGTCTTCCTCCCTTACCAGCCTCGCCTTCGCGATGAAGGTGTAGAACATCGGAACCACGAACAGGGTGAATGTGGTGCCGATGATGAGGCCGGTGAAGATGACGAGACCCATTGAATAGCGTGCCGCCGCACCGGCGCCCGCAGCCATGATCAGCGGTACCACGCCCAGCGCCATGGCGGCCGTGGTCATGAGAATCGGACGCAGGCGCACCTTTGCCGAGGCAACGATCGCATCGACGCGTGACAGGTCGTGTTCCTCACGCTGCTGGTTGGCGAACTCCACCATCAAAATGCCGTGCTTGGTGATCAGGCCGATGAGTGTGATCAAGCCCACCTGGGTGTAGATGTTGAGTGTCGACAGGCCCAGGTTGAGCGGCAGGATGGCGCCGAAGATGGAAAGTGGCACCGTCATCATGATGATGAGCGGGTCGCGGAAGCTCTCGAACTGCGCCGCAAGCACCAGATAGATGACCACCACGGCAAGCGTGAAGGCGATCAGAATGGTGTTGCCCTGTTCCACCTCGAGCCGCGACTGGCCGGAATATTCGACGAAGAAGCCGTCCGGCAGCTCACCCTGTGCGATGTCCTCGATCACGGCAAGACCGTCACCGGTCGAGACACCGGGCACCGGCAGTGCCGAGATCGTTGCCGAGTTGAGCTGGTTGAACTGCTCGATCGCGGCGGCGGAAACGTCGGTCGACACGGTGATCACAGCCGAAAGCGGCACCATCTCGCCGGTGGCGCTTCGCACGAAGAAATCGCCCAGCCGTTCGGGATTCTCGCGATATTCCTGCGGCACCTGCATGATGATGTCGTAGCTGTTGGAATCGCGGTCGAACTGCGCGATCGAACCGCTGCCGACGAGCAGGCTCAAAGTCGTACCGACGTCGGAGACCGGCAGATTGAGCGCGGCGGCCCGGTTTCGATCCACGGTCACGACAACCTGCTGCGCGTTATAGGCGAGTGAGTTCTGCACGACGATGAAACGGCCCGAAGCCTGGGCTTCTTCCTTGATCTTCTCGGCCACCTCGAAGACACGCGCCGAATCGTTTGTCGATTGAATGACCAGCGAGATCGGCAGACCGCCGCCGGAACCGGGAAGCGAGGGCGGCGCGAAAACCAGCGCCTCGACGCCGGCGATCTTGGAGAGCCGCGCCTGGATATCCTGCTGGATTTCCTTTTGCGACCGCTCGCGGTCCGCCCAATCCTTGAACGCCCACAGCGCGATGCCCGAATTGGTTTGTCCGCCGAAGCCGACGATCGAGAAGTTGGCCTTCAGCTCGGGCAGATCCTTGGTCAGTTCACGCATCTGCGTTGTGTAGAGCGTGGTGTAGTCGGTTGTCGCATAGGACGGTGCGGTCACGAGCGAGAAGAGCGCGCCCTCGTCCTCCTCCGGCGCCAGCTCGCCGGACGTGTTCATGAACATGAAGCCGGTGAGCCCAAGAAGCACCAGAACCACCAGAAGCGTGATGGGACGGTATTTGAGCGATCCGCTGACCAGCCGTTCATAGAAGTTGGCAAGCCGGTCGAACGTGGTGTCCACGAGCACCTGGAACCGGCTGTGATTGCCACGCTTGAGTATGCGCGCCGACATCATCGGCGTGATCGTCAGAGCGACGATGCCGGAGATAACCACCGCGCCGGCGAGCGTCATCGCGAACTCGCGGAAGAGCGAGCCCGTAAGGCCACCGGTAAATGCCAATGGCGCGAAAACCGCGGCCAGGGTGATCGTCATGGCGACGACCGGGCCGGTGATCTCCTTCATGCCCACGAAAGCGGCGCGCCGTGGCGAAAGCCCTTCCTCGATGTGTCGATGGATGTTCTCAACCACGACGATGGCGTCGTCGACCACCAGGCCGATGGCCAGAACCATGGCAAGCAGCGACAGGAGGTTGATCGAATAGCCCAGTGTGAAGAGGATGAAACAGACACCGATCAGCGACAGCGGAATGGTGACGATGGGCATCAGCACCGAACGGAACGAGCCGAGGAACAGAAGAATGATGACGACAACGATCAGCACCGCTTCCATGATGGTCTTGAAGACCTCGTCGATGGATGCGCTGATGGATTCGGTCGCGTCGTACAGAACCTCGATGCTCATCCCTTCGGGCAGGCTCGACTGGATCGACGGCACCTCTTCGGTTCCCGCGCCCGCCATGTCGAGCGGGTTGGCGCCCGGTGTCGGGAAGACACCGATGAATGTACCCGGCTGGCCGTTGAAACTGACGACCATATCGGTGCTTTCGGCGGCAAGCTCGATCTCGGCCACGTCGCGCAGGCGCACGACATCGTCGCCTTTCGCCTTCAGCGGCAGGGCACCGAAAGCTTCCGGCGTCTGCAAGGTCGATTCCATCGAGATCGCATAGGCGACGTATTCGTTTTCGGTCTTGCCGGGCGCGGCAAGAAAGTTCGATGCCTGAATGCCCGCCAGCACCTCGGATGCCGTCAGTTCACGGGCTGCAAGACGCACGGGATCGATCCACACGCGCATCGAATAGTTCGCTGCGCCGATGATCTGCACTTCCGCAACGCCTGGAATGGTCGACATACGCGGACGGATCACGCGCTCGATGTATTCCGTGAGCTGCTCGTTGGACATGTTCGGGTTCTGCATCGCCAGATACATGGTGGCGAACTGCATGCCCGTGCCTTTGACGATGGTCGGGTCCTTGGCTTCGGAGGGCAGCTCGCTGCGCACCTGCTGGACCTTGGACATGACCTCGGTCAAAGCGACGTCCGGATCGGAACCGAGCCGCATCTGCACGCTGACCGTGCTCGAGGATGGACGGCTCTGCGACGTGACATAATCGACGTTTTCGGTCGTCGCCACGGCGCGCGAAATCGGCGCGGTTATGAAGCCCTGAATGAGGTCGGCGCTCGCGCCGGGATAGACCGTGGTGACGGTGATAACCGTCTCCTCGACCTCCGGATACTGACGAACCTGCAGGTTGAACAGACCCTGAAAGCCGAGCAGCAGGATGAGCAGTCCGAGGACGGTCGATAGGACCGGCCTGCGGATGAAGATATCTGAAAAACTCATTGAGCTGCCGCCTCTTCCTTCTTCGGCGTCTCGTCAGCCGGCTCTTTTGCGGTTTCCTGCGTGCCGGGGTTGATCGTATTGTCGATCGCGACCGGCGTGCCGTTGGACAAGCGGTTCTGACCGGCCGTCACGACGACATCGCCAGCTTCGATGCCCGAACGGATTTCCGCCCGGTCTCCGCTGCGGCGGCCGACATTGACGAAAACCTGGCGTGCTTCGAGCTTTTCCTCTCCGTCTTCACCCTCCTGTGCGTTCTCCGGCTTCCTGGCGACAAACACGTAGTCGCCGTAAAGGCTGGTAACGACGGCGGTCTGCGGCAGCGAGATCACGCCTTCTTCCTCGGGCAGGATGACCGCCACCTGAACGAACTGGCCGGGTGTGAGCTTGCCGGACGTGTTGTCGATACGCGCCCGCACCGAAACGAGACGGCTGGAAGGGTCGACCTTCGGGTCGATGCCCGTGATCTCGCCTTCGAACGTCTCGCTGTCGTTGTTCAGCGAAAGCCGAACGGGCTGGCCGATCTTCAGGAGACCGAGTTGCTGTTCGGGTACGGTGAAGTCGGCGCGCATCGTCTCGATGTCCTGCAGCGTGGCGACGATCGCACCCGGCGAGAGATACTGGCCGGTATCGACGCGCGGAATGCCGATTGTGCCGGAGAACGGCGCGCGCAGTTGACGCTGTTGCAGAACCGCTTCCGCCTTCTCTACCTGGGCCGCTGATGCCTGTGCTGCGGCTTCTGCGTTTTCAAGCGATACGCCGGAGCTCACGCCGCGGTTGCGCAGCTCACGGGCGCGATCGAGCGCCTGCTGATCGAGCGCGGCTTGCGTGCGTGTGGCGCTAAGATCGGCTTGCTGGATATTGTCCTCGAGTTGAAGAAGCACGTCGCCCGCATTGATCTGCTGGTTCGCTTCGAAGCGGACGTCGGTGACGATGCCGGTGGTCTCCACCGCCAGATCCACGCCCTGGTTGGCATTGACGGTGCCAATGGCTTCGATTGCCGGCGTCCAGCTCGCCTCCTCGGCCTCTACGGTCGAAACGGTGACGGTGGGAACCGGCATGTCGGCGAAGTATTGCTGGATCGCCTGATCCCGGAACATGTTGAAGCCGACTATGCCACCTGCAACGATTGCAAGCAGGACAATGGCGATGAGAAGACGCTTGATCATGTCGTCAGACCCCGGAGGCGTTCGGAATTAATCGATTAATTAACATAAGAGTGGCGCAGATAGCGATCTTGTAGTCCTCGAACAAGAGGATATCGCGATCTCGGCTTGCCAAATGTCGCCGCTTTACTGTACCGTCTGGACGGTATTGTCAACCTGCAGGATGTCAGGAATGGTAAAATCGACCTCCGGCGCTCGTGAGAAAATTCTCACGGCGGCGGCTGAAATCGTGCGTGAGGCCGGAGCCGGAAGCATGTCGCTCGACGCGGTCGCCGCGCGCGCGGGCGTGTCCAAGGGCGGCCTGCTTTATCATTTTGCCAGCAAGTCCAAACTCTTCGAAGCGCTTGTCGAAGACTTCATTCGCGAGGAATACGACAAGTTTCAGGAGCGCCGGCGGGTGCACGAGGACAGCACCAACGGCGTGGTGCAGGCTTATATCGATCTGTTTGTCGAAGAGCGGAAGGAACGTCAGCCGCCCCCTTCCGGCCTGTTGGCGGCGTTGGCGGAAAATCCCGACTTCCTGGCGCCGGTGCAGGATTATGAGCGTGTGGTGCTCGACCAGATGAAGGCCAGCGCGAGCGATCCGTCCCTTGCGGTGATCGCCCTTTTGGTGGTGCACGGCGTGCGGGCGATGGAGCTGCTTTCCATCAACGTGGTAAACAATCAGGAAGTTTCCGACATGGTTTCCGCCTTGCGCGGGCTTTTGGAGGACGGCGCGTCAGAGCAGGTCTAGCTCGGCCTCATGCGGTTTGCCTCGTCCCGATAGCGGTACGGGTGCCCCGGTTGAGATCGGCGAAGCGTGGAACCGGTTCCTGCAGATGTTGCAATGTACACGGCTTTTCCCCGGCGATCCTGCGGATCAGGAGCCGTCCGAGCATTTCGCCGGCCTCGGCGATGTCTTCGTAGACCGCGTCTATGCGCGGCCTCACCTCGTCGTAGAGCAGAGACGTTTGTTTGACGACGAGATCGAGATCCTTGCCCACCGTAAGGCCCTGATCGCTCAGCGCCGCCATGATGGAAAGGGCCGAAACCTCACCCGCGCACACCACGCCGTCCGGCGGTTCCGGCTGGCTCAATCGCCGAGTCAGCCACGTGTAGAGATCGGCCGAATTGCTGTCGAGATTGATGTCGCTTGGCAATTCCCACGCGACACCGTTTTCGGTCACCGCCTCGAGGAAACCCGCACGCAGGTGCCAATGGAACATGAAGCGTTGGGGCGGCAGGATGAGCGCCAGCCGCCGTCGGCCTTTCGAGATGAGACGTTGGACGGCGATCCGGGCGAAGGCGGCATTGTCGTAATCGACAAAGGCATGATCGAGGCCCAGATCGGTTCGCCCGTGCGACACGAACGGAAAATCGTTCTCCATCAGAAGTTTGACGCGCGGATCCTTCGGCTCGGTGCGTGAAAAGACGACGCCGTCGGCCATGCGGTTGCGAAGAATGTACTCGATGGGATCGATCGCCGGCGCTTCTGCGAAATGAGGCGTGATTACGAGATGATACTGTGTGTCACGCAGGGCACGCGCGAGGCCGCTGATCATCGAGGTGCTGAAGCCGAGCAATTCGTCGTGCGGATCGAGCACGAAGCTGATCACATTGGTGCGACCGGTGCGCAGGTGTCGCGCGGCACGATCGGGCTGATAGCCGATCTCCCGCGCCACACGCTGCACGCGCTGTCGCGTTTCCAATGCGATCTGCGGGGCATCGAGCAGCGCGCGCGAGACGGTGGTGACGGCGAGGCCGGTCATCTCCGCAATGGTTCGCAAGGTGGGGCGGTCGGATCGGCGCGCCATTCATCTTCTCCCGGGAGCTGTCGAACCGCCCTTGATGGCGCCGGATTCGCCGATTTTTCGCATTTCAATCGATATAAATTTATGTTTCCGCTCATGGCGGGACGATGCGTGACGTAAATTCATTTTGTTTTTCAAAGTTTTGTCTCCTCCCTTCAATCGGACAAGAATCTGATTGACCTCCATGGGATTTATAACGTTATAAATAGATAGATCGCAAAGGAGCAAGCGATCCCATTGGGAGGAGTATCATGATCATTCGCAAATTCGCCGCGCTCGCGGCTGGCGCAGCCGTCCTGTCTCTCACCGCCGGCAGTGCGATGGCCGAAGACAGTGTGGAGGTGCTGCACTGGTGGACGTCTGGTGGTGAAGCAGCCGCCTTGAACGTGCTGAAGGAAGACCTCGAATCCAAGGGCGTCACGTGGCAGGACATGCCGGTGGCCGGTGGCGGCGGTGAAGCTGCCATGACCGCGCTGCGCGCCCGCGTCACCGCCGGCAATGCGCCGACGGCTGTTCAGATGCTCGGTTTCGACATTCTCGATTGGGCCGAGCAAGACGTGGTCGGCAATCTCAACGATGTCGCCGAGGAAGAGGGTTGGGCCGATGTGGTGCCCTCCGCGTTGCAGAATTTCTCCAAATATGACGGCAACTGGATCGCCTCGCCGGTCAACGTCCACTCCACCAACTGGGTGTGGATCAACAAGGCCGCGCTCGATGCCGCCGGCGGCAAGGCGCCCGAGACATGGGAAGAGCTCGTCGCCGTGCTCGACAAGATGAAGGAGAACGGCATCACCCCGCTCGCCCATGGCGGACAGCCCTGGCAGGATGCCACGGTGTTCGAGGCTGTCGTGCTTTCGTTGGGCAACGATTTCTACAAGGCCGCCCTCAACGATCTCGACCCCGAAGCGCTCGGCTCCGACAAGATGAAGGAAGCTTTCGACCGCATGGCGAAGCTGCGTACCTATGTCGACGACAACTTCTCCGGCCGCGACTGGAACCTGGCCTCCGCCATGGTTATCGAAGGCACGGGCGGCATGCAGATGATGGGCGACTGGGCCAAGGGCGAGTTCCTCAAGGCCGACAAGACACCGGGCGAGGACTTCGTCTGCATTCGCTTCCCCGGCACGCAGGGTTCGGTAACGTTCAATTCCGACCAGTTCGTCATGTTCCAGGTCGGCGAGGACAAGCAGAAGGCCCAGAAGATGATGGCGTCTTCGGTCATGGACCCCGAGTTCCAGTCCGCCTTCAACGTGGTGAAGGGCTCGGTGCCGGCGCGTACCGATGTGCCCAACGACGCTTTCGACGATTGCGGCAAGAAGGGCATGGCGGATCTCGCGGAAGCCAATTCGAGCGGTTCGCTGTTCGGTTCCATGGCGCACGGCCACGGCGCGCCGGCGGCGGTGAAGAATGCAGTGAACGACGTCGTCACGCAGCACTTCAACGGCGAACTGACGTCCGAAGAGGCGGTCGAAGAGCTTCAGAACGCCGTCGCCGCGGCACAGTAAGGTGCAAGGCTTTGGATTGTCAGGCGGAGCGTGTCGCGTTCCGCCTGAGCGTCCTGAATGCCGAACCAGGGCAGCGTTCACGCTCATCCGCACTCCCTCTCCGTGCTGTCGGCCAGCGAGGGGTAGCGCCGCGCCACATCGTTCGACCGGAAACCCCGCATGAACCGCAATCGCTTGCAGGAGATCATTCCGCGCCTGGTGCTCAGCCCCAGCATGGCGCTGATCCTGATCTTCGTTTACGCCTTCATTCTCTACACGTTCTTCCTGTCGATGACCGACTCGCGCATGCTGCCGTCCTACGGTTTCGTCGGGTTCGAGAATTACGAGAAATTATGGAATTTGCGCCACTGGTGGCGGGCGCTTACCAATCTGGCGATCTTCGGCACGCTTTACATCGTTATCTGCTCCGTGCTCGGTCTCTTCCTGGCGATCCTGCTCGACCAGAAAATTCGCGGCGAAGGGTTCCTGCGACCGATCTACCTCTATCCGATGGCGCTCTCCTTCATCGTCACCGGCACGGCCTGGAAATGGTTTCTCGATCCCGGCATCGGGCTTGAAAACACCATGCATCAGTGGGGCTGGGCGGGTTTCGAGTTCGCCTGGATCAAGGACCGCACACTGGCGATCTACACGGTGGTGATCGCCGCCGTCTGGCAATCGTCGGGTTTCGTCATGGCCATGTTCCTGGCAGGTCTGCGCGGCGTCGACAGCGAGATCATCAAGGCCGCGCAGATGGATGGCGCCTCCAATGTCACCATCTATCGCCGTATCATCATTCCCATGATGCGCCCCGTTTTCCTGTCCGCCTTCGTGGTGCTCGCACATCTGGCGATCAAGTCCTACGACCTGGTCATCGCGCTGACCGGCGGCGGGCCCGGACAGGCGACCGAACTGCCGGCGACCTTCATGTATTCCTACACTTTCACCCGCAACCAGATGGGCATCGGCGCGTCGTCGGCCATCATCATGCTGGTGATGATCTTCTCGATCATCATACCCTATCTCTATTCCGAGCTTAAGCCGGGGAGGCAGAGATGAGCGCCGAGAAAACCGCTGGCGCGAGCGGCAACAGGCTTGCCCGCGCCCTGCTCTACACCGTGCTGATCGTGTTCGCGGTCTATTATCTCCTGCCGCTCTACGTGATGCTGGTCAATTCGGTGAAACCGCTCGACGAGATCCGTCAGGGCAACATGCTCTCGCTGCCCGGTGTCTTCACGCTGGAGCCCTGGGCCAAGGCCTGGTCGAGCGCGCAGGTTGGCGTGCAGCCGACGGGTCTCAAACCCTATTTCTTCAACTCCATCCTGATGGTGGTTCCGGCGGTGGCCATTTCCACCATTCTCGGCGCGCTCAACGGTTATGTGCTCACCAAATGGCGCTTCAGGGGCGACGATATCGTCTTCGGCCTCATCCTTCTGTCCTGCTTCATCCCGTTCCAGATCGCGCTCATTCCCGCGGCGCGCATACTGGGCATGCTTGGCATCGCCGGCACGACGCAGGGGCTGGTGCTCATCCATGTGGTCTATGGGCTCGGCTTCACGACGCTCTTTTTCCGGAACTACTATGCCGCCTTCCCCACGGAACTGGTGCGCGCGGCGCAGATCGACGGTGCGGGATTCTTCCAGATCTTCCGGCGCATTCTCCTGCCCTCCTCCGCGCCCATCATTGTGGTCACGGTCATCTGGCAGTTTACCAATATCTGGAACGACTTCCTGTTCGGCGTCTCCTTCGGCGATTTCGACTCGCAGCCGATGACCGTTGCGCTCAACAATCTCGTCTCCTCGTCGGGCGGCGTGAAGGAATACAATGTCCATTTCGCCGGTGCGATCCTCGCCGCGCTCCCGACCCTGATCGTCTACATCGTCTCCGGACGCTACTTCGTGCGCGGCCTGATGGCCGGCGCCGTCAAAGGATAAGCCATGGCCTTTCTCAAGATCGACAATCTCAGGAAATCTTTCGGCAAGGTCGATGTGCTCAAGGGCATCGATCTGGAGATCGAGGAAGGCGGGTTTCTGGTGCTCGTCGGCCCATCGGGCTGCGGCAAGTCCACGCTGCTCAATACAATCGCCGGGCTGGAGTCCATCACCGACGGCTCGATCAGCATCAACGGCAAGGTGGTGAACGACCTGCATCCCTCGCAGCGCGACATCGCCATGGTGTTCCAGTCCTACGCGCTCTACCCCAACATGACGGTGGCCGAGAACATCGGTTTCGGTATGGAAATCCGTGGCATTGCGAAGGCGGAGCGCGACGCGGCCATTGCCAAAGTGGCCGAGACGCTGCAGATCGGGGCGCTGCTCGACCGCAAACCGAGCCAGCTTTCCGGCGGCCAGCGCCAGCGCGTCGCCATGGGCCGGGCGCTGGTGCGCGATCCGATGGTGTTCCTGTTCGACGAGCCGCTTTCAAATCTCGATGCCAAGCTGCGCGTCGATATGCGCACTGAAATCAAGCGTCTGCACCAGCGCATGGGCACGACCATCGTCTATGTGACGCACGACCAGATCGAGGCGATGACGCTTGCGAGCAAGATCGCAGTCCTGAAGGACGGCGTTCTTCAGCAGTTCGGCACGCCGGCGGAGATCTACAACACGCCCAACAATCTGTTCGTGGCCGATTTCATGGGCTCGCCCTCCATGAACCTCATCCCGGCAAAGGTGAAGGCGAGCGATGGAAACGTCGCCATCATGATGGAACGTGAGGGCGGCGAACCGTTAACCCTGCCGATGGCCGGTGCAAATGGCGCGCTCGCCGGCCGCGACGGCAAGGACGTGGTGTTCGGAATCCGGCCTGAAGCGTTGACCGACCCCGACAGCGCCGACCGCAATGCGCGGCATGTAAGCGAACTCGATTGCGACATCGAGGTTATCGAGCCTGCCGGCTCCGACACGTTCGCGGTCACGCGGCTTGGCGGCCGCGAGATCATTGCTCGCCTGCGCGCCGATGCGCCGATTTCAGCCGGACAATCGGCCCGCCTCGCCTTCAATCTCGACAAGGCGGTGCTGTTCGATCCGGAGACGGAAGCGCGGATCGTGTGAAATTTACGCGCCCCTGTCGGAGCGCGAACATTTCAATCGTCTTGCAGTTACAATGCGCAATCCAGCCTGCAGGAGAAATCGACCGTGTCGGAAGAACCCAAAGTGAAAGGCCCTGCTTCCTACTTCCCCTCAATCGAAAAGACCTACGGCCAGCCGATCGATCATTGGCTGCGGATCATAGGCGGGATGGCGGGCAAGAAGCATATGGAGATGGTGGCGGAACTCAAATCCGCACATGGCCTCGGACACGGTCATGCCAATGCGCTCGTCGCTTATTATCGGGCAAAGAACGGCGGCTGATTTATCCCTTCACCGCGCCGGCCATCATCGTGCCGCTGATCTTGCGGTACATGAAGAGGCCGAGAAGCATGGGCGGCAGCGCGCCCACCATCATTACCGCTGCCGCCACGCCCCATTGCACGCCGCCGCCGGACGCGGCGAAGAAGAACGATGCCCCGACTGTCACGGGAACGGCCTTCGAGGTGGTCAGCATCAGGCCGAACAGGAATTCGTTCCAGGCGGTGATGAAACCGAAGATCATGCTGGTGACGATGGCCGGCCGGCAGACGGGCCCGACGATTTTGAACAGAATGCCTGTGCGGCTTACGCCGTCGATCATCGCCGCTTCGTCAATCTCGAAAGGCACATCGGATATCGCGTTGACGAGGATGATCAGCACCAGCGGAATGTTGACGATGGTCATCACCAGACCGAGGCCGAAACGCGTGTCGAGCAGGCCGAGAAACTGGAACATCATGTAGATGGGGATGGCGAAGATGACGAGCGGCACTGCCCTCAAATTCACGATCAGCGGCAGAAGCGTTTTTTCGCCGAACCGTCCGCGCACGATGGCATAGGCCGCCGGCAGCGCCAGCGCCACGGCCAGAAGCGTGCCCATCGCCGCCACGGCAAAGCTGTTGGCAAGATACAGGAAAATGTTCAGCCGGTCTGAGACCGTCAGCACGGTTGCATAGTTTTCCAGCGTCGGCGCGTTGATCCACAGGCCCGGATTGGTGGAGATTTCGCGCGCGCTCTTGAACGACGTCACCAGCGTGACGATAAGCGGAAAATTCATCGCCAAGGCGGCAAGGGCGAACACCGCCCAGCGGATCGCGTTGAGCATCATCGTCTCCTGCGCCGGGCGAGGCGGTTCAGGCCGTAAAGCACGGCAAAGGATGCGGCAAAGAGGATCACCGATGCCGCCACCGCCTTGCCGATGGCCGCCTGTTTGAAGAAGGCTTCATAAATGTAGATCGACAGCGACGTGGTGGAGCCTCCTGCTCCGCTGCCGGTCAGCACGTAGACATTGTCGAACACGCGGAATCCGTCGATGAAGCGGATCAGAAGGGCCGCCGCCAGCGTCGGCAGCATCAAGGGCAGTTCGATGCGCCAGAAGCGGGCAAAGCCCGTCGCGCCGTCGATGGAAGCCGCCTCGCGCAACTCTTCGGGAATGGCCTGATAGGCCATGTGAAAAAGCAGGAAGGCAAACGGCGTCCATTGCAGCGTCTCCACCACAATCAGCGTCCAGAAGGCCGAGTTCGGTCCGAGAAAGGCCGGGCTGTTGCCGAACCACGCCCACAGATAATGCGGCACGGGCCCGGCGAACTCGTGCAGCACGAGGCGATACATCAGTCCCATCAGAGCGGGCGCGACCATCAGCGGCAGCATGAGAATGGCGATCGGCCAGCTACGCTCCTTGAAAAGAGGCGCGAGGAAGACGGCGAGCCCCAGCCCGATCAGGCATTCGAGAATGGCCGTCAGAAGGCCGAAACGCAGCGAAAACCAGTTGGCAAGCCAGAAGCCGCTGTCGGTCAGCACGGCTGCGAAATTGCCAAACCCCGATAGTTCCGGGCTGCGCAGTGTCTCGAAGCTGATGTCGGAGACCGAATAGATCAGATTCACGATGGCCGGAAAACCGAGACAGACCAGCAGAAACGCCATCAGCGGCGTCGCAAGCAGCGTCCATTCGAGGCGATGGGTCGTTTGCATTGTGCTTCTTGGTCTGGTTTCCGGGTCGGTTCGGCAGTCGGCGCTTGCCCTCATCCGCCTGCCGGCACCTTCTCCCCGGACAAGGGGAGAAGGTGAGGAAAAGGGCCGACGCCGGCGCTATTTCAGAAGGTCAGCCATGCCCTTCTCGACATTGGCAAGCGCGGTATCGAGATCCTGCTGGCCCGACCAGTAGCCGGTGAACTCCTTCGCCTGCAATTCGTAGATCGCAAGCGCGTTGGCCGAAGCGCCGCCATTCATGACATAGCCATAGGCGCCGGCATACTCGCCGAGCTGCACCAGATCGGGCCGCTCTTCCGCGACTTCCGAAACCGCCTCAGCCGAAAGGGCCGGCGCACCGCCCGCACGGGCATAGATGAGGGCTGCCTCCTCGGTCGAAAGCCATTTCAGAAAGGCCTTCGCGCCCTCCTTGTTTTCCGCACTTTTGTTGAGGCCAAGCCCCAGCCCGTGAATGTGCGTTGCACGGGCTTCCGGTCCGGTCGGCGGGGCGATGGTCGCTGTCACCTCGCCCACGGCTGGCGATTTTTCCGCATCGGTCAGGTCGGCCGCCGCCGCGTTCCACTGCACCATGGCCGCCACCTGGCCAGCCGCATAGGCGGCATTGGCCTCGGCGAATTCGTAGGAAAGAGAATCGCGCGGCGTCGCACCGGCATCGTAGAGAGTCTTGTAAAGCTCAAGCCCCTTGCGGAAAGCTTCCGAGTCCACCGTGATTTTGCCATCGGCATCCATCCAGTCGCCGCCATAAGAGCGCGCGGTGGACTGCCACACCATGATGTTGAAGAGCAGGTTCTTCATCTGGAGAACCGTGCCATAGCGCGTCGGGCTGTCGGGGTTCACCGCCTTGGTGAAATAGAGCGCGGTCGCCGCATAGTCGTCCCAGGTCCAGTCGTCCGGGTTCTTCGGCTCCAGTGCCGTTCCCAGATGCTCCTTGCTGATCTCTGCATAGCGCGCCTTTGCGTCGTCATCGCTCATCAGCGCGTCGATCAGGTCCTTGCGGTAATACATGAAGTGCAGCGAAAGGTCGGTCGGCACGCCATACTGTTTGCCGTCGAACTGCATGGTGGAAAGAACCGCATCGCCATAGAGCGCCTGTGCTCCATCGGAAAGCTCCACCGGCTCCATGAACGGCGCGTAGCGGCCGATCGAATAGGTGGCGAGCAGGTTCAGGTCGAACGCGTCGGAACCGGCGGCAAGGTCCGCCTGCAGCTTGTCCCAGAAGCCGTCGCGGTTGAAGAACAGGAGCTCGACCTTGTTTTCCTCACTCACGTCGTCCTTTGCATTATAGGCATCGGCGGCGGCGCGCAGTGCCGTTTCCTCCGGTCCGCCCGGCCAGCCGAGCACGGTGACTTCGGCATTGGCCGCGCCGGCCCATAGTCCGGCCGCGAAAACGCTTCCGGCCAGAGCGGCTGTAAATCGTGTGGCAGGTTTCATGATCGTTCTCCCATTCATTGTTTCGTTTGGTTTTGTGTCGTGTTGCGAAGTGCGAGGTCGGCGATCCCCACCACCCCGGCCTTGTCCCCGAGCCTTGCCGGCACAAGCCGCGGCCTCAGCCTTTCGGGCATCTCGTCAAGATGCGCCTCGATGCGCGCCCGGTAGCCCGGCGCCAGCCCGATGCCTCCGCCGATCACGATGCGCTCCGGGTCGAAGGTGAGTTGAATGTTGCAGCAGAGGATGGCCGCGCGCCGCGCCGAAAGGTCGACGATCGCCTCGGCCCAGCTTTCGGTTTTTGCCGCTGCCTCGAACACCTCGCGCGCGGTCGCCCCCGGTTCATGGGCATCGGCCGACGCGGCGATGAAATTGCCCGAGACATGATCTTCAAGCGCGCCGTCGAAATCCTGCCCCTGCATGAGGCCGAAATGGCCAGCGAGACCCGTCCTCAACTTGCCATCCAGAACGACACCGCCGCCAATGCCGGTGGAGATCGTCAGAAAAACGAGATCGCCCGCCTCATCGCAAATGCGGTATTCGCCCCATGCAGCGGCCTGCGCATCATTGGCGGCGATGGCCGGTTTTCCCGAAAGTCCGACCACCGTCTGCAACAACGGAAAGCGGTCGGGAATGTCGAGCGTTCTGCGGTTGAGCGGCGACCAGAGTCCGTCGTCAACGATCCCCGTCACCGCCACGCCAACACTCTCGTAAGTCCCTTGCCAGTGCGCGATCCGGGAGAACAGCGCTTCCAGCCATTCGGCAGGGCCGCCCTGCCCTTTCGGTGTCGGCAGGGTCAGGCTGTCGCCAACGGTTTCGCCGCGAACGAGGGCGGCGAGCATTTTCGTTCCACCGATATCCAGCGCCAGAACCGCTCCCGCCTCGTTCATGGGCGCACTCCCACGGCACCGTCCATATCGGCCCGGAACCAGGAGGTGACATGCTCCGGCCTGGTGATGGCCGAGCCCACAACCACCAGCCGTGCACCGGCATTCAACGCTTCGCCGGCGTGGCGCGGCAGGCGGATGCAGCCCTCCGCCACAACGTAGGGCGTGAGCGCACGCATGGCGCCGATCAGCTCAAGATCGGGCTCCGTGGGCTCTGGTCCATCGGTGTAGCCCGAAAGCGTCGAACCCACCATGTCGGCCCCTTCATCCAGCGCCTGCCGGGCATCGGCGACGATCGAGCAATCGGCCATGGCGAGCTTGCCCGTTGCGCGGATGCGCTCAATCAGTGCGGCGGTCGGCACAGGACGCTCGCGCTGGGTCGCATCGTAGGCGATCACATCGGCCCCCGCCGCGGCCAGAGCATCCACATCCTCGATCCAGGGCGTGATGCGCACGGGCGAATTGTCCAGATCGCGTTTCACCAGCCCGATGATCGGCGCGTCGGTGGCGGCGCGCACGGCGCGCACATAGGCGGCCGACTCGATGCGCAGGCCCTGCGCCCCGCCGGCTAGAGCGGCGAGCGCAAAGGCCACAACGATGGGCGCCGAATCCATCGGCCCGCCGGTGACCGGCTGGCAAGAAACGATCAATCCGTTTTCGAGCGTTTGAATGCGGTTTGGCACGCTTTTTCCCCCGTTTGATGAGGGTATCATAGGCAAATTAAATACCAGATAACAACCAGTTTTGAACTGGTATTATCTGTGCAGCTCGATGACGAAGTCATAGACATCGCCGCGATATCTCGTTTCCGTGAACTCGACGATCTGCCCGTCTTCCAGGAAACAGCGGCGTTCCATCACCAGCAGACTGGTCTGCGGCGGCGCTTCGAGAAGGCGCGATTCCTCCGGAGTTATCGGGGTCGATTGCATGCGCTGCACCGCGCGCACGGGCATGGCGCCCCGCGCTTCCAGAACCCGATAGAGCGACTCCCCCACGTCTCCCGGTTTCGGCAGAAAACGCAGCGGCAGCGCCGCCGTCTCGATGGCGATGGGGGTGTTGTCTGCAGTGCGGATGCGCTTCAGCCGCGCGACCTGATCGGCGACCGAAATTCCGAGCGCCATCATTTCCGTCGGCGAAGGCCGCCCGATCTCCTTGGAAATCCAGATACAGCCGGGTTCCAGGCCGCGCGAACGCATGTCTTCGGAAAAGCTCGTCATGGTGGACAACGACTTTTCCAGGCGTGACGATACCACCGTCTTCGCGCCGTGCCGCCGGTGCAGGAGACCGTCGGACTCCAGATCTTCGATGGCGCGCCGCACGGTGACACGCGACATGGAAAGCGCCGCGCAAAGGGTGCGCTCGCTGGGGATGACGGCGCCGCGCTTCAGCCGTGACGAATGAATGGCCTCGGCCAGCGCCATCTCGACCCGGCGGTAAAGCGGTTCGGCGTTATTGCCCTTGGCGATATGGTTGCGCATGAAGTCGAGAAGTGCCGCCTCGTCCATTCCGTTCTCCTCAGTCGTTCCGCCCGGCGCGTATGATGGCAAATTTTTCACAGGTTTTGAACTGGTATTATTTTCCTTCGAGCGTTCATCGTTCCACAGGGCGTTCGGAACCCGCGGCTTGCAGCCCTTCCATCCTTCCTGATGTCCAATATTGCCAATTGGCATCAAATAGACTATTTAATGCCAAAAGGAGACATGCCGTGGCGCAATTGCAGCCGGTCGATACACGATTGCAGGATTTCCGCCCCGCCCCGATCACGGATGACGAGGCGGCGGCGATGTTTCGTGCCACGGTCAATCTCTTCCGCCTGTGGGACGTCACCGACGAACAGGCGGCGATCTTGCTGGATCTGCCGCTGCGCACATACCGTCGCTGGAAAGCGGGCGAGCTTGGCCGCATCGATCGCGACGGCAAGGCACGCCTTTCAAACCTGATGGGCATTCACAAGGCGCTGCGGCTCGTCTTTCGTGAGCCGCAGCGCGCTTACCGGTGGATCGAAAAGCCCAATGAGGCTTTCGCCGGCCGTTCGGCGCTCGACATCATGCTGGGTGGCGAACTCACCGACCTGATGCGTGTGCGCCGCTATCTCGATGCCGAGCGGGGCGGTTGGTGAACGACGTTCGGACCCCTCCCCTCACCCGAATCGAATGGCACGGTGCCGTGCGGATCATCCGCAGCATTTTCCCGCCGATCGATCTTTTCGAGGACATCGCCGATCCTGCCGATTGGCCCCTTCTCATCTCTGCCGAACAGAAATCCAATCCGCGCATCATGGAGACCATCGGCAATCTGGATCTTGTGCCGGAGGATCGACGTGTCGCCGGGCCGGGCTCAACCTTTCTGATGGCGCCCTTTACCCATGTCAGTCCTGACCGGCCGACCCGTTTCAGCGATGGCCGCTTCGGGGTTCTCTATGTGGCGGCATCCTTCGAGACCGCGCTTTTCGAGACGATTCACCACCACGCCCGTTTCATGGCGGCGACCGGAGAGCCGGCCGGCTGGACCTCCCAGTTTCGCGAGATTCTGCTCGACGTGGAGGCCGAGCTTCACGACCTGCGCGGCGGCTGGGAAAAAGCGCTCGCACCGGACGATTATGGCGAGGCTCAGGCGCTTTCCATCCGGCTGCGCGCAGCCGGCTCACAGGGGCTCGTCTATCCGAGCGTACGCCACGAGGGCGGCGAATGCGCCGGACTTTTCTATCCCGACAGCGGGGCCAATCCCCTACAGGGACGGCACATCGACTATCATTGGAACGGCGAGCGTGTCGATTTCTATCGCGATGCCGGCAGCGGCACGGTGTTCAGGATCGTTTGAGGAGCGCTATCCGTTGCGGAAAGCGTAGCTGTAGCCGTTGATCGCCGGCACGCCGCCCAGGTGCGCGTAAAGCACATTCGAACCCTCGGGGAAATAACCCGTCTTCACAAGGTCGATCATGCCCTGCATGGACTTCCCCTCATAAACCGGGTCGGTCATCATGCCTTCGAGCCTTGCGCAAAGGCGGATCGCATCCTTCGTCTCTTCCGAGGGCACGCCATAGGCCGGATAGGCGTAATCCTCGATCAGCACCAGATCGTCATCGTCGATATCGCGGCGAAGTTCCACCAGCTTTGCCGTGTTGCGGGCGATCTCCAATACCTGCGCGCGGGTCTGGCCCGGCGTGCCGGACGCGTCGATGCCGATGACATTGCGCGCACGCCCGTCGGCGGCAAATCCCACCAGCATGCCGGCATGGGTCGAGCCGGTCACGGTGCAGACGACAATATAATCGAATGAGAAACCGAGTTCTTTCTCCTGCGCACGCACCTCTTCGGCGAAGCCGACATATCCCAGTCCGCCATATTTGTGCACCGATGCGCCGGCGGGGATCGGATAGGGTTTGCCGCCTTGCGCTTCCACATCCCTAAGCGCATCTTCCCAGCTCTGCCGGATGCCGATGTCGAAGCCTTCGTCCACCATCACGACATCCGCGCCCATGACGCGGCTTAAGAGAATGTTGCCGACCCGGTCATAGACTGCGTCCTCGTGCGGTACCCAGCTTTCCTGGACCAGCCGGCATTTGAAACCGATCTTCGCTGCCGTGGCCGCAACCATGCGGGTGTGGTTGGATTGAACGCCACCGATGGAAACCAGCGTGTCCGCCCCGGACGCGATGGCGTCGGGCACGATGTATTCCAGCTTGCGCAGCTTGTTGCCGCCGAAGGCGAGGCCGGAGTTGCAGTCTTCCCGTTTGGCATAAAGCGAAACCCCGCCGCCCAGATGCCCGGAAAGGCGTTCCAGTTTCTCGATTGGGGTTGGGCCGAAGGTGAGCGGGTAGCGTTCGAATTTCTCCAGCATGGCAAGCCTTTCCATAATGGCTGATTTGCTTGCAACGCTAGTCGAGAATGCTCGAAAGGTGCTTTCAAAGTTTTCGGTGATTTTTCTCTCCGGGAACATATATTGCCTGGTTGATATCGGAATTCCTATAAAATGAGCTTCAAAATGGAAGAATCTTCCGCAGAAGGTGGGCTCGATCGCACGGATATGCGGATTCTCCGCCATCTGCAGCGTGACGGCCGTTTGAGCAATGCCGATCTGGCAAAGCTTGTCGGTGTCAGCGCCGCCACTTGCCACCGACGCACCGAGCGGTTGTTCAGGGAAGGCTATGCGTGCGGCGTCCATGCGGCGGTCGCTCCGCAGCATGTTGGGCGGGGCGCGCTGGTCATGGTCGGCGTGGTCCTAGACCGGTCCACGCCGGAGAGCTTCTCGGCTTTCGAAGCGGCCGTCCGCAAATTGCCGTTCATTCTCGACTGCCATCTTGTTGCCGGCGACTTCGATTATTTTCTGAAGATCCGGGTGCGGGATATGGCCGATTTCAACCGGCTGCACGGCAGCCGGTTGATCGCCCTGCCCGGCGTGCGCCAGACCCGCACCTTCTTCGTGATGAAGGAAGTGGTGGACGGAGCGCCGCTCGATTTCTGAGCGTCGCCCTTCGGCATTTGTCGCTATCGGCTTTCAAGCACACCCGCGACCGCCGCACCGATATCCTTCAGCGCGGCATTGCGGGTTTCGAAATCCACATCCGCATCGGAAATGAAGATCGATACGAGCCAGGGTGCACGGCTGGGCGGTGTCACCATGGCGACGATGTTGCGCGTGTGACTCCCCGCGCCGGACTTGTCGGACACCGCCCAGCCTTGCGGCAGCGATGAGCGTAACAATGCGCCGGTGACGCCGCCATGGCTCATCCACGCGGCAAGTTTCGCGCGGGAGGCGGAGGTAAGCGCATCGCCCAGAAGCAAGGTCTCCCAGGTCTCGACCATGGCTTCCGGCGTTGTCGTGTCGCGCGGGTCGCCGGGTTCGAAGGTGTTCAGTTTCGGCTCCAACCGGTCGAGGCGGCTGATCGGGTCGCCGATGCGGCGCAGGAAAGCTGTGACCGCCTCCGGCCCGCCCTGACGCCCGATCAACAGATTCGCTGCCGCGTTGTCGCTTATGTCCAGCGTCGCGAGGCAAAGGTCCCCGATCGACATGGTCTTTCCCACATGCTTTTGCGTGACGGGCGAATAGGAAACGATGTCGAACTGGCGGATGGGCAAGGCTTCATCGAGCGTGAGCGCGCCCTCATCCACCTTTGCGAGGATGCCGCCGCAGATCACGGTCTTAACCGTGCTGTTCATCAGGAAGCGTTCCCCGGCGCGGTGGCTCCAGGTCCAATCCGAGCCGGTATCGCGGATCACGATGCCGACCCGCGCGCCGAGAGTGTTTTCGACACGGCTGATCGTTTCGGAAAGCTGTGCCTCGCCGTTCTGAGCGCCGGCGGAACCAAGCAATGACAGACCAAGAGTGAGCCCTGCCGCCAGTCGCGACAGAACGGATGTGAAAATTCTCATGTTTCATTCCTTGTGTATGCTGGCGTGCCGTGATGCATCGCCCAGCGCGGAAGCCCCGCATTGCCCTTTGCATGACATCACGCAATGTCATGACGATCCTATATTTCGCCTTGTATCGGTGCGACAAACGACAAATTATCAGGATTGCGATTAGATAAAGTAATATCGATGGACAGAGCGGATATACCCCTGAACGCGCTGCGCGTGTTCGAGGTCGCCATGCGACAGGGCAGTTTCACCAAGGCTGCGGAGGAGTTGCGGGTCACGCAGGCCGCCGTCAGCCATCAGATCGCGCGGCTCGAGGATCGCCTGGGCGCCGCCCTGTTTCTACGGGCTTCGGGCGGACTTGTACCGACCGACGAGGGGCGCCTGCTATATCCCGTGCTTGAACATGGGCTGGATGGTATTGCCCGCACCCTTTCGCGCATTACCGGGCGGCGCGATGTGGAGCTTCTCAAAGTCGGCGTGAACACGACCTTCGCGCTTGGCTGGCTGTTGCCGCGTCTCGCCGCTTTCCAGAACGCCCATCCGGAAATCGATCTGCGTATCTCGACCAACAACAACCGGGTCGACATTTTGCGCGAAGGGCTCGACATGGCCGTTCGCTTCGGCAATGGCGGCTGGACGGGCAGCGATACAATCCCGCTCGTGGCTGCGCCCATGGCACCGCTTTGTGCGCCCGCCCTTGCGCTACGCCTCTCGGAGCCGGCGGATCTGGCGCAGACGGTGCTTTTGAGAAGCTATCGCAGTGCCGAATGGCCGGGCTGGTTCGCGGCCGCCGGATTGCCCTGTCCGCCCATTGCCGGGCCGGTCCTCGACTCTTCCATCGCTCTGGCGCAATTGGCCGTCGAAGGAGCGGGCGTCGCGCTCCTGCCGGTCGCGATGTTCACGCGTCAGATCGCCGATGGGCGATTGACGCAACCATTCAGCACGACGGTGACGGCCGGGCGTTACCACCTGACCTGGCCTTCCGATCGTCCGCAAACGCCGGCCATGGAGAACTTCAAGCGCTGGCTGGTCGCGGAGAGCGCACGCGGCGCGGGCGCTTCGGGGTGAACGCGGCAGCTATTTCTCGACCCTGAAAGGAGGCCGTTCTCCTATTGCCCCTCGTAATGCGGTGTCCGTCGCTCGATCCGCGCTGAGAGACCTTCACGAATGTCACGGTATGGAGGCTTCGGGCGCTCGTCAGCGGCGAGTGCCGGAGAATGCGCACGGCCGCCGAATTCGCGAAAACCCCGGGGACATCCTGCGGTGAAGCGAGCGGGCCCTGCGCTTTTCTATTTCAACCGCGTCAGGAGTCCGGCCATGAGCTGCGCGCGCTCCACCAGGCTGTCGATCTGAATGTGTTCGCCGAGCGTGTGCAGACCCGCCCCGCGGACGCCGATGGAGTCCAGGGTGGGAATGCCGAGCGCGCCGGTGAAATTCCCGTCCGAGCCACCGCCGGCGCTTGCATGGGTGAGCTCGAAGCCGATCTCACCAGCAATGTCTCGTGCCAGTTCATAGATGGCCATCGTGCCCTTGTCCGGTTCCCAGACCGGTCGGGTCACGCCGCGGGTCACTTCGATCGTGACATCGTTCTCCTCGCCCGAAAGCGCCAGCATGCGTTCGACGCCGTGGTCGAGATCCGCCTGACGTTTGGCCATGGAAAGCACTTCGGCATCGCAGGAAGACGACACGCAATTGACCCATTGGCCGGCATGGACGACGCCCACCGAGAAGGTGCAGTCGTCTCCCGTCATGCTTTCGATTTCGAGTATCTTGCGTGCCATGGCGGCAATGGCCGAGCGGCCATCCTTGAGCGCCCAACCGGCGTGGCTCGGCCGGCCGGCCGTCTTCACGTTGAAGCGGGCGATGGCGTAGCGGCCCGTCACTGCGCCGCCGTCGGGCCGCGCGGGCTCGGGCACGAGCACGACCTTGTTCTTGCGGGCCTCCATTTCGATCAATTCGCGTGTCGAAGGCGTGCCCACCTCCTCGTCGGGGGTGAACAGGACCGTGATGGGCAGCGGCGTTTCGATCCCTGCCAGGATAAGCTGGCGGATCGCCTCGATGCTCACATAATTGCCGCCCTTCATGTCCTGAATCCCGGGGCCGTAGCAGCGTCCGTCTTCGATGCGCCAGGGATTTTTCTCCAGTGTGCCGATGGGATGCACCGTGTCGAGATGGCCGGAGATGAGAATGCCCGGCTTGCCGAAATCCTTGTGAGGGAAGCGCGCGCGAACCGAACCTCCGAAACCCATGCGGCCCCGAATGCGTTCGATCTCCGCGCCCACTGCGGCAAGATCGTAGGCCGCCAGATCCACCATGCGATCCACCGCATCGGCATCGAAGGTCGGACTTTCACAAAGGATCCACGGTTTCAGCCCGGCCAGCATGGCGTCCGTGTCGAACGGCAGTTTCTTCAAATTCATCGTCTATGTCCTGAACTGGAGCAATTCCAGGAAAAGTGGAAACCGGTTTTCCGTTCGGAACTGCGCAAAAACATTAAGTTGGAGTGCTCCCGCATTTCAGCGAAAAGCGGAAGCGCTCCCGTGTCGGGCTCAGAGCGGCAGGCGTTTTTCGACAATGCGTGCCATGATGCTTGCCCCCACGGGCAGCATGTCGTCATCGAGAATGAAACCCGGATTGTGAACGGGAACCGAGCCTTTGTGACCGAGCGTGCAATAGGCACCGGGCACGGATTTGAGCATGTCGGCGAAATCCTCGCTGCCCGTAACCAGGTCCTTTGTGATGGTCGCATTCTCCTCGCCGACTATCTCGGCTGCCGCCTGCCGATACGCTTCGGAGAGGTCGGCATCATTCATCAGCACGTCGAAGATCGGGCGCAGGTCCGGCACGATCTCCACTTCATAGCTGGCGGCGAAGCCGGCGCAGAGTTTTTCGACGCGGTCATGGATCAGATCGCGCACGTCGTCGGAAAAATAGCGGATGGTTCCGGAGATGACCGCTCTGTCGGGCACCACATTGTAGGCCGAGCCGGAATGAATCTGCGTCACCGAGAGCACTGCGGGCTGCGTCGGCTGCACATTGCGGCTGATAATGGATTGCAGGTTCTGCACCAAGGCCGTGGCGATAACGATGGGATCGCGCGCGTGATGCGGCATGGCGCCATGGCTGCCCACGCCGTTGATGGCGATATCGAAGAAGGTTGCCCCGGCCATGGCCGGACCCGGCTTGACGCCGAACTTGTTGGGGTCGGCGAGCGGGTTGTTGTGCATGCCGTAGACTTCGTCGCAGGGGAATTTGTCGAACAACCCGTCCGCCAGCATGGCGCGCGCGCCGCCGAGCCCCTCCTCCGCCGGCTGGAAGATCATGATGGCGCGACCGGAAAAGTCGCGCGTTTCGGCAAGATAGCGCGCAGCGCCCAGAAGCATGGTCGTGTGGCTGTCATGCCCGCAGCCATGAAACGCGCCTGGGTTTTTCGAGGCGTAGGGAAGATTGGTCAGTTCGTCCATGGGAAGCGCGTCCATGTCGGCGCGCAGACCGACGGTGCGGTCGCCTTCCTTCTTGCCTTTGATAACGCCGATAACGCCGGTCTTGCCGAGGCCCGTGTGAACCTCGTCGATGCCCCACTTTCTCAAAAGCTCGGCCACGATGCCGGACGTGCGGATTTCTTCGAAGCCGATTTCGGGATGCTGGTGGAAGTCGCGGCGGATGTCTGTCAGCTCATCCGCATAATCGGCGATTTTCGACAAAATGGGCATTTTTCCTCCAAACTGACGCTTTTCGCGTCAAACGGTCTGCAATTCTTTAAAATTCGCGAAATCCCACTGGCGGCCCGGTGCGGCCTCGATCAGCGCGCGCGTATAGGCGTGTTTGGGCGCGGAAAGCACATTGGCGGCGCTGTCATGCTCGACGATGCGGCCATGCTGCATCACCACCACCTCGTCGCAGATCTGGGCGGCGACGCGCAGGTCGTGGGTGATGAACAGAATGGCGATGCCGAGTTTGCGCTGTAGTTGATCCAGAAGATCGAGCACCTGAGCCTGCACTGAAACATCGAGCGCGGAAACGGCTTCGTCCGCAACCAGAACGTCGGGCTCCATGGCGATGGCGCGGGCAATGGCGACCCGCTGGCGCTGGCCGCCGGAAAACTGGTGCGGATAGCGATCGATGGCATCGTCCGGAAGGCCGACAAGGGCCAGAAGTTCGGCGGCGCGGTCGAGCGCCGCTCTCTTGTTCGACCCCATGTTGAGGGGGCCTTCGACAAGGCTCCTCCCGATGGTCCATCGCGGGTTCAGCGAGCGGAAGGGGTCCTGAAAGACGATCTGGATGTGACGGCGTAGCGGTCTGAGCGCGCGGCGCGACAATGTGGCGATCTCCTGATCGGCAACGCGGATTTCTCCGTCTGTCGGATCGATCAGGCGCATGATGCAGCGCGCGACGGTGGACTTGCCCGAGCCGCTTTCGCCGACAATGCCGAGCGTGCGCCCGCGTGCAATGGCGAAGTTCACATCGGTTGCCGCCCTGGTCAGGTCGCCGCGCTTGAAAACGCCATGCGTGCCGTAGATTTTCTGAAGTCCGTTGACGGAAAGCACGGTATCGTCACCCGCCACATCGCGCGGTGGGCGTGGGGTAAGGCTCGGCACGGCCTGAAGAAGCTCACGCGTGTAATCCTTCTGGGGACGGCGCAGCAATTCCTCGACCGGCGCCTGCTCTACGATTTTGCCGAGTTTCATCACATGAACCGTGTCGGCGATCTCGGCCACCACGCCCATATCGTGCGTGATGAAGAGAACCGCCGTACCGTGCTTTTCCTGGAGCTCTGCAATGAGGGTGAGGATCTGCTGCTGCGTCGTCACGTCGAGTGCGGTTGTCGGTTCGTCGGCGATGAGAAGCTGCGGCTCCAGAATGAGCGCCATGGCGATCATGATGCGCTGGCGCTGGCCGCCGGAGAGCTGATGCGGATAGGATCGGTAGATGCGTTCGACATCGGGCAGGTGCACCTGGTTCATGATGTCGAGAACGCGTGCCTTCTTCTCCTTTCCGGAGAGTTTGGTGTGCGTGTTGAGCACCTCCTCGATCTGATCGCCGACGCGGATCACCGGATTGAGTGCCGTCATCGGCTCTTGGAAGATCATCGAGATTTTCTGTGCACGCATGTCGCGCATGGCCTGGGGACCGAGGTCGAGAAGGTTCTTGCCTTCAAGTCCGATCCGCCCGCTGGTCGCCTCCAGTGCGCCCTTTGGCAGCAATCCCATCACGGAAAGCGAGGTGACCGATTTTCCGGACCCGGATTCGCCCACCAGGCATACGGTTTCACCGTGACGAATTTTGAGCGACACGCGATCGAGCACGGGCGCGGTCGTATCGTTCCCGGAAAGCCGGACGGTCAGATCCTCGATTTCCAGAACGCTTGGCACATCGTCGAAATTGCGGGTCTTGAAGTTCACCATCATCCCTCCCGCTTCTTGAGGCGCGGATCCAGCATATCGCGCGCCGTGTCGCCCAGAAGGTTGATCGACAGGATACATAGCGAAAGCAAGAGACCTGGCCAGAAGATCAATGAGGGCTTGAGCTGAAAGTAGACGCGGCCCTCGGCCATGATATTGCCCCAGGTGGGAATTTCGGTCGAAACGCCGGCCCCGAGAAAGGAGAGGATCGCTTCGGTGAGGATTGCCGAGGCGCAGATATAAGTGCCCTGCACGATAAGCGGAGCAAGCGTGTTCGGCATCAGATGCTGCCACAGTATCTTCGGCATGGACGACCCGAGCGCGATGGCGGCTTCCACATAGGGTTCTTCACGCGCCGACAAAACCACCGAGCGCACCAGGCGCACGACACGCGGTATCTCGGGAATGGTAATGGCGCCCATGACCGACCAGATGCTGGGGCCGTTGAGCGCGACCAGGGCAATGGCGAGCAGGATGGAAGGAATGGCCATCAGACTGTCCATGATACGCATGATGATGGCGTCGGCCATGCGGAAAAAGCCGGAGACGAGGCCGATCAGAAGACCGATCAGAACGCTGACGATTGCCGCCGACACGCCAATGAAAAGCGACACCCGACCGCCGGTGACGACACGCGAAAGCACGTCGCGTCCGTATGCGTCGGTGCCAAGCGGATAGGTTTCGCTCGGACCCTTCAGGCGCTGCAGGGCGTCGATGGCCATGGGATCGTGCGGCACGATGAGCGGCGCGAGCGCCGCAAGCAGGACGATGACGACAAGCACTATGGCGGCGATGATCGGCCCGGCGCCGGCGCGCCAGCCGCGCGGCATGGCGACGGCACCAAACAGCCATTGCATGCGGGAGGCGGGTTGTGGGGAGGCGACCATCAGTAGCGGATCCTCGGATCGAAAAATGTATAGGAAAGATCGATGAGCAGATTGATGAAGACATAAAGACCGCTCGTCAGCAGGATCATACCCTGGATAACGGGGTAATCGCGCGCCAGGATGGCGTCGACCGTAAGGCGCCCGATGCCGGGAATGTTGAACACGCTTTCGGTCACCACAACGCCGCCGATCAGGAGCGCGAAACCGGTGCCGATGATCGTCATGATCGGCACGGCGGCGTTGGAGAGCGCATGGCGGAAAAGCACCACCGTCTCCTTCACGCCCTTGGCGCGCGCGGTGCGGATGTAATCCTCGCCCAACACCTCGAGCATGGAGGCACGGGTCATGCGGGCGATGAGCGCAACATAGATTGTGGCAAGGGTGAGACAGGGGAGTATGGCGCGGGAGAGGAATTTTCCAAAATCCTCCGAAGGCGCGACATAACCCTGGACGGGGACCCAGCGCAGCTCGATCGAGAAGATCTGAATGAAGATATAGCCAATGACGAAGACGGGGATCGAGAAGCCGAGCACCGAGAAGGTCATGACCGCATAATCGACCCATGTGCGGTGGCGCCACGCCGCAAGCACGCCCATGGGAACGGCGATGAGCACCGAAAGCAGAATGGTCAGCACCGCGATGTTGATCGTCGGCCATATGCGTTGGCCGATCATCTGGGTGACCGGGGTGCTGGAAATCAGCGACGTGCCGAGCTCTCCTTGCATGAGAAGCCCGACCCAGGTGATGAACTGTTCATGCAGGGGATCTGAAAGCCCGAGCGAGGTGCGGATGCGTTCCAGTTGCGCGGGCGTGGCCATGTCGCCGGCAATGATGGCTGCCGGATCGCCGGGCGTCAGCCGCAGCAGAAGGAAAACGAAGATCGCGACGATGATCATGACCGGAATGACGGCCAGAATACGCCGGGTGATGTAACCTAACATCGGAACCTGGTGTCCTTTGTGTGACCCGCACAGAATGGGCGCCTTGCAAAAAAGCGGGGCACGCGATCCCGATCAGGGAGAGAACAGGAATCGCGCCGGGCAAAATGCCCGAAAGCCCCGCAGCTGACCCCGCCCGGCAACCAGGCGAGGCAGGAGTTCAGGCGATCAGTCTGCCTTTTCGATGTTCCAGAACACCGGAACGGGAGACGGGATCATGCCGGTCAGCTTGTTGCTGCGTGCCTGCGGGATGACATATTGGCCGAGTGGAACATAAAGCACGTTTTCCAGCGTGTGCTTCTGGATCTCGACGGCCACTTCCTTCTGCTTCTCCGGCGAGTCGGCAGCGATGAAGGCTGCACGCAGTTCCTCGACCTTTTCGTCCTCGGGCCAACCGAACCAGGCGTCGTCGCCGCGCCCGTTCAACATCGGGCTGATCAGCGGCGAGTTGATCTCCGGCACCATCCAGTTGGTGAAGAAGATGTTCCAGCCGCCCTCGGCGGGTTTCGCCTGGCTGGCGCGGCGGGTGACGAGCGTCTGCCAATCCATCGCCTGCATGTCGACATTGAAACCGGCTTCGCGCAGGGCCTGTGCGGCGACCACCGGCTGGGCGGTCAGGCTGACGACATCCGTTGGCTGCATCAGCACGATTGGCGTGTCGTCATAACCAGCTTCTTCGAGCAGCTTCTTTGCACCCTCGATGTCGCCGCCCGAGGTCAGCGTGTCGGACCCCGATTCATCGCCCAGCGGCGTGCCGCAGCCGAAAATGGCACCACAGACCTTGTAGTAATTCGGGTCGCCGATCAGCGTGGCGAGCACCGCCTCCTGGCTGAGCGCCATTTGCGCGGCCTGGCGGATCTTCGCATTGTCGAAGGGCGGATGTTTGAAGTTCATCCGGCCGATCGTTTGGTAACCCAGATCCTCGCGGGTCTCGACCGTCACCTCTTCGCTGGCTTCGAGCAGCGGCAGGAGATCGATCTGTACCTGTTCGATATAGTCGATCTCGCCCGACATCAGGGCGTTGATGGCGGTCTGGGCGTCGGGCATGGTGACCCACTTGACCTGGTCGACATTGACGTTCTTGCCGCCGGCCATCCAGCTCGCCTCGCCCTCGCGCGGAACGTAGTCCTCGAACTTGCGGTAGGTGACGGAAACGCCGGGCTGATACTCGTCGGCGACGAAAACGAACGGGCCGGAGCCGGTATAGTCGGTGATGGCTTCGTCTGAAGAGCCACTCGCCACGCGCTCGGGCATGATGAAGGGCGGCACGGCCGATTGCTTGCCCACCGTGTCGAGGAGGGCCGGGAACGGGCTCGTCAGCTTCCAGACGATCGTCTTGTCGTCGGTCGCCTCGAGGCTCTCGGTTACATCGAAGATGAGCTGGCCGCCGGAGTCGCGCTTGCCCCAGCGCTGGAGCGAAGCGACGGCATCGGCTGCCGTAACCGGCGCGCCGTCATGAAATTTCAGGCCGTCGCGCAACGTGAATGTATAGGTGAGATTGTCGTCGGAGACGGTCCAGTCGGCCATCTGCGGCTGCGGCTCGAAGTTTTCGTCCACGGCCACAAGCACGTCGTAGATCATATAGCCATGATTGCGGGTGATGTGGGCGGTGGTGATGATGGGATCGAGCACGCGCAAGCCCGAATGCATCACCGCTGTGATCGTCTTGTCCTGGGCGAACGCCGGTACGGCTGTGCTCATGCCGGCCATCAGCGCGGCACCGGCGGCAACGCCAAGCGCGGCACTCCTTAAGTGGTGAAGTCTCTCCTGAATACGCAACATGATGTTCCCTCTTTTCTTGCATGTGAAGTTTGCGTTTCGTGGTGACGTGGTTGTCGCGGTTCTTGTGCCGCGTTGAATGCGTGTCAGGCCTCCATCGCCGGTGTTGAAGCGGCGCGGCGGAAAACCGGTCCGTTGGGCGACAGCCGCATCCCGTCTGCGAGTTTGGTCCATGGCAGGTCGGCGGGGTCGAGCGGCATCGGTCCCGGCGCCGTGCACACGAGCACGGTTTCGGCGATGGGGTCGAAATCGGCGCGGAAATGCACCGAGCTCTTGTTGACCAGAATGGCCATCTCCGTCGGCTCGATGCCGACGAAACGGTACATGGCCAGATCCGCCATCTGTGCCTTGTGCGAGGCGACGACGATTTTCACCCCGTCGATCGACAGGCAGGCGGACGGCCCGACATTCATATGCGTGCCGCCGTAATAGGGGCCGGTGGCATGCAGATCGCCATTGGACAGCTTTTCCACACGGAAGGTGCCGGTGAAGGGTTCGTCGCCCGGAACGCCGGACTGGCCGCCGAGCGGAATGGCGATCTCCGCCCCCTCACCCGCCGCATGGGCGGCAAGCGCCGCCAGTGGATCGACGATCATGCCGATGGCGGCGCGGCTTGCTCCGTTTCCTAAAAGCGCGCGCAGCATGCCGGTGGTGTTTGAATCGCCGCCTGCGCCCGGATTGTCCTGCGTGTCGGCGATGACGACCGGCCGGACCGCCGTTTCGGCGATGCGCATGGCCTCGCGCACGCCCTCATCCGGCGTGAAGGCACGGCCGGCAAAGGCCTCTTCCGCATCCACGATGCGCGCATAAAGACGATCCGCAGCGCGGTCGGCGGCGTCCTGTGTCTCGGCGTAGGCGAGCACGGTCTGACCGCATTCGGCGATGTCGGCGGCGGGAAAGCCCATCCAGTAGGACACGCTGACAACAGTTTCGGACTCGAGTGCCGCGGCTTCTTCATAGAGACTTTTTGCCGGCTCAATGAACGTACACTGCCAGGGAATGGAGGTCAGGTAGGGAAGCCGCCGGAACGCATGGGCGAAGGGACGGCCACGCGTCATCAGCCTGTCGAGCCCTTCGGCCGCGCGCCGCCCGGTTTCGGCCATGTCCACATGGGGGTAGGTGCGGAACGCGACGAGAAGATCCGCTTCATCGACCATGCGCTGCGTTGTGTTGCCATGCAGATCCAGGCTGACGGCGATTGGGACATCCGCCCCGACCACGGCGCGCACGCGGGCGATCAGTTCCCCCTCCCCGTCGTCCAGATGTTCCGCGACCATGGCGCCATGAAGATCGAGGCAGACGCCGTCGAGCGGCCCGGCCGCGGCAATGCCGTCGACGATCTCACCGGCTATACGCTCATAGGCGTCGCGCGTGACGTGAGCCGAAGGGATGGCGCCGGTCCACAGAACCGGAACCATTTCCCAGCCTGCCTTTCCACCATGGGCAACGGCACCGGAAATGCCCAGATTGACACCCGGGCAGCGCTCGAGGATCTCCGTTCCCCGCGAAATGGGCAGATAGCCGCCACCCTGCTCGAACTGGGCATAGGTGGCTCGGGACGGGGCGAACGTGTTCGTTTCATGCAGGAAGCCGGCGAGCGCGACCCTCTTGCTCATGAGGCTTCTCCGCAAGTGAGAGTGCCAATCGAAATGCAACGCCGCATTCACAAGCCCCGCTTCTGCACGAAAGCATTTTCGGGTCGACGCCCGGAAAATGCGTGATAGGGTGGAGAACCAAGTATCGCTGTACGATACATTCGTATCGATAATACGATAGATGTGCAGTCGTTCCAGAGTCAAACGAATTCTGGGCGAAAAATGGGGGTGATGCGTGCGTTATATTCAGAAGGCGGAATACGGTGTGCCGCCGAGCACAAGCATCGATGAGAGCGATCCACTCTTCGTGCAGGCGATCGCACGGGCAATGCAGGTGCTTTCGGCCTTTCACGCAGCGGGAAAGCCGTTGACGCTGAACGAGATCGCAGCGGCCGGCGGTCTGGGCAAGAGCGGCGCGCAGCGGGTTGTCCACACCTTGCGCCAGCTCGGCTATGTGGAACGCGACGCCGACGATCGCGGTTATGTGCCGGGCATTCGCATTCTCGATCACACGCGCGATTATCTGCGGCTCAATCCGCTTGTGGCGCGCGCCTCGCCGGTGTTGATGGAATTGCGGCGCACCGTGCGCGAGCGCGTGGATCTGAGTTTGCGCGATGGGCTGCGGCTCGTTTACGCAGCGCGCCTTCAAAGCAAGCGCGAGACGTTCTTCGCCACACTGGTGGGGCAGAGCGTGCCGATCTACTGCACGTCGGGTGGGCGTGCGGTGATGGCGCATATGAGCGATGCGGAGGTGGACGAGATCATCGAGCGCTCGGAGCGCCGGGAGATCACGCCGAAGACGATCACCGATCCCGGCGCGATCCGGGCGAAGGTCCAGGAGGCGCGCGAGAACGGCTATGCACTGGCACTCGAGGAGATTCTCCAGGGCGAGATCGCCATCGCTACCGCGCTGGTGGCGCCGGACGGCACGCCTCTGGGCGCGATTCATATTGCCGGATCGCTGAGCGAATGGGACGCAGAGACCTTCTGCCGCCGGTTTGCACCGCTGGCCGGCGAGGCGGCCGGGGCCATCAACAGGTTTTAGATGTCCGCTCGGGGTGGCCTTGTCTGCCGGTCCATCGACCCGTCATCCAGAAACGCTACGGGTTCGGGCGCGGCCCGCTGAATGAAGACGTGCGAGAGACGGTCGGCCTTACCGAAGGGGACGTGACGTTTCTACCGGTTCTAACCGGCTTCGGCACAGACACGGTGGGCCCCCTCCCCTGCTCCGTGTGATTCTCCAAACCTGCCGCATCGTGTCTTTACGGGTCAAATCGGGCGATCGGTTTCCCGGCCGGAGATGTTTTTTTCAGCGGGATCGGGGTGGAGATTTTCGGTGCGCCGCTCCCGCACTCCATTTAAGTTTCGGTAAGTGCGGGATTATTCGGCGCGGGCATCGATTGTCGCGGCGCGGACAGGTTTATCGTTAACCCTTTGTTAACCAAAAACTTCTTGACGCCACCATGCGTTCCTGTGGCATTGGTTACGGCATTGCAGGCGATTGTGTGAAAACGGCGTAACAAGAATACAGTCCTGTTAATTGCGGTTGTTGCCGGTTTCAGACGAGGTCGCAGCGCGTTTGCATTTTGAGCGTATCTCGCCCCTCAAGCGTAGGCCACTCGCCCAGCGCCTGCGAATCGGGTTACGTTGCGCAATCATTTCCTGGAAGCGCTGCGTCGCTTCCGGGGTGGAATGAAGCATAACGCGCTGCGTTCGCCAATGAGCTGCGCCATGTTGACAGCTGTCAACGGGCGCATGGCTGAAACGGAAAACGAGGAGCGGCGCGGCATGGATATCGCCAGCGACCATGAAGGAGAGCGGGAGTTGGATAAGATGGCGGAGGCAGCGACGGGAAGCGCGGGCGCTGAGAGCGTGCTCGCAGCCGACGAGGCCATCGCTGCGGACGCCGCGCGGCTTTCCGAACAACTACGTGTCATGCGCGACCGGCTTTTCCCGCCGGCCGCCCAGAAAACACTGCGCACATTTTCGAGCGGTGAAGCCGCGCGGCTGATCGGCGTGTCCGACGGTTATCTGCGTCAGCTTTCCATCGCCGGCGAAGGGCCGCAACCGGAAACCGGTCCGGGCGGGCGGCGTTATTACGCACTCTCCGATATCAATGCGCTGCGCCAGCATCTGGCGGCGCAAGCACGGACCAAGGGCAATCTCGCCAAGGCGCGCTCCTATGTAAAATGGCGCGATCCCGAACACGAGCATCTGCAGGTCATCTCGGTGACCAATTTCAAGGGCGGTTCGGGCAAGACGACGACGAGCGCGCATATGGCGCAGCATCTGGCCCTGTCGGGCTATCGCGTGCTGGCGGTCGATCTCGATCCGCAGGCGTCGCTTTCCGCCCTGTTCGGCTACCAGCCGGAGATCGATCTGTCGGGCAACGACACGCTTTACGGCGCGATCCGCTACGATGAGGAACGCCGCCCGCTTTCACAGATCATCCGCAAGACCTATTTCGACGGGCTCGACCTGGTGCCGGGCAATCTCGAACTGCATGAGTTCGAGCACACGACACCGCGCATGCTGGCGGAACGGCAGGCTGGCGGCGGAGCCGACGAGTTCTTTTTCGCGCGCATTCAAGCCGCCCTCGCCTCGGTTGCCGACGATTATGACGTCGTCGTAATCGACTGTCCGCCGCAGCTCGGTTTCCTGACGCTCTCGGCGCTGTGCGCGTCTACTTCGGTGATCGTGACCGTGCATCCGCAGATGCTCGACGTCGCGTCGATGAGCCAGTTTCTTTACATGACGGCGGATCTGCTTTCCGTCGTACGCGAGGCGGGCGGGTCGTTGAACTTCGATTTCCTGCGCTACCTGGTGACGCGGTATGAGCCGAATGACGGGCCGCAGACGCAGATCGTCGGCTTCCTGCGATCCCAGTTCGGCGAGCGTGTGCTGACGGCACCCATGGTGAAATCGACGGCGATCTCCGATGCCGGTCTGACCAAACAGACGCTCTATGAAGTCGGCCGAGACAATTTCACGCGCTCCACCTATGACCGTGCGATGGAAGCGTTGACATCTGTCAACGCCGAGGTCGAGGCGCTGGTGGAAGCCGCCTGGGGCCGCAACGCCGCGGGAGATAGCGCATGAGCAAGCGCAAGGACCATCTCAAGGCGTTGTTCGGCGGTTCAGGCGAGGGTGACGCTCCCTCGCCCAGCCCGACGCCCGCACCGCAGGCACCGGAAACGAAATCGGCACCCGTACCAACGAAGACGGAGGCGCCGCGCAGTTCCTCCGGCGCGGTCAAGGCGATGGGGTTGTCGTTGTCCTCGATGAGCCGGGAGGTCGAGGACGCTCGCGCAATTCGCGAAAGTCTTGCCAAGGGCGAACGCATAGTCGAGATCGATCCGGATCTGATCGACCCCTCGCTCGTGCGCGACCGTCTGAGCCGCGAGGACGATGGCGACGAAGACTTCAATGCGCTGGTGGAAAGCATGCGCGAGAACGGCCAGCAAGTGCCGGTTCTGTTGCGCCCACACCCCACCAAGAACGACCGCTTCCAGGTCGCCTACGGTCATCGGCGCGTTCGCGCGGCCGGGCGTCTCAAGCGGCCTGTCCAGGCGATCGTACGGACGCTGAATGACGATGAACTGGTGCTTGCCCAGGGCAAGGAAAACACCGAGCGGCGCAATCTCTCCTTCATCGAACGGGCCTTTTTTGCCGATGGGCTGATGCGTCACGGCTTTGATCGGGGAGTGGTGCAGCGCTCTCTCTCCTTGCACAAAGCCGAGATGACGCGGCTCTTGCAGGTGGCTGAAGCGGTACCCGTGCACATTGCCAGCGCCATTGGACCGGCTCCGAAAGCAGGGCGACCCCGCTGGATGGCGCTCGCTGAATTTCTGAAGCGTGAAGCGGCCGTGGTGATCGCTCAGGACGAGATCACCTCCGTTGCGTTTCGCGCCGCCGATTCGGATGAGCGGTTCCGCAGACTTTACGAGCGGCTGGCGCGCCGAGCGGCGACGAAGGCCAGGAAGGCGGACAAGGTTCGCGCCGTCGCAGACAGCAAGGGACGCCCTCTGGCGAAAATCACGCTGGGCGCCACACCGAGGCTCGACTTCGACGAAAAGACCAGGCCGGGTTTCGCCGATTACGTGGCGACGCTCTTGCCGGAACTC
>NZ_CAJXGF010000017.1 GCF_913053745.1 uncultured Nitratireductor sp.
CGGCGACGATGGAGCAGGGGCACGCCGCCGTCCGCTTCGTCAATCCGACGACCGGCGGCGATGTGATGTCCACCATCCGGTGCGAGTTCCACCGCCTTCGCGAAGGCACAAAGACGCCGGATCGACAGGAAGTGGGCTCGAGCGTTTTCCAGATATTCGAAGGCCGGGGGAGTGTCGTTCTCGACGGCAAGACACATCGGCTCGAAAAAGGCGACCTTTTCGTCGTGCCCTCCTGGGTGGCGTGGTCTCTGGAAGCGGAAAGCCAGTTCGACCTTTTCCGCTTTTCGGACGCCCCCATCATAGAGCGCCTCGACTTCGCCCGAACCCTTGTCGGGGGGCGCGAGGCGTGAGCGAGCTCGACTTCCGCAGGCAGGAATTGCGTGCGCGGCAGGGCGCTGGTGCGCGTTACGATGCGCCGGAAGCTCCTGTGGACGCGCTTGACCTCATGCGTCGCGGCACCGCCTATTTCGCACGTATTCTCAATGGATTGCCCGACGAGGCGCTGTTTGCACCCGTGCCGGCATGGCCGACGCGTGCGCACCTTGTTGCGATGATCGGCTTTCAGGCGCGGAGTATGTGCGCCACGCTTGCTGCCGTGCGGCGAGGCGAGCCGGTGACCGGGGTCGCTTACGATTTGGAACCAAACTGGACCGGAATCGCGGTCGCCGCCACCCTGCCGCCCCGCGCGCTGCGCAATCTGTTCGCGCATTCGGAAGTTCATTTGAACGTGGAGTTTCGCGATCTCGGTGACGCTGACTGGGCTGTCGAGCCGAAAGATCCTGCCGGCCGACCGTCGCCGGTCGCGCAGATGCCGCATCGCCGCGCGGTCACACTTTGGCAGACTTCGTTCGCCATGGCTGCGGGGGCAAGCGAACGGGACTGCCCGCCCGAGATCATGCAAGAGGTGTTCTGGAAAGATGCTCATCCCGAAGTCGAGGTCTAAACCGCTACCTTGATACGTTCGGAACGTTTGAGTGAAGAATTCCGACAGTGCCGTATTCTCCGATTTCCTGCCATATGAAGAGATGCGGGAGGTGATTGACTTGTTCTCACGGACGGGGCACCCACGCCATGTGTAATGCGAATGCCCCACTTGTGGCGGCGAGGAAAGCTCGATGCCGGATCATGACTGGTCGGCCGCGACGGCTGCGGCAGAGGAGAAGCTCGACGGTTGGGCGGAACACGACCCCGGCGGCGTTATTCTGGGGCTGGAGAATGGCGAGCCGCGCCTGATTGCGACGGCGGGAAAAGGCGGTGCGGGTCTTGGATCGCTCGGGCCCGAAAGCGTCTTTCGCTGGGCGTCGGTGACCAAACACATCTTTGCAAGCTGTCTTCTGGAAAGCGGTGCGTTCGCGCTCGACATGCCTCTGGGCGAGGCATTGCCGGACCTCGCTCCGGCTCCGGCTGCGGCAACGATCGGTCAGGCACTCGCCATGCAGGGCGGTCTGCCGGATCCGCGTGAGTGCCTCACCCTGTTGGGTTTTGGCGGCCATGCGCGAACGGAAGCCGACACACTTTATCGATGGATGGCCGGTCTCGATTGGCTCAATGCGGCGCCGGGCTTCGAAGTCGCCTATTCCAATGGCGGTTATCGGCTGCTGGAAGTGGCGTTGGCGCGGCGTGGTTTTGTTTTTTCCGAGATGATCGCTGCTCATGCTGAACGGCTTGGGATCGGTATGCGGGCGTCGGAACACTGGACGGATCCGGTTCCCGGTCTTGTGCCCGGGCACGTCCCCGACGACGATGGATGGTCCGAGGGGTTTCAGGGCATGCATCTTTCGGCGGCGGGATCGCTCTGCGGATCGGCGATGGATCTCGCGCTTTGGCTGACCGACCTGATGTCGCGGGAGATGTTTGCGCGGTTGGCCCGCCCGCTCCCGCTCGCTTCGGGGGAGCCAACCGGTTATGGGCTCGGGATGAGCCTGACACGCTTGGGTGCGATGGCGGTGCCGGGGCACGGAGGCGCGCAGGCCGGCTACCGCGCCGGCTTCCTGTGTGATCCCGCTAAGAAGGTTGTGCTGGTTGCGCTCACCAACCGCGACGAAGGCGATGCCACGGGCATTGCCGCACATGTGTGGGCCGCACTTTGCGGCGCACGGCAGGAGCTGCCGAAACCTGCGGGCGAATGGGCGCCACCTGGTTTGTATGCCGCCGGAGAGGGGGATCTCTGGGCGGAGGTGCGGCCCGGGTCGATTGTCGTTCGCGATGCCGAGGAAGCACTGTTCGAGGGAGAGGATGGCTGGTTCGTCTCGAATGCCGCGCAATCGCGCATGCGCCTGCGTCATGTGGAAGGCGCTTTGACCGGAAAGTTGTTTCACCGCCCGGTTCGGCTCCTGCCCATTGCCGATCATCGGGAGGCACCTGAACTCGATGGAGACTGGGCGTGCGGCGGTGCTCTGTTGCGGATCGAAGGGCGGCAGCTGCAGTGGGGAGTCGGACCGCTGCGAAAGACGGAGACGCTCATGCCTCTCGGCAATGGCCGGTGGCTCTTCCCGGCCAACGGGCGACGTATCTGTCTTCAGCGCCTGGCGGGTGACCGGCTCAAGCTCTCGCTCGCAAGGGCACGAGGGATTACGTACCGGCGCGTCTAGGATATCGACACTAGATGGCGCCGTCGGCGCTTTCCTTGCGGAATGTTTCGAATTCCCCGGCGGAGGCATAAGACTTCTGTGTGCCGCGCCGGCCGACCGAATAGGCCGCGTAGCACGCAGCGCTTTGCAGTGCGCTTTCCGTATCTCCTGTATCGGCCAGGAAATGCGCGAACGCGCCGATGAAGGCGTCGCCCGCACCGGTCGTGTCCACCGGTGTGACGCGAACCGGCTCGATGGTCGCGAAGCGGTCGGCGGTGACGAGACGTGCGCCGCGCGCACCGAGCGTAACGATAACGGTGCCGATGCCTTTTTCGATCAGACTTCGGGCGGCGGCAAGAATCTCGTCTTCGGTGTCGGTCGGCATGCCCGAGAGAAGGGCGAGCTCGCTTTCGTTGGGCACGAGAAAGCCGAGGCTTTTCAGATTGGCGACGCTGAGCGCTTCTGTTGCGGGTGCGGGATTAAGAATGGTGGGCACCCCCCATTCGGCCGCGCGGCGCACCGTGTGGTAAATGGTCTCCAGCGGAATCTCGAGCTGCATGAGGATCAGACCGGCTTCGCGCAGGACATCCTCCGCGGCGTCGACATCGGCCGGGAGTAGGTCCTCGTTGGCGCCCTTGACGATCAGAATGGAGTTCTCGCCGGATTCCTCTACGAAGATCGGCGCGACCCCGGACGACTTTCCCGCTACCTTGGCAACATGGCGTGTATCGATGCCGTGGTCCGAAAAGTTGCGGATCGTGTTGTCACCGAACAGGTCGTCTCCCACCTTCGAGACCATACTGACGGCCGAGCCGAGTTTTGCTGCCGCAACGGCCTGATTGGCCCCCTTGCCGCCGCAACCGCTCTCGAAACTCGGCGCTTCCAATGTTTCGCCGGGTGCCGGCATGCGGTCGATATAGGTGATCAAATCGACCATGTTCGAGCCGACAACGGCGATCCGGCCGGTTCCGCTGGGTGAAGCCATGGGTCAGTCCTTGCTCATATCGTTGATATCCGAGATCGCGGCCGGTGTTTCCTGCGCACTCAGGTAACCGACGGTGACGGGAAAGTTGACCGTCTCGCCGGGTGCCAGCATGCGCACATGCCCCTTGGCCTTCTCTGCCGTGTAGCCCTCGGGCTCGCAGGTGGAGGGCAGGGCGAAGGCCGCAACCTGCGCATCGCCATCGTTCAGGATCCAGCGGACGCAATGGGGGAGGTCTGCCGGATCGTAGCTGACGGAGAAACAGTCGCCATCCGGCAGTTCCATGACGAGCCGAGTGCGGCCTCGCTCATCGCGCCCGAGCCCACGGATATAAAAGACCTGTTCCGGGCTGTAGCGGTCGGGCTCATCGAGCTTTTGCATGCGTGCCGGATTGACGGCCAGATCTTCGAGAAGAGCGGTGAAATCCGGGGACGGCTTTACGTGCCCGGGGATCGTTTTGCGTACGACGGTGCTGTCAGGCGAAAAATCTGTCGGCTGATGGATCTGCGCCCCGGCGATGAAGTCGAAATTGGCATGCAGCATATACATGAGTTCCATGGGATGCGCCGACAGGTTCTTAACCGCCATCTCCACATCGATCAGGCCGCTTTCGGCGTGCAGTCTCACGCGCGGGCGGGCGCTGTAGTGCGGTCCGAACCCCATGACATATTCCGCATGGCCGCCGACTTCGACGAAAGCGCCGTGCTGATCATGGCCGCAGCGCAATTGGGCGCTGTCCATGGCTGCAACCGGCATTTCGCCGTGCAAAGGGTGATCATCCTGCGGGCCGGGTGTCCCATTGCGCAAAACGCCGGCGTGATAGGCGAAGGCGCCATAGGTTTCGAGGATGGATGCGCCACGGCGCGGATAAGGAAACATGTTGCCCATGGTGAGACGCCGCCCGTCGAACACGGCATCCCATATCATCTGTCCGAGATAAGGCAGGACCGTCACCTGGCCGCGCGCGTTCTCGATGCGCAGACCCTCGACGGAGGATGGATAGCGGAAGGCCGTGACGGTGAACGCGCCGTGCGTGGCCAGAACACGTTCGCCATGCGCGGGAAACAAATCCGGCGAAAGATGGAAAACGGTATCGTTGTCGGAAACGGTCATTTGCTGGACCTCAGATAGTTGATGGCGATCACCAACACCAGAAAGGCGCCCCAGACTGCGTCGATCATGAAGTTGGAAGCCCGCATCATCTGCATGCCGGAGGAGAGGAACATGAGTGCGACGAGCGCCAGAAGGACGCCAAGGACACGCCCCTTGCCGCCTGCCGGATTTGTGCCGCCGAGCACGGCGATGAGCACCGCCTGCAGGAGATAAGACGCGCCGAAATCGGCCTTGGCCGAATTGGTGCGCCCGGACAGAAGGATGCCTGCAATTGCGGCCATGACGCCGGTGAGGGCATAACTGTAAAGGATCATGCGCGAGCTGCGGATGCCGGCGAATACGGCGGCGCGCGCATTGGTGCCGATCAGCATCAGGTTCACGCCGAGATGGGTGCGGCGGAGCAGAATGGCGACCACGGCGGCAACGAGGATCAGCACCCAAAACGGAGCCGCGACGCCAAGCAGCTTTCCGGTGCCGATCCAGTTCCAGGTTTCGGGGAAGCCGACGATGGCCGGCCCGCCGGTAAGGACCAGCGCCAGACCCGAGAAGATCTGGCCCGTGCCGAGTGTCGCGAGGATGGGAATGATGCGCAGGCGCGATATCAGAAGCCCGTTCACGAGCCCTGCCGCGAGGCCCACAAGAAGCGCGATCGTCACGCCCATCGCGGTGTGCAGGACTAGCGCGAGGCCGCCGGCATCGAGAGCTTCGGCGACGACGGGATGGCGGAAATAGACCCCCGCCGTGATCGCGGCCAGATTGGCGATGGCGACGATGGAGAGATCGATGCCGCCCGTCAGCATGGCGACCATCATTGCGATACACAGGATGCCGAGCTCCGGCATGATGTAGGTAATGGATTCGAAATTGTAGTAGCGCAGGAATTTGTCGGGGTTCATCGCCGCCATCAGGACGAAGATCACCAGCGTGATTACGGCAAGCTGTGCAATGGAGGCATCGCTGCCCAGAAGGCGGCGAAGGAGGGGTTTCTCTTCAGCTTTTGCGGACATCTTATGCTCCCTCAAGCCAGTTTCTTGCGATCACGCCATGCGGTGATCGCCGTCGCGGCAACGATGATGACTCCGACAACGACACGCTGCCAGGTGGTGTCCACCTTCATGAGGATCAGCGAGTTCTTGACCATGACGAGCGTGAACACGCCGATCATCGTTCCCAGAACTGATCCGCGTCCGCCAAAGATCGAGGCGCCGCCGAGCACCACTGCGGCGATGACGTCGAGCTCCAGACCGATGAAATCGCGTGGGTTCGCCTGCCAGATCATCGAACTGTGCAGCAGACCTGCGAAGCCGGCCAGGAGGCCTGCGGTGCAGTAGACGAAAAAGATCGTGCGCCGCGTGTTAACGCCGGCACGGCGGGCCGATTCCATATCGTCGCCATAGGCGTAGATCGAACGGCCAGTCATGGTGTGCCGGAGGACCACATGGATGACGAGGGCGATCGCCAGATAGACGAGTATCATTGCGGTCAGGCCGACCGTTGCGCCGTTCTGGGCCGTCACGGTCGTCAGGTCTTGCTTGCCGAACTCGATCAGCGCATCCGGCATCTTGTTGATGTTGACGATCGAGGTGCCCAGCAGGCCCAGCACGAGGCCGCGTATGATCGAGGCTGTACCAAGTGTGACGATCAGCGGAATCATCTTGAACCGGTCGATGATGAAGGCGTTGAACGCGCCGAGCAGAACGCCGATCACGGAAGCGGCGATGAAAGGCAGGAGAACGCCGTCATAATCGAGCGCCACCATGGTGCGCACCGTTATGTATAGCGCGGCGGCGGAAATGGCGGGGAACGACACGTCGATGCCGCCCGATATCATGATCAGGAGCACGCCGAGCGCCATAATGCCGATTACGACATTGGCTTTTGCCAGGCTGAACAGATTGGCGACGCCCCAGAAGGCTGGATTGACAAGGCCGATGAGCACCATCACAGTCAGCAGGACGAGTGCAATCACGGCCTCCGTGGATTGAAACCTTTTCATCTCACCGCCCTATTTCAGTGCCTTCAGGCTGTCGTTGATTGCGTCCTCTGTCATGGCCGTGCTCGAGAATTCTGCTACGAAACGGCCTTCGTGCATGACGTGGATGCGGTTGCAGTTTCCGGTCAACTCCGGCACGTCGTCCGAAATCATCAGTACGGCCACGCCTTCCTTGCGAGCGAGGTCGCGGATGATGTGGTGAATCTTCGCCTTGGAGCCGACATCGACGCCCACGGTCGGGCCATTGAGGATCAGAACTTTTGCGCCGGTCAGAAGCCAGCGTCCCAGCATGACACGCTGTGCATTGCCGCCGGATAGGTTGCCCACGGCCGTTTCCGGCGAGGGCGCGGCAATCTGCATGGAGGCGAACATCTCCTCGGTCTTCCGGCGCATGGCATCGCGATCCAGGAAGAGGCCGCGCCGCAGGCGTTCCAGGATGCTGACCACCATGTTGCGTTCGATGGACTGGGTGAGAAAGAGACCTTCGCTCAGCCGGTCTTCCGGCACATAGGCTATGCCGTGCGCGATGGCGTCCTGCACGGAATGCGGAAACGCATCCACGCCGGCGATTCGGAAGGCTTCTGCTGTGGCATTCTCCATTCCGAAAAGCGCTTGGGCAAATTCGGTTCGACCAGAACCGATCAGACCCGAAATGCCGACGATTTCGCCCGGGCGCACGGAAAGGCTTACATTGTCGACGTGCCCGGGCACGCTCAAGCCTTGCACTTCGAGTGCGGGTTGGCTCTCGGATGGAATGTCGGGCGTGTAAGTTTCTTCGTCGATCTCCAGGCCGGTCATGGCGTGGGTGATCGCAGGTTCGTCGAAGCTGCTCATCGCGCCTTCGGCAACTTTTCTGCCGTTTCGAAACACGGTCAGGCGCTCCGAGATCTCGAGCATCTCGCGCATCTTGTGGCTGACGAAAAGTATGGCAATGCCTCGCGCCTGCAAGTCGCGCACGATGGTGAAAAGCGCATCCACCTCGTGTCCGGTGAGCGCCGTGGTCGGCTCGTCCATGACGATCAATCTGGCTTCGGCGAGAATGGCGCGGGCAATGGCAACGATCTGCTTACCCGATGTGGGCAGGGTCTCCACCTCCGCGTCCACATCGATCGCGACGTCGAGGCGAGTCAGGACTTCGCGCGCCATCTTGCGGGCACGGTGCCAGTCCATGCGTCCGCGCCCCTCGAGCAGATAGGTGTTGAGGGCGAGGTTCTCGGCTACCGTCAGATTTCCGAAAAGGGAGAAGTCCTGGTAAATGACCTGCACGCCGTTGTGAACGGCGGCGATCGGATCGAGACGGTCGACCGGCTTGCCGTCGATCAGGATTTCGCCCGCGTCGGGCGTGTAGATGCCCGACATGACCTTGATAACGGTGGATTTTCCCGAACCGTTCTCGCCGGCGAGGCAATGAATTTCGCCGGGGCGTATGCCCATGGAGACACCGTCCAGTGCGTGCACGCCACCGAAGCGCTTGCTGATGTTCTTCAGCTCGATCAGATACTCGGACATGGTTTTTCCGGCAGGCTGAAAAGGAATGTCCCGGTCAGCAAAGAGATATGGCCAGGGATGGACAAACGCCGGCACACGGACGCGCGCCGGCGTTTTCGGGATCAGAAGTCGTACTTGTCCATGTTTTCGGCGGTAACGCCGACCCATCCGGCTCCGTAGAGCAGGTTCGGACGATCTTCATTCGGCGTAATCAGCGACTCGTAGCCGTTGAGGCCGAGATTCAGCTCCGCCTTGATCTGGTCGCCTTTGCCCTCAAGTGCGGCAATGGCGAGCATGTTCATGGCATAGCCGGCTACCGCAGGGTCCCAGAACTGGATATACTGGATGTCGCCGTTGGCGAGGTACTCGCCAGCGACGGACGGCAGGCCAGTGCCGGCAAAGAAGACCTTGTCCTTGAGCCCGCTTTCGGCGATCAGTCGACCGGCGCCGGCCGAGGTCGGCATCGGTGCCCCGAGAATTCCGGTGATGTCCGGATAGGTGGTCATCGCTTCTTTCAGCTTGGTGTAGTCGGTTGCCGCGTCGTCATAGGTTTCAAGGCGGTCACCAACCATTTCCATGTCCGGGAAATGCTCTTCCTGATAGGCGACGGCACCGTCCACCCACTCCATCTGGCTCTTGGAGGTAAGGGAACCGACAGTCGCGACATACTTGCCCTTGCCGCCCGTGTATTTGCCAAGCTCCTTCATGAGATTGGCGCCATAGGCGAGGTTGTCGAAGGCTTCGAGATCGTAATCGGTGTTCTGGAGGTTCGAGGCTTCGTGTGAAATGACCACGATACCGCGGTCGCGCGCCTTCTTGAGCACCGGTTCCACCGCCTCGACCGAGAACGGAACGACGGCAATGGCGTCCACGCCCTGCGCGATCAGGTTTTCGATGATCTGCACCTGCGCGGCAGCGTCCGCCTGGCTGGGTCCCACCATCCAAACGTCGTGCCCGGTGTCGGATTTGAATTGTTCGACGCCGTTGCGCATGCGGTCGAACCAGGCAATGCCATCCACCTTCACAACGGTCGCAATCGTGTATTTCTTGTCGTCTTTCGTGGCGATCAGCTCTTCATTGAGCTTGGACGTATCCACGATCTGGTCCGCGAACGCGGATGTCCCCAGAAGGGACAGGGCTAAAGAAGCTGCGGTCAGCAGGGCTTTCATTGCTTTTTCCTCCTCCTCGATCCCGCCGGAACGCAAGGAAACCGCGTGGCGGGAACACATATTGAACGAATTAACTCAATATCTTGCGGCAATATTGATCAATTCGGTTCAATATGATCATATCCAATCAAAACCTGCAACCCTCTGCAAGCCAATCATCGCACTTGCGGACAATGGTTTTGGCGGTGGAGTATCGCTGAAACTATCATGTGGCGAGACCATCCGGACGAGCGGCGCGAATCGAAGCGCTCAGAAAGCTCTGCGCGTCGGGGACCATTCTGCATATCGCCGAAGCCGCGCAAGAACTCAAGACGTCCGAGATAACGATCCGCCGTGATCTCGGCGATGGCGAAAACGGCATATTGTGCCTCGGGGGCTATATCATGTCGGCCAACGAGAAGGGTGAGCGCTATTCCCTTTCGCACGCGCAGGGCACGAACACGCAGGCCAAAGCGCAAGTGGCAAAACAAGCCGCGGCGATGGTCGTTCCCGAAGACACGATCTTTCTGGATTGCGGTTCGACCCTCCAATATCTGGCGGCGAACGTTCCGCAGAATGCAAATGTCACCGTCGTCACGCAGGCGATGAACGTTGCCGAGATCATATCGCGGTTGGAAGGGGTGAGCCTGATCCTGCTTGCCGGCATTTATCATCCTGAGAGCGGCAGTTTTTCCTCCGACACGGCGCTGAAAATGCTTCAGGAGATCAATGTTACGAAAGGATTCTTTTCGGCGGCCGGCATTCATGAAAACGAAGGCGTTACCTGCTTTCACTTCCATGAAGTCGCCGCCAAGCGTGCGGCGATGGCGCGCTCGCAAAGACGTTTCCTCGTCTCCGACCCCTCGAAATGGGGTCGGTTGCGGCCCGCGACATTCGCTCAGCTGAACGAGTTCGAAACATGGATCGGCAAACCCGGAGCCGATTGAAAAACGCCGCATCGCTACGGCGTCTTTGTGCTCAATCGCGCAGCACTGTCAGTCTCTCCGGTTCCCAGCTGATCCAGAGTTGATCGTCGGATATCTGCGCCGCATTCCCGGCATCCATATAGGCGCGAATGACGGTGTCTTCCTTCTCGCCGACACGAATGTCGAGCGAAGTGCGGCTGCCCTTGAAGAGCTTGCTGACAATGCGGCCTTCGATCGCGTTCTCCCGCGATGGCTTTTTTGGATGGCAAACCACATTCTCGAGCCGCAGCGATGCGGTGACGTTGTCGCCTTCGCCAGGCCGGTGGCCGTGACCGGAGCCGCGTATGTCGAGGCCGTTCCAATCGATCACAACCCTATCGTCATCGATGCCGCGCACCGTGCCGTTGATGAGATTGGTTTCGCCGATGAATTCGGCCACAAACCGGCTCTCCGGACGGAAATAGAGATCTTCGGGTGTGCCGGCCTGTTCCACCCTGCCGGCATTCATGACCACGATGCGATCCGACATGGTCAGCGCTTCTTCCTGATCGTGGGTGACGAAGAAGAAGGTTTTTCCGGTGCGCTTCTGGATATCCTTGAGCTCGATCTGCACCTGACCGCGCAGCTTGGCATCGAGCGCTCCGAGAGGTTCGTCGAGCAGAAGCAACTTAGGATCCGGTGCGAGCGCCCGGGCAAGCGCGACGCGCTGGCGCTGGCCACCGGAAAGCTGATCCGGTGTGCGATCGCGGAAGCCGGAAAGCTGCAGGAAGTCGAGCAACTCCGTCATACGGCGTTCGATCTCGGGGCGTGACTGGCCCTTCAACTCCAGACCGAACGAGACGTTCTGGCCGACTGACATATGCGGAAAGAGGGCATAGTCCTGAAACACCATGTTGACGTCGCGACGGTTGGGCGGCTGACGGGTCACATCGACGCCGTCGAGCACGATACGGCCCTCGTCCGGAGTCTCGAAACCGCCGAGCATGCGCAGTGTCGTCGACTTGCCGCAGCCGGAGGGGCCGAGAAAGGTGACGAACTCACCGGCCACGATCTTCATGTCGAGCCGATCCACCGCGACGACATTGCCGAAGCGCTTGGTGATGTTGTCGATATGGACGATGGTGTCCTTTTCGCCGGTCATGTTCAGGACCCCTTGTTCAGGCGCCGCATGGAACGCTCGGCCCACAGGCCGAGGATCGCGGTCATGATGAGAACGATGGTTGAGATGGCGTTGATCTCGGGCGACATGCCCGAACGCAGCTTTGCGAAGATCAGTACGGGGAGGGTGGGCTGATACCCGCCGAGGAAGAATGCACGCACGAAATCGTCGAAGGACAGGAGCATGCAGAAAATGCCGGCGCCGATCAGTGCGGGCTTCAGATAAGGCAGCGTGACGCGGAAGAAGGCGACGATGCTGTCGGCGCCAAGATCGCGCGCGGCCTCGATATGGCTTTTCGGCTGGGTCGACAGGCGCGCCATCACCACCAGAGCCACGAAGGGTACATTATGAACCGTATGGCCGAGAATGATGGCGAACATGCCCGGCTCGATGTCGATGAGGCGGGCGAAGATGCGCAAGGCGATTGCCGAAATGATTCCGGGAATGACGGCCGGAAGGCAGGCGAGCGCGAATATGATCGCCTTGCCGCGGAACTTGTTGGGGCCGAGAAAGACGGCAATCCATGTGCCGATGATCAGCGAAAGGATGGTGGTCGAAATGGCAATGGTCATCGAATAGCCGAAGACCGAAAGAACCTCCGTGTCCTGGATCACGGCGGTGTACCAGTCGAGCGTCCAGGAACGGATCGGGAATCCGATGAATTTCGAATCCTTGAAGCCCATCGTCACCATGAGTGCCAATGGGACAAAAAGATAGACGATAAAGGCCCAGTAGATGACCGACATCAGGATGCGGGTATTGCGGGTCATCGCATCATTCCCTTTCCGTCGCGGCCCATCAGCTTCAGGAAGAGCCCGGTCACGCCCAGCGTGGCGATCAGCATGATCGACGAGAAGGCCGCGCCCATGGGCCATTGGTCGCCGGCGACGTGGAAGAAGCCGGCAATGGTTTCGGCGAAGACGGTCGAGCGTGGCCCGCCGAGCAGCACCGGAGTGGCGTAGTAGCCGGTCGAGATCAGGAACACGAGCGTGCAGCCCGAAGCGATGCCTTCCTTGGAAAGCGGCAGCGTGATGCGCCGAAAGCGCGTCCAAGCGCCGGCTCCGAGATCGGCTGCGGCCTCGAGGTAATTGTCGGGAAGCTTCTCCAGGGCCGAGTAGAGCGGGAGGAGCATGTAGAGCGCCGTCAGATAGATGATGCCGACCCCCAGCGAGAACCCGGTATACATGAAAGGAATGGGGCGCTCGATGAGGCCGAGCGACTTTAACGCCAGATTGACGGCGCCGTTGTTGCCCAGCAAGATCATGATCGCATAGGTGCGCACGATCTCGCCCACCCAGAACGGTATCAACAGCAGAAGCAGAAACAGAAGCTGGTTCTTGCGTTTCACGTGCTTGGCCAGGAAATAGGCCACCGGATAGGTGATCAGCAATGTGATCGCCGTGAAGATGAAGGAGAAGGCAAGCGTTCGAAAGAACGGGACGATAAACACCTGATCCTGAAAGAACGCGGCCCAGTTGGCCAGTGTGAACTGCGGCTCATGACCCACTTTCGGCGGATAGGAATCCAGGAACCCGATCCAGAACATCTCGACGATGGGTCCGAGATTGGCAAAGAATATCCAGAACAGCGGCAGGCTCGCGAGGATCAGGAATTGGCGTCGCTGCGTCTTGAACAGCGCGCTGGCCACCGCCTGGTAGGTGCCGTTGTGCAGCAGCGCTCCCCAAAAAGTCATTCTGCCACCCGGCGCGGTCGACTTTCGAAGGTCTGCCCTGTCGGTATCTGCATGGGCCATAGAGTCAGTTGCTCGTGCTTTTCAATGCGCGGTGTCGGGAAAAGGGGAGGTCCGTGCCGCGTCCGATTGTGTTTTTCAAGACCGCCCGGGCGGGTTTCCCACCCGGGCGGTTCGTTCATCAAGCGGCTTTGATTTCCTCGACTGCCGGATCAACGAGCTTGTATTTCATATCGTTGGCTTCGGCCCTGAAGAACTGCAGCCCGGCAAGTTCCTCCTCGGTGAAGGAGGATGCCTTCTTCTCGATGTCGGAGAGATACTGATCGGCGCCCTTGTAAGTGGAGATGAAGCCTGACGACTGGGTCATCTTCGCACCCACCTCGGGGTTTGCCAGAAGTGCGTCGAGAAGCTGATAGGCGTTGTCGGCATTGGGCGCGTTGTTGGTCACATTGAGCGTGTAGACGAAGCCGTACGTGCCTTCCTTCGGAATGGTCATGTCGACCGGGAAACCGTCGGCGATCAGCTTGGCTATCGGTCCGTTCCAGGCATGGGCGAGCACGATATCCTGGTTGATGAACATCTGCTGCACTTCGGCGCCGGCGTCGTAATACTTGCGGACAAGCGGCTTCTTCTCGATCAGGAAGTCGCGTGCTTCCTTGACGACTTCGGCAGCCTTTTCGGGATCGTCCATATAGGCAACCATATTGCCGTCATAGCCCTTGTAGAGCATCACGACGGACATCATGTCCTGGATCGTATAGGCGGTCTGGCCGCCATACTTCTCGGAGAAGAGCACGTCCCAGCTCCCCACCTCGTCCGCGCCGACAACCTCGGTGTTGTACGCGAGGATCTCCGCGCCGGACAGGATGGGTGCCCCCCATTTGTTGTCGTTGATCGTGGCCCAGTCGCTTTCCGAATAGATCGGATTGATGTTGCCCCAGTTTTTCAGGCGGTCCGTATCGAGCGGCGCCAGTAGATCGGACGAGATGAACTGGAGGAAGCGGTGACCGGCAACGGTGACGATGTCTGCTGTCGGGCTCGGCGCTTCGGCGGCGAGCAGGTTGAACTGTTTGCCCTGATCGTCGACCAGGCGAATTTGGATCTCAATGCCCGTGTCCTTCTCGAACTCCGCCTTGAAGTCGTCGGGAATGAAGTTCGCATAGGTCCATACATTGACCACGCCCGAAGCGCGGGCGGCGGTCGAGCGGAGATAGGCGGGAGCGGCAAGCAGTGCTGCGCCCGCGGCGCCGGTCTTGATGAAGCGTCTGCGGTTGGTGATAAATTTGGTCATCGCGATAAGCCCTCTTTCGGTTGTGATTTATCCGTCGCGTTATGCACATCGTTTGACGGAGCTCTTGCCGGCTCCTGTTGCTGCCTGGTCCTTCATGCTGGCTGCGTCTGCGGGCAGTAACCCTCACGGGACAAGGTCTTGAGGTCGGCAAGTGTCATTCTGTCTATCGCCAGTGCATCCAGAAGCTCGTTTTCGGCGAAGAAGTCACGGCCATACATGGCCGAGAATATCTCCACGCCAGCGCGGTGCAGCCGGGCCTCGCGCCCGGTCAATTCGCCCAGTTTCACGGTCATCAAAAGGCCATACGGCACATCCTCCGTGACATAGCGGCTGTCGGCGGTTGCTGGACCCGTGCCACCGCGGCCTTCTGCATGCATCTGCTGATTCATCGCCGACACGGTGTCTTGCGGCACATGGAACGAGAGATGGAAATGCTCGAAAATGGTGCGCACGGAAAGCCCGAGTGCCTCGGCGATGGCCAGTCGTTCGCGGTCGAGCGCTTCGAGAAGACGTCCCACATTGGGCGTAACGTTGAAGCCCTGACTCCAGGTTTCGCCGTGCTCCATGCGTGTCATGTTGCACAAAGCGATGCCCATATGATTTTGCGGGTTGAGATTGCTGAGTGCGATGGCCAGTAGCCCGTCGCGCTCGACGAAGCGGTCGCCGAAGAGACGCTGGCAAAGAGCCATTCCTTCATTGGCGCGGTCTTCGGGGACGGTGCAGAGATCGATTTTGCTGCGTACTGTGTTGACGCTGGCTTCGACCAGGCTCGGTTGTCTGCCGGTGGTGGCGGTGGTCCCCCAGGCGACAATGGGAACGGTTATTCCGCGTGCGGCCAGAAGTCGGGAGAGATAGAGCGCTCCGAACGATGCGTGCGAGGAAATGATCACCGCCTGACCGGGGCGAATATGGGGGGCTATCGCATCGAATGCGTGCTTGTGACCGTAGCCGGGCAGCGCGATCAGGAGCACGTCGGCTCCGGCAACGAGCGCTTCGGCCGATGGCGCGACGCCAGGATGGAACGAACCCTCGACGGCGCCGGTCGCAAGCAGTGGCTCACCGGCAGCCAGCCGGTTGGTGCGCTCGCCCGAGGGCGACCACAAAACCGGGCTGTGACCCGATTGTTCGAGAAATGCCGCCGCGCCGAACGCAATCGCGCCGGCTCCGGCGATGCCCACACGCAGTTTACTATCCACCTTACTCACAACATCTGCCCCAAACTGTTTTACTGCTCTTCGACCACGGGATCGCCCAGTGTGTGCATCAACCGGTTGGCCCAGCCAAAAAGAGACGCGGAAAGAATGAGATCGAGGATCTCGTCATCCTTGAGCCCGGCTGCGCGCAATGCCTGCATGTCCTCTTCCGTCGCTTCGCTCGGCGCCTTGGACAGTTTCGCCGCAAAAAGGAAGATCGCTTTCTGGCGCTCGTCGAGCGCGGCGTCTTCACCATCGGCGAAGATGCGCTGCATCGCCTCTTCGTCCTTGGTAAGTTGGTTATACCGGCTCGCATGCACGGCGGCGCAATAGACGCAGCGATTAACCACCGACGCGCCGACGGCGCTCAGCTCGCGCTCTGCCCGGCCCATACCACCGCGATTGTACATAATGGCATTGAAGAGCGGGGTGCGCACCTTCAGTGTTTCGACATCGTTGGCCAGCACCAGCACATAATCTGAGACTTTGGTGTTGGAGGGCGTGACCTTCAGTGCGTCGAGCTGTTCGGGCGTTGCCTCGTCGAGCTTGATGGGTTGAACGCGCGGACGCCAACCGGGGATCTTTGTCGTGAATTCATGGAGGATGGTGTTCATGCCGTCGCCTTCATCAGTTTCAGGCCGGCGATCACACGGATCTGATAAGCCAGAAATGCGTTCAACTCGGAAAGTCGCACGATGTCGGCATCGGAAACGCCGGCGCTTTTCAGGGCTTCGATGTCTTCCGGTGTGGTGTCGCGCGGATGTGTCGAAACGAGATCCGTATAGGTGAGGAGGGCGGCTTGCCGGGTATTCCCATTGCCCTTGTGTGCCGGATCGGCCATGGCTGAAATGTCATCGCCGGCGCCGGTTTCCTCCAGCAGAGCCATATAGTGTGCGGCAAGTTTATTGTCGGCGTTGAGCCGCGCCACGCGAGCGGCGAGGGCGGCGCGTTCGCCGTGCGAAAGGCCGCCGGGATCGCCCGGCTTCAGGGCCGCGTCATGCGTTGCCTGTGTCATGGCCATGATGTCTGCGCGACCTGTGAGCGCATCGCGGACAGGGCCACTTTGCGCCGCGTTTGCCTGCGCGATCACGATATCGTTTGGCGAAAGCTCGCTCATGCCGGTGTTCAGCCTCCAATCTGATAGGTGGGTTCGCGATCGATCGCGTCCGCACTGTCTTCGAGTTCTGTCTCGGTCCATTCGTCGCCGAGCAATTCTGGCTTGTCGTAATCGAGCATCGCCTGCCAGTGGCGTTCGACGTCTTCTCCATAGAGTTCGGCGGCTATGGCATAGGCCAGCCATCGCGCCCCGTCGCTGATGCCGGGGATGTCGCCCGAGACTTTACCAAGGCTCGCCGAGGCGCCGTAGTTGAAGCAATAGATGCTGGAGAGCCAGGGCGCAGTGCCAGGCGTGCGTTCGCGGAGCGAGAAATCGGGACTGAGATAAGGGAAATTTGCCAGCTCGCGGCTTTCTTCGCCTGCCGGCGGCGTATAGCGATCGCCCCAAAGCAGGATTTCTCGCGCGGCTTCACCCAACTCGGCCCGCGCCAGCGGATCGACGGTGAAACCGGTGCCGAGGATGAGATAATCGGTACGGACTGTCTTGCCGGCAGTGGTTTCGATGACCACTTCTTCGCCTTCATTCCAGACATGCCTGATACCCTGGCCGAAATGGAAGAAGGCGTTCTGGTGCCGGCTGACGCGCATGGTGGAGCCACGCGGCGAGGGGGTCTGCGTTGTGAAAGAGTATTGCATGAAGCGCCAACGCCACTCGTCCGGCAATTCGGCATAGCCGGCCGTAAACCCGAAGGATCCGATGCCCATCATCTTATTGATTGTCGGCATTTCCTTGCGGCGAATGAGGTGCCGCACTTCCTTCGCGCCGGCTTCGAGCGCCTCGGCCGAATTGTCGACCGCCGATGCGCCGACACCGATCACGACCACGCGTTTTCCCCTGAGGGCCGGAAAATCTATGTCTTCGGAGGAATGGGCCCAGAGGCGTTTCGGCAAAGCTGAGACGAAACCAGGAATGTTGGGGTGGCCGGTGCCGTCACGGCCCGTGGCCATGACGAATTTCCGAGTGAGGACTGAGCTTTCCTTTGCTCCGGCGCCGCGCAATTCGAGCCGCAGAAGATCCCCTTCCGGTGTCACGCTTTTGACCTCGACCTCGTTTTCCACCGGAAGATCGAGCACGTTCCGATACCAGATGAGATAGTCCATCCACATGGGGCGGGGAATCTTGTCCAATGCGTTCCAGGCATCGAGGCCGTATTGTGCTTCATACCATGCGCGAAAGGTGAGAGCCCCCATGCCATAGGCCGGTCCGGGCAGGGTTTTGGGCGAACGGAGCGTTTCCATGCGCGCATAGGTCAGCCACGGCCCTTCATATCCGCTGGGATTGCGATCGAAGATTCGCATGTTTCGAATCCCGCCAGATCGAAGCGCGAAACTCGCGACGAGGCCGCACATACCGCCGCCTATGACCACGACATCGTGAATCTTCTCGCCCGTTTCGGTGCGTCGCTCGGGTACCCAGTTGGGCGATGGCAGGTTGAGGCATTCCAGGTCGAACTGGATGCGATCGGCCAGGGCGTCGAGGCCTTGTGCAGCTCCGGGAGTGGAATGAAACTGACGGGTCATGCTGATCCTCGATGGTGGTCCTGGCTGTCCGATGAGGGCTGCGCGGCGACCGGCGTTCCCCGGTTCATCGTCTGCGCACTCTGCGCGGGGTCGAGTATCTTGAGATCCGGTATGATACGGCGTGCCTCTGCCTCGACGGCGTCGATCAACTGTGCCACGAGAGGGCGCAAGGGGCGTGAGGCCGCGGCGACGGCACCCCAATAAAATGGTACGGAGACGTCGATCGGCCGGATCACCACGCCTGGCAGTTGCACGCCATAGGCGCTGACGGGATCGACGATGGAGACGACTCCGGTCTTCTGCACCAGCCGCAAGGCGGAGTAGGATACGTTGGTGCGTATCAACGGTCCAGGACAGACACCGTGCGCTTCCATCACCCGAGAGACCTGACGTTGGAAACGACCGGGATCGAGCATGGTTACGAACCGTCGCCCCGAAAAGGCGGACAGCGGTACGGTGTCATATTCTGTGAGCGGGTCGCCTTCGGGCAGTGCGGCGACATCGTTGGCGCAGTAGAGGCGAACCAGTTCCAGGCCGGGTACGTCGAGCGGCATGCTGGAAAACCCGATCTCGGCACCGCCGGAGCCGACTTCCTGAGCAACCATGTTTGGAAGATATTGTGCGACCTGGATTTCAGGAGGCAGTTTCTCGGCGGCGAATTCGGCCAGCGCGGCGGGAATGACGCCGGTGGCGATGGCGGACGTGGCGGCAACCTGGAGCGTGCGCCCCTTGCCGGTGGCGATCGCGCGGGCGCGTGCCGCCAGGCCCGTTAGGGAATTCAGGACACGGCGCGCTTCTTCTTCGAAAGCGATGCCTTCATCTGAAAGCATGACGCGCCGTCCGGCACGCTGGAGAAGCGAAAACCCAAGCTTGGCTTCGAGGTCCTGAATGGTGCGGGTAACCGATGGCTGCGAGCGTTCCAGAAGCACCGCCGCCTTGGTGATGCTTCCCGTTTCGGCAACAGCCAGAAAGGTCTGAAGGTCCCGGGTTTCCATTTGATATATGCTATATGAATGATTTCGAATAATCCATCCATTATTGACATAAATCAAAGCGCCGGTGGCATACCGACGCTGGCCAGCGGTTCCGTCACCAATCAAATAGTCGGCGAAAGAGCTAGAGTGCCGGGTTGGCGGTGCTGTGAATGTCTCGGACCTGACCCTAGATGAAGCCGAGGCCGTTGATAAGGATCAGCGCGATGGCCAGTGGCGCGACATAGCGTATGATGAAGCGCCATGCGGAAACCAGGGCCGGGGCAAGGGCCGAGCCGTCAACAAATTCCTCCTCGCCCTTGTGCTTGAGGGACCAGCCCATAAACAGCGCAACCAGTAGACCGCCGAGAGGCAGCGTTATGTTGCTCGTCATATAATCCAGCGCATCGAGCAGCACGTTTCCGCCGATGGTGAAGCCGGACATGATGCCGAGGCTGAGCGAGGCGGGAACCGCCAGGGCGAAGGTTGCAACGCCCGCACCGACGGCCACCTTCGTGCGGTTCGCTTCGCCCTCGTCCATGAAGTAGGTAATGACGACCTCAAGCAGGGCGACCGAACTGGTGAGTGCAGCGATCGCGAGGAGAAAGAAGAAAAGCGCGGCAAAGAAGCTGCCGAACGGCATTTGCGCGAAGATCGAGGGCAGGGTGATGAAGGTAAGGCCCGGTCCGGCCGATGGGGTTGCACCGAAGGCGAAGACAGCTGGCAGGATCACCAGGCCGGCAAGCACTGCAACCAGGGCATCGAGAACCGTGACGGCCAGCGCCGAGCCGGCTATGTCGTCATGCCGATGCATGTAGGAACCGTAGGTGATCATCGCGCCCATGCCGAGCGAAAGGGAGAAGAAGGCCTGTCCCAGGGCGGCCAGTAGCGTGCCCCACGTGACCTTCGTGAAATCGGGTTGGAGGAAGAAGGCGACACCCTCGACCGCACCGTCGAGCGTGACCGAGCGCGCCACGAGGACGAGAAGAATGATGAAAAGCGCCGGCATGAGAAGACGCGCCGCGCGTTCGATGCCGTTGGCGATGCCACCCAGGGCGACGAAGACGGTAAGCCCGACGAAGAGAGCGGTGTATAAGACCGGCTCGAGGGGATCCGTGATGAAGGTGTCGAATGCGCTGCCGACCTGCTCGAGATCCGACAGCAGTACCGATCCCGCAATCGATTTGGCCATATAAGCGACGGTCCAGCCAGCGATCACGCAATAAAAGGACAGGATCACAAACGCGGTAAGAATGCTCATATAGCCGACAAGCGGCCACGCACCGCCGGCCAACTTTCTGAAAGCGCCAGCCGGGTCGAGTTGTGTCGATCGACCGATTATCAACTCCGCGATCAGCACGGAAACACCGATCGAAAAGACGATCCCGAGATAGATCAGCAGGAATGCTCCACCGCCGTTTTCCCCGGTGACATACGGAAAACGCCAGACATTGCCGAGGCCGACGGCAGAACCGGCTGCTGCCAGAATGAACCCCATTCTGGAGGTCCAGTGTTCGCGAGTTTGTTTCATTTGGTCGCCGACTGATTGTTAGTGAAATTTCTTGCTCGAAAGGATGGGGCGTCGGCTTTCGCTCACGCACCATCGCTTTTGGAAATGAGGATGCCGTTGGTGTCGCGTTACAATTGGGTGCGGGAAGCCACGGTGCCCGGTTGGCGTTTATGGGCAATAAGGGGGGCTGCAAAATCACTTTGATCGTCGGGCGGCAACATTCGATGATCCATAATTGGACAGTATCACATTATAACGAACGCTCTTCGGCACGCTGGGTGGATAAAGTTACCGTTCCGGAAAGCTGTCGATGGCGCGGCGCTTGACGTGCTCTATCGTTGAAAGAAGCGCCGGGCTTCATCAATGTGGAACCATGATTCGTCCTTCGTCACACCATCCGGAAAGGATGGCATCATCGGATGCGCTTTGTATGCGTATTCCCGATTGGTTGCGTTTGGCGATACAGGCTTCGGAACTAGACGCAACCTTTGCGGCAGGTGCTGCCTTCGCTGTGCTGGATGCGCATGTGCGCGAAACGAGGTTTTCGGCGCAGGCCTGGCGTTACCGCTTGGCCTTGGGTGCGGCGGCAACGGCTTGCCGAAAGACCGGCCGGCCGGAGGACGAGGCGGCTTTGCGCGATGCTTTTCTTCTCACGCGTACGGGTGACGATGCCGGTCCGGCCGGTCGGATGCTGCTCGGCTGGCGGCTGCTCGTTTCAACACCGGTCGATGAACTCGCAAGCGAGGACACGCTCGGCTCTTTGATCGAAATGTGCGGTTATCGGCTGGATGGCCGCGCGTCTGACCTTGGTGATTTGATGAAAGAGGCGACCGGCATCGGACAGAACCCGCTTGCCGCGGCGGAACGGGTCTATCGCTCGGTGCAGCGTCTCTGGCCGGAATACGAGGCCGTTATCGCTCCATGGCTCTGCGATGCCGTGGTAGCGCGCGTGCTTGGCTGGTCCCGGGCTGTTCCTCTTTTCCTGATTGCGGGAAGTGCGAGGCGCGATCGCGCCCAGGGATCTTATAAACCCGATCGCGGGGCCGACGGCTCCATGATTGCCAGCCGTTATGCCTGCGCCGCGCTGGAGGCGGTTGATCGGGCAATTCTGCTGGAGCGGCGGGCCACTCGGCTCCTTCAGGTCGCTCCCAAGCTTCGTGCCAAGGGTGCGCAGGGTATTGTGCAGACCCTTCTCGCCGACGATGCGTTGATGGCCTCCCATGCGTTTTCAAACATGAGTGACCGTGGACTGCGACGTCTTTTCGCTCGGCTTGTTTCGCTCGGCGCGGTGCGCGAATTGAGCGGCCGCGATAGCTTTCGCATTTACGGGCTGTGAAATGATGAGCGCGCAAACCGGCAAGCAGAAAAACGGGGCGGAAACGAACGCTCCTCTGTTCGACCGCGAACTCGAGCATTTGCCGCAGGCTCTCCGTTGGCGGGAATGGATGGCACGAGTGGAGGCGGTCATCTTCGCGGCGCGGGAACCCGTGACGCGCGAAACGCTGGCGCAGGTTGTGGGGCGCGGTTGCAACCTCGATCTTATCATCGAGGATATAAGCGCCGAACTCACCGACCGACCTTATGAACTGGTGCGCGTGGCTGGGGGCTGGCAGCATCGGACCCGGCCTTCCCTGGCCGACGCGATCCGCACGGCGTTTGGCATTGTCGAGACGGGGGAGAGCTTGAGCGAGGCCGAGGCTCTGGTGTTAATGTCCATCGGCTATTTTCAACCGATCACTCGTGCCGAACTGTCGAGCTTCTTTGCTCGCGAGGTTTCGCGCGACCTGATCGGCAAGTTGCGCCGTGCCGGCTTCATTGCCTCCGGTCCGCGTAGTCCGCAACCGGGTGCGCCCTATACCTATGTGACGACGCCGGCGTTTTTAGCGCATTTTGGCTTTGAGACGCTTCGCGACCTTCCCGATTTCGACATGCTGGAGGATGCTGGGCTCTTGAACAAGGAGCGCCTGCTCGAGGATATCCCTGGCGCCATGGGGCGTCTGTAACGGCAGGATCCGCAGTGCGGTCCCGGTCTTGGGCCGGTTTGCCGGGATCTCGAATGTGCCGGCCGGCAACCGGTCTACAAGAATCTGTCTCCCGGTCGTAAAAACGGCACAAGCCCTTCCGTCTTTCAAACTGTGGGAGATTGATGTGGGATCTCTCGTGCTGCCAGCGATTTTCGCCGAACATGTGCCAGGGTTTTTCTGCGATCGGCCAGCAATCTTTCCACAGGCTTCGGTACAGGATTTCCAGTGCGATATGCCCGAAAACGTCACGTTGCATACGTTGTCGATAAAATTTGACGCCGCGAGCGGAGCGCTAAAATCCAAGTTTTGCCTGTTGCGCTCGATGCAGAATGCGGACACTATACGACAATGAATACATTAAGGAGGAGGAGCCTTAATGGCCACAGTGATGTTTCGCGATGTCCGCAAGGCGTTCGGGCAGGTGGAAGTTCTGCACGGTGTCTCGGTGGATATCGAGGAGGGACAGTTCGTCGTTCTGGTCGGACCGTCCGGCTGTGGAAAATCGACCTTGCTGCGCATGTTGGCGGGCCTGGAGCATATAACCGCTGGTGAGATCGTGATCGGCGACAGGGTGGTGAACACGCTGCCGCCCAAGGATCGGGACATCGCCATGGTGTTCCAGAACTACGCGCTCTATCCACACATCACCGTTGCCGAGAACATGGGCTTCTCGCTCATGCTGAAGGGCGCGGCGAAGACCGACATCGAGGCGAAGGTGCGCCCGGCGGCGGAAATCTTGGGACTGACGCATCTGCTCGACCGCTATCCGCGCCAGCTTTCCGGCGGCCAACGCCAGCGCGTTGCCATGGGACGCGCCATCGTTCGCAATCCGCAAGTGTTCCTTTTCGATGAGCCGCTTTCGAACCTGGATGCCAAGCTGCGCGTTTCCATGCGCTCCGAGATCAAGAATTTGCATCAGCGGCTGAAGACGACAACGGTTTACGTTACCCACGACCAGATCGAGGCGATGACCATGGCCGACAAGATTGTCGTTATGCATGACGGCATCGTCGAACAGGTCGGCGAGCCGCTCGAGCTTTACGACCGACCGGCCAATCTCTTCGTCGCGGGATTTATCGGCTCGCCGGCCATGAACATGACGCCGGGGCGATTGAATGACGACGATCCTGGCGTGTTCGTGACCGGGCAGGGTCAGCGCATCAGCGTCGCCAATGTCGGCGCGGCAAAACCCGGACGCGACCTGATCTGCGGTATCCGGCCCGAGGCAATTCATCTGCGTGGCGATGTTGCCCTGCGCGTCAAAGTGGTCGAGCCGACCGGTTCTGAAACCCATGTCGTCGCCGATCTCGACGGAAATGAAATGACCTGCGTTTTCCGTGAACGCATCAAGGCCGGGCCGGGAGACGAATTGAAGGTCTCCATCGACCCGGAAGCCATTCATCTCTTCGATGCCGAGGGAGGTCAGAGGCTCTCGGCTTAACTTGATTTTGGCGTCGCCGGGGAGGACGACGCCAAATGTGGGGTGCCGTGGCGCCCGACGTTAATGCGGCAGTCAACCGCTTTGCGGCATCGCTCGGGTGTCGCGAGTTTGAGGAGGAGACGTGCAATGACGATCAATCGCAGGAGATTTCTATCGGGCACGGCGGGACTTGCCGCCGGCGGCCTATTGGCGGGAACGCTCGGGACAAGGCATGCGTTGGCGCAGGCATCGGCATCGATGTTTACACCGGAGGAAGGGGCGACATTGCGCCTTCTGCGCTGGGTGCCTTTCGTGACAGGCGAAGAGGAGACCTGGAACGCCAACACCGCCGCTTTCACCGAGGCGACCGGGGTTGAGGTGCGCATCGACCAGGAAAGCTGGGAAGATGTGCGCCCGAAAGCGGCGGTGGCGGCCAATGTCGGCTCCGGTCCCGACATGGTGATGAGCTGGTTCGACGATCCTTTCCAGTATCCTGACAAGCTGGTGGATGTGACGGATCTTGCCAATGCGCTCGGCGAGGAGCATGGCGGCTGGTATGAGGGTCTCGAGGGCTATGCCAGACAAGATGACAAATTCATCGCCGTACCGCTTTGCGCCATCGGCAATGCGATCTGTTATCGCGACAGCCATATGAAGGCGGCCGGCTTCAGCGAATTCCCGCAGGATACGGACGGTTTCCTGGAATTGTGCAAGGCGATGAAGGCCAAGGGTACACCGGCCGGTTTCCCGCATGGCAAAGCGGTCGGCGACGGCAATAACTATGCGCATTGGCTGCTGTGGAGCCATGGCGGTATGACGGTCGACGAAAGCGGCGCGGTGGCCATCAACAGCCCTGAGACCAAGGCGGCCATCGACTATGCCAAGGCGCTCTATGAGACCTTTATCCCAGGCACGGAAAGCTGGCTGGACATCAACAACAACCGTGCCTTCCTCGCCGGCGAGGTTTCACTGACGGCCAATGGTGTGTCGCTTTACTACGCCGCCGCCAAAGACGAGGCGATGAAAGAGATTGCTGAGGACATACGCACCACCAATCTGCCGGTCGGACCGGTGGGCACGTCGGTGGAGCTGCACCAGACCTCGACTATTTCGATCTTCAATCATTGTCAGTATCCGCAGGCGGCCAAGGCATATCTCGCCTTCATGTATCAGGCTGACCGTATGAACGCCTGGCTTGAAGGGGCGAGTGCCTATTGCTGCCAGGCCCTGAAGGGGTTCGAGAACAATCCGGTCTGGACGTCCAATCCCGTTCACGCGCCCTATGCGAAAGCCTCGGCCTCGCTGCGGCCCAACGGGTATGCGGGTCCGCTCGGGCCGGCATCTGCAGGTGTCATGGCCGATTATGTGCTGGTGGACATGTTTGCCGAGGCGGTCACCGGTCAGCGTTCGGCCGAAGAGGCCATCTCCAATGCGGAACGGCGTATCGCACGCTATTATCGTTGACGAATAGGCAACGCCGGCAAGTTGCCGGCGTTGTCTCGGCTTCTCACCGATCAATACGAAGAAAGGCAGGATGACCCATGCAGGCCAGGCCGGCGCGTTCATCTTCGATCCTCGGATGGCTTCTGGAAAGCCGCAATGGGCTCGGACTTCTGTTCATGCTGCCGGCGGCGGTGTTCCTGCTCTGCTTTCTCACCTACCCGCTAGGTTTGGGGGTATGGCTCGGCTTCACCGATGCGCGCATCGGGCGTGAAGGTATTTTCATCGGCCTGGAAAACTACATCTGGCTCTTCGACGACCCCGTCTTCTGGCTCTCCGTCTTCAACACCATGCTCTACACGGTGGTGGCCTCGGTGCTGAAGTTCGCGCTAGGGCTTTGGCTTGCCCTGATTCTCAATCAACATCTGCCGTTCAAGACGTTCTTCCGTGCCATCATTTTGTTGCCATGGGTTGTGCCAACGGTGCTTTCGGCTCTCGCATTCTGGTGGATCTACGATTCCCAGTTTTCGATCATTTCCTACGTGTTGATGAACCTCGGCGTAATCAACGAACCGATCAATTTCCTCGGCGATCCAACCAATGCGCGGGCTTCGGTGATCGCCGCCAATGTCTGGCGCGGCATTCCCTTTGTGGCGATTTCGTTGCTCGCGGGATTGCAGACCATTCCGCAGTCGCTGAACGAGGCGGCGGCGCTCGATGGGGCGACGTCCTGGCAGCGCTTCACCAAGATAACCTTGCCATTGCTCACACCCATCATTGCGGTGGTTATGACGTTCTCGGTGCTTTTCACTTTCACCGATTTCCAGCTCATCTATGTGTTGACGCGGGGTGGTCCCGTTAACGCCACGCATCTGATGGCGACCCTGTCGTTCCAGCGCGCGATTCCTGGCGGGCAATTGGGCGAAGGTGCGGCCATTGCCGTGGCGATGATCCCCTTCTTGCTGGCGGCGATCCTGTTTTCCTTCTTCGGATTGCAGCGCCGCAAATGGCAACAGGGCGGCGGCGACTAAGGAGAATGATCCGATGAGCGAGAGCACCCAAACCACCCAGCGCGCCGCCATAAACGACGATATGGAAGGCATGGAGCAGTTCAACACATTGCCGCGGCGTATCATGACGGTTTACCTGCCGCTGGCGGTGTTCATTTTCGTTCTTCTATTCCCGTTCTACTGGATGGCGATCACCGCCATCAAACCGGATTACCAGCTCACAAACTACGAGAACTACAGCCCCTTTTGGGTGATCGAACCCACGCTCGAACACGTGAAGTTTCTATTGTTCGAGACGTCCTATCCGGGCTGGCTGTGGAACACGATGCTGGTAGCGTTCGCCTCGACCTTCATTTCGCTGGCTGCATCGGTTTTCGCCGCTTATGCCATCGAACGCGTGCGTTTCACGGGCGCGCGGGTGACGGGGCTTATGATCTTTCTCGCTTATCTGGTACCGCCATCGATCCTGTTCATTCCACTGGCCTTTATCGTGTTCAAGGTGGGGATCTTCGATTCGCGCCTGGCGCTCATCCTGACCTATCCGACCTTTCTCATTCCGTTCTGTACCTGGCTCCTGATGGGCTATTTTCGCAGTATCCCCTTCGAACTCGAGGAAAGCGCACTGGTGGACGGGGCGACACGCTGGCAAATCCTCACCAAAGTCATTCTGCCGCTCGCGGTGCCGGGTCTTATCTCAGCAGGCATTTTCGCTTTCACGCTTTCCTGGAACGAGTTCATCTACGCGCTCACCTTCATCTCTTCGTCGGAAAACAAAACCGTGCCTGTTGGCGTCCTTACGGAGTTGGTGCGCGGCGATATCTACGAGTGGGGTGCGTTGATGTCGGGTGCTTTGCTGGGCTCCTTGCCGGTGGTGATCCTCTATTCTTTCTTCGTCGACTACTATGTTTCGTCCATGACGGGTGCGGTGAAAGAATGAAGGACTTTATACTCCAGGGAGCATGAGATGCGGGTAATGGTGATCGGCCTGGGGTCGATGGGAATGGGCGTTGCCCTGTCACTTGTGCGCGCAGGACACATGGTCTTCGGTGTCGATCCGCGAGCCGAGGCCTGCACGGAAATCCTCGATGCTGGTGCGACCGACGCCGGGCCCAACGGAGCAGCTTTTGCCGAGGATACAGAAGCGGTGGTTGTTCTGACCGTGAACGCGGAACAGGTGCGCAGCGTCTTGTTCGGCGAGGAGGGCATTGTCCGATTGTTGCCGACGGGGATACCCGTGATGGTGTCGTCGACGGTATCGACCGAAGATGCACGCGATTTCGGTGCGCGGCTGGAACAGACGGGACACCTGATGCTCGATGCCCCGGTTTCGGGTGGCCCGGTCAAAGCGCGCGAGGGCGCAATGACGGTCATGGCAGCGGGACCGAAGGCCGCTTTCGACACGCTTGCGCCGGTGCTTGCTGCCGTGGCCGAGCGGGTTTTCCGCATTTCCGACCGGATCGGCGACGGAGCGGCGGTAAAGGTCATCCACCAGCTCTTGGCCGGCGTGCACATTGCCGCCGGTGCTGAGGCGATGGCACTCGCGGCGCGTGCCGGCATCCCGCTCGACACCATGTATGAGGTGGTGACGAACGCAGCCGGCAATTCATGGATGTTTGAAAACCGCATGCGGCATGTCGTGGATGGCGACTATGCGCCGCGATCCATGGTCGATATTTTCGTGAAAGACCTCGGCCTTGTGACGGAGACGGGCAGGACCCTTCAATTTCCACTGCCGTTGGCTTCGACCGCCTACACCATGTTCGCCTCGGCCAGCACGGCCGGTTACGGACAGTGGGATGACAGTGCGGTTATCAAGGTGTTCCCGGGCATCACGCTTCCCGGCGACAGGATGGAATAGAATCCGGGCTGCCGGCTTGTTCCAGAGCCCAGAGCGGATTCTGCCATAGTCGGGATGCTCGGACATTGTCCGCCGAACCTCTGATCGAGAGCGGTCTATTCTGTGGCCTTGGATTGTGTTGGATGCTGGTCGACCGCAAAGTTGGAAACTTGAAAAGGTTTAAAACCCGATCAGTGTTCAGGACTGGCGGCGCGATGTAACGGTCGCTTTACAGGTGGACGCTTCTTTGTTCGCAACGCGAATGATTGTCGTCTACAAACGCCGCGAAAATATCCTATATATGCTTCGAAGCGAGGACGACCTCCCCCATCTCGGGAAACCATGTCGGGACGACCCGAGAAACCAACGGGGAGCAAAATGCGCACCGCTGCAGACCGTATCCGACATGCCGTCAGTTTCGAGCTGATCGCTCTTCTCATCGTGACGCCTTTGGCGTCTTGGGCTTTTGGCAAACCCATGTTCGACATGGGTGTTGTCGCGATCGTTAGCGCCACGATCGCCACCTTGTGGAATTATATCTACAATCTAGGCTTCGACCATGCGTTGCGCCGATTTACCGGCAGCGTGCGCAAGACTGTGCCGATGCGCGTGGTGCATGCTGTCCTGTTCGAAGGTGGACTGTTGTTAGCGTTGATGCCGACCACGGCGCTGTTTCTGGGAGTTCCAATCATCGAAGCGCTGTTCGTCAACGCCTCGTTCGCACTCTTTTACCTGGTTTACGCTTTCGTCTTCAACTGGGCGTATGACGTGATCTTTCCAGTGCCCGAAGCATCGACCGTCTCGGGCATTGGTAAAGCTTGAGTGGCTTCACGCTTTCAGCGGCGGGGCGCTGGTCTCGCCGCTTCCAAGTCGTTTTCCGGGATTGATTGCTTCGAGCCATAACAGATAGGCCGCGTGATCGTGGCGCCCCATCTTCATTTCATGGGCGAGCTGGTGGAACGCGTCGCGTGTTTTTTCCGTGAGAGGCAGTTCAAGGTTGGCCGCGCGTGCCACTTCGAGCGTGTTCTCAAGGTCTTTGAGCTGCAACTCGAGCGGGCCGCCGGGCAGAAAGTTTCGCTCGACCATCCGTTCGCCATGAAGATCGAGAATCCGCGAGGTGGCAAAACCGCCCATCAAAGCATCGCGAAGCGCTGCGGGATCACAGCCGCCCTCCTGCGCCAGAAGCATCGCCTCGGATACCGCACCGATGGTGACGGCGACAATCACCTGGTTGGCGAGCTTGGCGACCTGACCCGCGCCATGAATGCCGACATGGGTTGCCCTTCCCATAGAAGAGAGGAGCTCTTCGGCCTCTGTGAAATCCGTGGGGTCTCCCCCGGCCATGATAGCGAGCGCCCCTTCGAGCGCACCTTTTTCGCCACCGGAGACTGGTGCATCTAGATGCCGGTGTTCGGTTTTTGCCAGTGTTTGCGCATGGTCGCGTGCAACCGCCGGCTGGATCGACGACATGTCTATGAAGAGCGCGCCGCTCGGTGCGGTCTCTACAACACCCTTCTTACCGAAATAGATTTCGGTAACGATGGGAGAATTGTCGACCATCGTTACGATGGCGTCGGCGTTCGCTACTGCGGCTTGTGGGTCGTCAGCAATGGTGGCGACATCCGAAAGCGCTTCGGCCTTGGCGCGGGTGCGATTCCAGACGGTGAGTTTGAAGCCCGCCTTTGCAATGTTTCGCGCCATCGGGGCACCCATGATGCCGGTGCCGATGACAGTGACGTTTTTAATGCTCATGGCGGGCTCCAGATATTGCGATCAGGCGTTGACGATGGTCTGGCGCTGTTCACCGAGGCCGGCAATGGACAGTGTCATCACGTCGCCGGCCTTAAGGTATTGCGGCGGCTTCATTCCCATCCCAACCCCGGGAGGGGTGCCGGTCGAGACGACGTCGCCGGGCATCAGTGTCATGAATCGCGAGAGATAAGAGATTACATGCGGTACGTTGAAGATCAGTGTGTTGGTGTTGCCGGTCTGGCGACGTTCGCCGTTTACATCCAGCCACATGTCCAGATCGTGCGGGTCGCCCACTTCATCGCGTGTGACAAGCCAGGGGCCAAGCGGACCGAACGTGTCGTGGCTTTTGCCCTTGGTCCACTGGCCTGAGCGCTTGGTCTGGAAATCGCGTTCGGAAACATCGTTCATGATTGCGAAACCGGCAACATGATTCATCGCATCGGCCTCGTTCACATATTTCGCTTTCGTGCCGATGATGACAGCCAGTTCCACTTCCCAGTCGAGCGCTTTGGAGCCGCGCGGCATTTCAACATCGTCATCGGGGCCACACAGTGCGTTGAGCGCTTTGGCGAAGATGATGGGTTCTTCTGGCGGTTCCGCCCCGGTTTCGGCTGCGTGATCGGAATAGTTGAGTCCGATGCACACGATCTTCTGCAGGCCTGCAACGCAGGGGCCGAGCCGTGGATTTCCTTCCACTGGAGGGAGACTCTGCACATCGACGGCGCGCAGTCGGTCGAGCCCTGCCGGCGAAATGGCTTCGCCTGCGATGTCGGTGACAATGCTGGAAAGATCGCGCAGAATTCCATCCGCCGCGAGCATGCCCGGCTTTTCTTGCCCGGCAGGGCCGTAACGCAACAGCTTCATATTATCGTTCCTTTGTACTCTGGCAGTCAGTAGACGGCGCGGCCGCCGGAAATATCGAAGACCCCGCCCGTGGTGAAGGAGCATTCCTCCGAGGCGAGCCAGGCGATCATCGCTGCCGCTTCGGCAGGTTCGAGAAATCGCTCAAGCGGGATCTTCGACAGCATATAGTCGATATGCTCCTGGCTCATCTGGTCGAAGATCGGCGTACGGGCGGCTGCCGGCGTCAGGCAGTTGACGATAACGCCGGTCTTGGCGAGTTCCTTACCAAGCGATTTGGTCAACCCGATCAAACCCGCCTTGGACGCGGAATAGTGTGAGGCGTTGGGGTTTCCTTCCTTGCCGGCTATGGAGGCGATGTTGACGATGCGGCCATAGCGACGCTCGATCATGCCCGGCACCAGTGCCCGGCAGGTGAGGTAAGGCGCGACAAGATTGACCTCGACGGTGCGCCGCCACACATCCGGTGCCAGCTCCCATGTCTTGCCGTTGCCACCGGTGATGCCGGCATTGTTGACGAGGATGTCAACTGCGCCTGCCTCGAATGCCGCAGCGTTCACCGCGCTTTCGTCGGTGAGTTCCACCACGCGGCCGGTCGCCTTACCTCCCAATGTTTCCGCGGCGCGATCAAGATTTTCAGCATTGATGTCCCAAAGGATGACATCGGCACCGCTCGCGATGAAGCGTTCCGCCGTTGCCAGTCCGATACCCTGCGCGCCGCCCGTGACGATCGCTCTTCGTCCGGTGAGGTCGATTTTGTTCATGAACGCCCCTCTTCATTCTGTTCCAACCAGTGTAATCGCACAGACACTGAGAAGTCACAATGTATACATTATAGGCGGACATTGAAACGCCTATCCTATCGCTTCAGCACCACGAATGAGGCCAAGCCTATCCCCCTGGGGAGAACGATGCCTGCTGGCGTAGCAGTGAAACTAGCTGTTCGTCGGCACGATTGCGGTGCTGTTGGTGCAAACGAGTTGCCTCATCTTCATTTCCCGCAGCGATGGCAGCGAGGATGGCACGGTGCTCACGATCCGAGACGACGGGCAGGGGGCGCAGTTTGATGATTGCGCGGCGCGCATGATATTGCAGATCCCATAGCTGCCGCAGCATCGCCTGCAGACGCGGATTGCCACACAGTCCGACCAGTTCGGAATGAAACTCATCGTCGAGTTCGGACCATGCTTCGATATCGCCTCGTTTCGAGGCACGTTCCATTTGGGTGAGTATGCCGTCGAGTCGCTCGTGATCGGCTTCGCTGATGCCACGGCGGGCCGTAAGCTGAGCTGCTTTCACCTCGAGCGTGGAAAAAACCTGGTAGATCTGCTCGATTTCATTGACGGACAGCGCCTTTACAGTGATCCCGTGGCGCGGGCGAACATCCACCAGACCTTCTTCTTCAAGCCTTATAAGGGCCTCGCGCACCGGCGTGCGGCTGAGCGCGAGGAGGCTGGCGACCTCCGTTTCCAAAAGTGTCGTGCCGGGAGGCAGTCGCCCTTCGAGAATGCGAAATTTGAGTTCGTGGTAGGCACGATCACGCGCCGGCATTTTGGCAATGCCCTGAAGGCTCGGGCGAGGGCGCGAAGCGGCCTGCGCTTCCACGCTTTTGCTTTTCAGCGACCGCCCGGCGGTGCTCACCTTTCTTCGTTCGGTCGTCTTCAGCGTCCCCTCCCTGTGTGCCCGGTACCGTTCGGTTTTTCCACGACGGCACCGACGATGGTTGGCAGATATTCGCTGTTGTGTCCAAGCACTTGCGTCCCGCCGGGTTGGTTCTTCACAGACCGCAAGCGCTGCTTACCTGTCATTGTCGACCTCTTCAGCTCTTCGCTTTCCGGGCTTCTTCGTCGGCAAGGTGTGCTCGGATGATGGCATCGAAATCCTGATCGGCTTTGAAGCCAGCTTCTTCAGCGCGCTGGGCGTTGAAGTCGCGTGGCCAGCCATCGACGATGGCGGCGATCTGCGGGTCGTGTTGTCGCTTGATGTGCGCCACTGCCTCATTGCCGGCGACCCGCCCTAGAGCCTCGATCATCTCCGCGATGGTTACGGAAAGACCGGGCATGGTGAGCGAGCGACGGTCGCCGAGCTGTGCCAGATCCATGGTTCCGGCGTGCAGCAGGAAATGCACTGCGGCATCGGGGCTTGCCACCCAGTGCCGCACATCGTCCGCTACCGGCAGTATCGCATCAAGTCCGGCCAGCGGTTCACGGATGATGCCGGAGAAGAACCCCGAGGCCGCCTTGTTGGGTTTGCCGGGGCGCACGACGATGGTGGGCAGCCGAATGCCTATTCCATCCACGAAACCTTTCCGCGTGTAGTCAGCCAAAAGAAGTTCGCCGATCGCCTTTTGGGTGCCATAGCTGGTGAGTGGGGCACGGAAGAAATGGTCGTCGATCTTTTCGGGAAACGGCGCGCCGAAAACCGCGATGGAGGAGGTGAAGACGAGGCGAGGTCTATAGCCGGCGCCTATATGGCGGATTGCCTCGAGAAGATGGCGCGTACCATCCATGTTGATGTCGTAACCTTTTTCGAACTCGACCTCGGCCTCGCCGGAAACGATGGCGGCGAGGTGAAAGACGACATCGGGTTTTTGCGCGATCAGCCCTTCGACCGTTTGCGAATTTGCGATGTTGCCGGCCTGCGCTTCGATTTCGATGCCATTCGCCGAAACGAGCGGCGCTTCGACCACATCGAAGGCATGGATGGTGTCGATCCGCTCACTGCCGAGCCTGCCATCGGCGATCAGTTTCTCGGCAAGCCTGCGGCCAACCATGCCGGCCGCTCCGATAATCAGGATGCGCATACGGGTTCTCTCCTCCCAAATTGGTTCTTCCGTGTGTTGCGGACGGATCCGACCCTAGTGGTTGTCGCGCGGCACGGGCGGCATCTTGCCGTCTTTTCCGCCCTGGGCGAGCCGTTGATAGTTGACGGCGGGTTCCAGGACCATGCCGGCTTCGAGCTGAGCGATCATGCCGCGCTGAATCTCCTGCCAAGGCGTCTGGTGCGCTGGGTACGCATATCCCCCGGCTTTCTCCAGTTCCGCGCGGCGTTTGCCGAGTTCTTCCTCGGGTATGAGAATGTTCGCGGTGCATTTGTTCAGATCGATGCGCACGCGATCACCGCTCTTGAGAAGCGCAAGTCCGCCATTGGCTGCCGCTTCGGGCGAAGCGTTGAGAATGGAAGGCGAACCCGATGTTCCGGACTGGCGACCGTCGCCCACACATGGCAGAGAGGTGACGCCGCGCTTGATGAGATAATCCGGTGCGCGCATGTTCACCACTTCGGCGGCGCCCGGATAGCCTATGGGCCCCGCACCGCGCATGAAAAGAACGCTACTCTCGTCGATTGCGAGTGCCGGGTCATCAATGCGCACATGGTAATCCTCCGGCCCGTCGAACACGATCGCGCGGCCTTCAAAGGCCATGGGATCATCGGGATTGGAGAGATAGCGTTCGCGAAACTCATCGGACACGACCGACAGTTTCATAATCGCGGAATCGAACAGATTGCCCTTCAGGACGCGGAAACCCGCATTCAACTTCAGCGGATCGCCGAACGGGCGGATCACCTTCTCGTCGGAGATGGCCGCACCGCGGCAGTTTTCTCCGATGCTTTTGCCGTTTACCGTCAGCACATCTTCATTGATAAGTCCGACCGACATGAGCTGGTTGATGACTGCTGGCACGCCGCCTGCGTGGTAATAGTCTTCGCCGAGATATTCGCCAGCGGGCTGGAGATTGACTAGCAGCGGTACGGTTTCGCCGTATGTTTGCCAATCGTCGATTGAAAACTCGACGCCCAGGTGACGCGCGACCGCGGTCAGATGAATCGGCGCATTGGTGGAGCCGCCGATAGCCGAGTTGACACGAACCGCGTTTATGAACGCATCGCGCGTCATCACATCGCTCGGTTTGATGTCCTCATGCACCATATCGACGATGCGGAGGCCCGTACGCCAAGCCATTTCCTGCCGGTCGCGGTAGGGTGCGGGAATGGCGGCGGAACCGGGCAACTGCATGCCTAAGGCTTCGGCCAGGGAGTTCATGGTCGTCGCCGTACCCATTGTATTGCAAAAGCCGGTAGATGGCGCGGAGGATGCGACCAGCCGCACAAATCCTTCATAGTCGATCTCACCTGCTGCCATCATCTCGCGCGCCTTCCAGACGATGGTACCCGAGCCTGTGCGTTCACCCCGGAACCAGCCATTGAGCATCGGGCCCACCGAAAGCGCTATGGCGGGAATGTTGACCGTGGCTGCCGCCATAAGCAAGGCCGGTGTGGTCTTGTCGCAGCCGATGGTAAGAACAACGCCGTCGAGCGGATAGCCGTAGAGAACCTCCACAAGACTCAGATAGGCAAGGTTGCGATCAAGCGAGGCGGTGGGACGTTTGCCGGTTTCCTGGATCGGATGTACCGGAAACTCGATGGCGATGCCGCCGGCTTCGCGAATGCCTTCGCGAACGCGCTTTGCCAATTCGAGATGATGCCGGTTACACGGTGAAAGGTCCGATCCGGTTTGTGCGATGCCGATGATGGGCTTGCCCGATTGCAGTTCCTCCTGCGACAATCCGAAGTTCAGGTAGCGTTCCAGATACAGCGCCGTCATGTCCGGATTGCCCGCATTGTCGAACCAGGCGCGCGAGCGCAAGGAGGGGCGTTTGGGTTCTGTTTTCATGACAACTCCGGATGCTCAGTTCATTCATATTTTAGCCGCTCGCGAGTTAATGTATACACAAAAATCATAACATTTTTGATTTTCAAAGATTGAGGCAAGTGATTGCGAAGTCCTGTAATTCGGCGGAGAAAATCAAGTCAAATAAGGATCAACGCTCGAATGTGAGGGTGACATTTCCCCGCAAAAGCCCTCTTTCTCACCAGCATTGACTTTTATGGATACGTTGTCGCATTTAATCCGACATGTGCGTGAAGGAGGAGGTGCAAATGTTGCTCGGTTGCATTGGGGATGATTTTACCGGGTCCTCCGATCTCGCCAACACACTTGCCAAAAGCGGTATGAAAACCATTCAGTATTGCGGTGTGCCCGTTGACCCTGCCGATCCATCCGTCGAGGTGGGTGTGGTGGCGCTCAAGTCACGCACCATCCCGGTGACCGACGCCGTCCGCCAGTCGCTTCAGGCTGTCGAATGGCTTTTGAAGCAAGGCGCGCGGCAGATTTATTTCAAGTATTGCTCGACCTTCGATTCGACGCCTGAGGGCAACATCGGTCCCGTGATCGATGCGTTGATGGAACATCTTGGAGTGGAGCAGACGCTGGTTTGTCCGGCGTTCCCGGCGACGGGACGGACGGTTTATCAGGGGCATCTCTTCGTTAGCGACCGTCTGCTCAACGAAAGCGGGATGGAGCATCATCCTTTGACGCCGATGCGCGACGCCGATATCCGCCGCTGGCTCGCGCCGCAGACGCGCGGTGCGGTTGGGCATGTTTCCGCGCAGGCGGTTCGCGAGGGGCCGGAGGCCATTTTGGCTGCGCTTACACGGGAAGCGGCTGAAGGGCGAACGCGCGTTGTCGTCGATACGATTGCCGATGAGGATCTGCACTGGATCGGTGCCGCCGTCCGTGACATGAAGCTTGTAACGGGCGGGTCCGGTTTGGCTCTTGGCCTGCCGGCAAACTTTCGCGATGCGGGGCTTTTGGGAAGCGACAGAGAAACTTGGGAAGGATCGGCTGGCCGCGCTGTCGTCCTGTCGGGCTCCTGCTCGAACCAGACGCGACGGCAGATCGCGGAATATTCTCAAGGACATCCGATTTTGAAGGTCGAGCCGGAAGCTGTGCTTTCCGGCGCAATGACGCCACGAGCGGCGATGGAATGGATCGATGTCCAGCCTACCGGGATCGCACCATTGGTCTATTCCTCGTCTGAACCCGATGAGGTGCGTGCCGCGCAATCCAAGTTCGGACGGGACGAGGTTGCAGCCGCCCTTGAAGGCTTTTTCGCTGCAACGGCCCTGGAGCTTGTCGCCAACGGTTATGAACGGCTCGTGATTGCCGGTGGTGAGACGTCCGGTGCGATTGTCGAGGCGCTCGATTTCTCCGCCCTGGAGGTGGGACCTGAGATTGCTCCGGGTGTGCCGGCGCTGAAGGCCGAGGACCGACCGGTCTGGGTCGCGCTGAAGTCCGGCAATTTCGGTGACGAGGCATTTTTCGCGAAAGCGCTGGACGTGATGAAGGGAGAGACAACATGAGTGACGAAAGCAGGCTTCGCGAGGAAATGTGCCGCCTTGCTGCATCGCTGCACGCGCGCGGGCTCACTCATGGCGCGACCGGGAATGTTTCTGCGCGCACCAGCGATGGCGGTATGCTGGTAACACCCACCGGCTCGACCTTGGGTACGCTCGATCCGGCCCGGCTCAGCCGCTTCGATGCCCTTGGGCGGCATGTGGATGGTGACAAACCGACAAAAGAAATGCCCTTGCACGAAGCATTCTACGAGACACGCTCCAAAGCCGGTGCGATTGTGCATCTGCATTCAACGCATTCCGTCGCCTGGTCGCTTCTGCCGGATGTCGACCCGGACAACCTGTTTCCGCCACTCACCGCTTATTCAATCATGCAACTCGGCAAAGTGAAGCTCCTTCCCTATTTCATTCCCGGAGATGTTGCGATCGGCGAGGCGATCCGCGGGCTTGCCGGAAAACGCTCAGCCATCATGCTGGCCAATCACGGCCCGGTGGTGGCCGGCAAGGACCTGCGGGCTGCAGGCCAGGCCATCGAGGAATTGGAGGAGACCGCGCGGCTTGCGCTTCTGACGCGGGGACTGTCGCCTCGTGTTCTGACATCCGAGCAGGTCGATCAGGTGGTGACGACATTCGCTGTGGAGTGGTCGTGATGCTGCGTTTTTCCGCCAATCTCGGGTTTCTATGGACCGAACTCTCTCTTCCTGATGCGATCCGGCGGGCGCATACGGCCGGGTTCGAAGCCGTTGAATGTCATTGGCCCTATGCGGTTTCGACTGAGGAAGTGCGCGCAGCGCTTGAGGAAACGGGCTTGCCGCTTCTTGGCCTCAATACGCGCAAGGGCGGGCGTGAGGGAGATTTCGGTCTTGCGGCGCTGCCGGACCGAGAGCAGGAGGCACGTGCGACGATCGATGAGGCAGTGGCTTATGCCGTTGCTGTGGGTGCCAGTGCAATACATGTCATGGCGGGCCGAGCGACGGAAGGCGAGGCGGCGGAAACCGCATTTGCCGGCAACCTCACCCATGCCTGCGAGATCGCCAAGACGAACAATCTCACCGTCTTGATCGAGCCGATCAACCATCGCGACGTTCCGGGCTATTTTCTTTCCCGTGTCGAGCAGGCCGCTGACCTTGTTGACCGTGTAGGCGCGGCCAATCTGAAGATCATGTTCGATTGCTATCATACGCAAATCACCCAGGGCGATCTGCTCGGACGCTTCACTGCGCATCGCGCGATGATCGGTCACGTACAGATTGCTGCAGTGCCTTCGCGTGCGGAGCCGGACGAAGGCGAGGTATGCTTCGAACGTTTGCTGCCAGCCATGCGCGATGACGGTTATGAGGGATTCTTCGGCGCTGAATACAAGCCGCGTGCCGGCACCGATGCGGGACTTGGTTGGCGCGATGCTTTCTCGAGGATCTGACCGCCCGGTCAGATCCGGTCAAATATTGTCTTTCACGCGGTCCCAGGTGTTCATCAGATGTTGGGCCATGACTTGGCCCAACGCTTCACCGTCGCGCTTTCTGAGAGCGGCGGCCATTTGTTCATGCTCGGAAACCGCCGAGGCCCAGTAATCCGGTTTGCTGTTTCCGAGAAACCGGATCCGTTTGAGGCGTGCCTGGATGTTGGCCTGAACCTCGCGGAGCGATTCATTGCTCGCAAGCTGTGAGACGCGCGAATGAAACTCCTGATTCAGTTTGTAATAGGGCAGGCGATCGCCCTCGCGGTAACGCGCCAGCATGTCGTCGTGCAATTCAAGAAGACCCTCAATCTCAGCATCGCTGGCGCGCTGGCAGACCAGTCGTCCCGCCAATTCCTCCAAATGTGAGAGCAGTTCCAGCATGGAGAACACATCCTGTGCCGTGAGCTTTCGCACGACGCTGCCCTTGGACGGACGGATGATGACCAGCCCTTCTGCTGCCAACGTACGCAGCGCCTCGCGAAACGGTGTGCGTGAAACACCGAGTTGTTCAACGAGCGTCGTCTCGTCGATCCGGGTTCCGGGCGCAAGATGCCCCTCGATGATGAGGTCGCGAATGCGGTTGGCAACCTGGTCATGCAGCGTCTGCTTTTCGATTGCCACGGCTTCCATGGGAAAGGGGCTGCTGAGTTCCAAGCGAGATCTCCTGAATCATCCGGGTTTTTGGAACATACAAAAAGATGCGTTGACGTGCGAATTTTTAATTGTATATTTTGTATACAAAATAAGGAATACACAATGCAGCAATCACGCGTCGCCTTCGCGGTTGGAGATCCTGCGGGCATCAGCCCGGAGCTTTCGGCGCGTATCCTTGCCGATAAAGAGGTGAATCTCGGAGATCTGATCGTAATCGGCGACCAGCGTGTGCTGGCCTTGGGCGCACGCCAGGCTGGGGTAAATCTGGATCTGCCGGTGATGGAACGGGAGGCGCTCGAGAGCGCATTGCCTGAAGGCACGGTTCTGGTGGATATGGCCAATTGCGATCCGGAAGATGTGCCGCTTGGCGAGCCCAGTCTGAAGGGCGGCCGCGCCGCGCTCGATAATTTTGCAGCGGCATTGCGTGTCGGCAAAGCCGGTCTTGCAAAAGCGGTTTTCTTCACGCCTTTCAACAAGCACGCGATGCGAATGGCGAAAGCAGATTATGTGGATGAGATCGGTTTTATCGACGCTATCGTCGAGCCAGAACGAAGCGGCCGCGAGTTCAATGTGCTCGATGAGGTCTGGAACGCCCGTGTCACCTCGCACATACCTTTGCGGGAGGTTGCCGATAAACTGTCGATCGACAGGGTTTATGAAAGCCTCAAGCTCACCGTCGAGGTAATGGAGGGCGCCGGCATAAAGCGACCGCGCATTGGGGTCGCCGCACTGAACCCTCATGCTGGGGATGGCCGCAATTTCGGCTGGGAGGATGAGGATATCCTGCTTCCCGCGGTTCAGCGCGCGCAACAGGAGCAAATGGCGGTCACCGGACCGATCCCTTCCGACACCGTGTTCGTGCGGGCGGTCAAGGGCGAGTTCGATGCAGTGATGACCATGTATCACGACCAGGGGCAGATCGCGATGAAGCTGCTTGGATTCGATCGCGGCGTCACCTTGATTGCCGGCTACCCGTTTCCCATCGTCACGCCGGCCCACGGCACGGCCTATGATATTGCCGGCAAAGGCATTGCCGATACCGGTGCGTCGTTCAATGCATTGGCGCTCGGGCGCAGGCTTGGGAACGAATTCGGTTCGTCGTCGGGAGCCTGGCAATCTCAGGGCGCGCGCACTTACCAGGAGGCTTCTGGCTAGGCGGACCGGTATGAAAGACCGCGCGGCCGGGGAGGGCCGCGCGGAGTGCATTTCAAGGGAGGAAAGTCATGAAACTGAAGCATATAGCATTCTGCGTGGCGACTCTGTTGCCGGCTATGGGCGTTGGAGCCACCCAGGCGCAGGAGGAGATTATTTTCGGTATTAGCGCTGCCACCGGTTCGCTACAGGAACAAACGGCTAGCGAATTCGCTCGCCGCGCCAACGAGAAGCTCGGCGGCAAAGCAGTGGTCAAGGTCTTCGACAGCTCCCAGTTGGGCAAGGACAAGGACATGCTGCAGAAGATCAAACTTGGCACTATGCACCTGACATTGCCGTCGTCCACAATGCCCGATATCGCCGCCGAATACGCGATCTTCGATCTGCCTTTCCTCGTGGCGGACCGCGAGCACCTCAAGAAGATTGACGAAACCCTCTTCAAGGACGTGCTGGTGCCGGCCGCCATGGAACAGGGATATCGACCACTGGCGATATGGGAAAACGGTTTCCGACAAATCACCAACAACGAACGTCCGATCAACACACCGGCGGATCTCGAAGCTCTCAAAATACGCACACCGAATTCGTCCTGGCGTGTGGCCATGTTCAAGGAATATGGAGCGAATCCCACGCCTATGGGCTTTTCCGAAGTGTTCGTCGCACTCCAGACCGGCGTGATCGACGGCCAGGAGAATCCGCTTACCAATATCGCCGCCGGCAAGCTCAACGAGGTGCAGGAATATCTCTCGCTCTCAGGGCATGTCTATTCGCCGGCTTATCCGACCGTCGGCGTTGCCGCCTTCGAAAAACTCGATCCTGAAGTGCAAACCGTTCTGGTCGAGACAGCGCAGGAGGTTGCCGGTTGGGCACGCGATACCGGTGCTTCCAAGGATGACGATCTCCTGAAACAACTCGAGGAGAGCGGTATGAAGGTCAACAAGGCGGACCGTGCCGCATTCGTTGAAGCTTCCAAGCCGCTCTACGAGAAATTCGCAACCGAAGTCGAGAACGGCCAGGCAATGATCGACCAGGTTCTGTCGCTGGCCGACGGCTCCTGAGCTCCGCAGGCGGCCGTTCATCTGGGAGCCGCCGCCCGCCCTGTTCGCTCTGTACGCTTTTCGCCCCATTTGGGATCTCTTGACATGGCTCGGTTTGCCCATTGGCTCGATGTTTTTCTGCAGGCGGTGACCCTAACGTTGCTGCTGGCCCTCTCCTGCGTTGTGGTGCTCGGTGTCGCCTTTCGATATTCGGGCAACTCATTGATCTGGTATGACGAGGTCGCAGCGGTGCTTCTGGCATGGATTACGTTTTCCGGTGCAGCACTGGCGACGTTGCGCAACGCGCATCTAGGGTTCAATGGTCTGCTTCTCGGAGCGCCGTCCGCCGTACGCTCAGCACTCTTTTGGCTAGGCGAAGCGATCTTCATTGCGGTCTTCGCGGCCATGATGTGGGCTGGATGGGCCATCCTCGAGATATTCGGCAATGAGAGCATGACGACATTGCGTTTCGTACCGCGCAGCTTCGTGCAATCCATCCTGCCAATCGGTGCCGGGTTGATGATCGTCGGTCGTCTGCTGACCGTGCCGGATAGGCTACGCATTACGCAGGCGGGGATCGATCCCGAAGCCATCGAGATCGAACATGAAATCGCCCGCGCGCAGGATGAGTTGTCGCGCGTTCGAACGGAGCGCGCACGATGACCGAAGCCCTGATCCTGTTCTCCATGTTCGCGATGATCGCGATCGGCCTGCCGATTGCCGTGTCGATCCTTGCCAGTGCACTTTCGGGACTCTGGCTTCTCAACGGCCATCTGGGCTTTCTGAATGCGGCCCTCTCGATCTTCGACGGCGCGACCAGCTTTCCGTTGATCGCCATCCCGCTCTTCATTCTTGCCGGCGCACTTATGAACACTGGCGGCATCTCCACGCGTCTCATCGCCTTCGTTTCCGCCCTCATCGGCTTTATCCGTGGAGGCCTTGCCATGGTCAATGTCGGCGTATCGATGTTCTTCGCGGAGATCTCGGGCTCCGCCGTCGCCGATGTGGCCGCGACCGGGTCGGTCCTGATTCCGGCAATGAAGAAGCGCGGTTACAACCCGCGCTTTGCAGCAGCGATAACCTCGTCATCTGCATCGCTGGCAATCATCATCCCGCCGTCGATTCCCATGATTCTCTACGGTGCGCTCTCCGATACCTCCATCGTGCAACTGTTCGTTGCCGGCATCGTGCCTGGCGTGATCGGCGGCTTCCTCTTGATGGCGCTCTCCTATTATTTCGCCGTGCGCTACGATCTTCCGCGCGAAGCGGGCTTCAGTCTGCCGCGCCTGTGGGAGACGACGAAGGATGCGGCCTGGGCGCTGGTGCTGCCGGTCATCATCCTGGGTGGTATTTTCGGCGGTGTGGTCACGGCTACAGAAGGGGCCGGTCTCGCCGTGGTCACTGCGTTGTTCATCGGCGTGTTCATCTATCGAGAGATCGATCTGGGTCGTCTCTATCACGCACTGGTGGAAGGCGTTGTCCAGACGGCTGTCGTTATGTTGCTCGTCGCCACTTCGGCCGTGCTTGGTCTTTACCTTACCGAAACGGAACTGCCGCAACGGTTGGCGCAGGGTATTCTGTCCATCACGACCAACAAGCTGATTGTCCTGATGATCATCAACGTCTTCCTGCTGTTTTTGGGGATGATCCTACATGGCGCGGCGGCAATCATTCTGACGGTTCCGATCTTTATGCCACTCGTGCATCAACTTGGCATAGATCCGGTGCAATTCGGGATTCTGTTGACACTCAACATCGCACTCGGGCAACAGACGCCGCCCGTGGCGAGCGTTCTGGTAACGTCATGTTCAATCGCCAAGACCGATGTATGGAGCACGACCAAGACCAATCTGCCGTTCATCGCGATCCTGATGCTGGTGCTTCTTCTGGTCACCTATGTGCCCGCCGTGTCGCTGGGGCTCGTGGATGCCTTTTACGACCGTTAGCGCGACCAGCGGCCGTATGAAGAGCGGCCAGGGGCGTGGGTGCGCGCCTGTTCCGGTTGGCGCGCTGCCGCGAACGCGTCTTTATCGGATGTGAACTCGTCCAACGCGAACGGTTTGCTGAAATAATAGCCTTGCGCGATTTCGATAGCCGTATGCCTTCGGAGGTACTCGATTTCCTCGTGCGTCTCCACGCCTTCGATAACCAGTTTCATGTCGAGGGCGCGTCCGAGCGACTCGATTGCTTTCAAAACGCTTTGGCTGCGAGGTCTCAGATGAACGTTCTGAACGAATGAGCGGTCGATTTTGAGCTCGTCCGCTGTGACCTCGGCAAGTGCCGACAGGGAGGAGTAACCCACACCGAAATCGTCGATGGAAAGCTTCACGCCTGCCTCGCGCACCATGGGAAGGATGTTTTTGCTGAGGAGATCGCCGTTCAGAAACGCCTCCTCGGTAATTTCGAGCGTAAAACGTTGCGGGTGGTGGTAGGAGGTGAGAAGCTCGAGCAGCTTGCGCATGAAGCCGGGGTTCGTGGATTGGTGCGCCGTGATGTTGAGACTGATCGAGATGCCGGGGGCGAAGACGGCGTCGATGCGTGGAAGCGACACCATTACCTCGTTAAACACATAGTCCGAAACCGCATCGATAATGCCGGCATCCGTGGCAAGATTGACGAAATTGCCGAGGGCACGGAGCTGTCCGTCGTCGTCTCTCCAGCGCAGCAATGTCTCGACGCCGACCACGCCATTGGTTTTGATGTCGACCTTCGGCTGATACGCACAACAGAGCTGTTGGTCGCGCAGGGCCGTGCGCAGGCGTTGTTCGACGGACATGTCGGCGCCGCTGCGCTGGGGAGGTGTTTTAGGCTTGTACCCGATCCGTCCCTTGGATTCCGATTTCGCCGCTCGGAGCGCCTGATCCGCCGAGATGAGCAGTTCTTCAAAGCTCGTGCCATCCTTCTCGAACAGGCTGACTCCTATCGTAGCCGATGAGAATGTTTCGATGCCTTTCACGAGAAATGGCTCTTTGCTGCGTCCCAGGATCGCGTTTGCGTACTCCATAATGTCCCGATCAGCGAGCTCTGTTACGAAGACGCAGAACATTCCATTGCCGAAATATCCCAGGATATCGGAACGCCGCACACAGGTCTTCATGCGCTCGGCAAACGCGGCGATCAGGCCATCGGTGAAGTCTGCACCATAGTAATCGTTGGTACGGCCCAATCCGTCGAGGTCGACGAGAAAAAGTGCGGTTGCGCTTTCTTTATCGCCTTGAAGTTCTATCCTCACCGTGCGCGCAAGCAGGCTCTTGTTCGGCAGGCCGGTCAGAGCGTCGAAGAAGGCCAGCCTGAAAATTTCATCCTGGCGGTCTATCTGTGTTTCGGCTTCCAACCAGAGCCTGCAGGTAAAGGCACGCTCATTCGCTTCGGCGGTGAACTGGAGCCCCTGAGACCGGCCGTCTTCTTGCGACGATTCATAAGAACCGGCTTGACGATTGGCGTAAACCTGTCGCCCATCTGCATCGGTGACGGCGAGTCCGAATGGCGCGTTCTCGAGAAGAACCTCCAGATCGGGAGACGGAAGGCGCACCGAACTCATTGCGCTACCTGTTCATATATTCGCGCCTTGCGATTTGCAGGGCTTTGGAAATCTTGTCTTCCGCCTGCTCCGTGGGAGTGTGGGCGGTATCGCTCGTGGTCGGCTTGGCGTTAAGATTATCCTGCGGCGGGGTGTCCTGGGCCTGGTGCATGATAGACCCACGCCAGCGTTCCACGACCGCGTTGACGAATTCCCGGCGTGCCGTAAGACTGAGATCCTTGGGTAGGGAAGCGGCTGTCTCACTTCTGGGAAGCAATTCCTGTGACAACCGATTGAACACGAACTGAACGGGAAGCGGCATACCCTCGCCGAAGCCGACGACCTCGCCGGTGCCGAGCGAGGGAACGAATTCCACCAGATTTGCCGTCGCGTCGGAGACTGCCGATTTGAGCAGTGCCTGATCGCGTTCATTGGCCATGCGCATTGCAAAAAGCGTATTGCATTGAGAAATTATGGTGGGATCGAGCTCGGCGGGCCGTTGGGTCACGAGACCGAGGTAAACACCATATTTACGACCTTCCTTGGCCACGCGCGAGAGCGCGTTCTTGCTGGGCGCGAAACCGACGGTTGGATCAGCGGACGCGAAGCGATGCGCTTCTTCACAGACGAGCAGGAGCGGCATGGCCCCGTCGCTCCACATGCCGAAGTCGAAAGCGAGGCGTGAGATCACACAAACCGCCGCGTCGACCACCTCGACCGGAAGGCTGGCGAGTTGGATAACGGTCGCCGGCCGGCCATCCGCTTCGAGGCGAAAAAGTTCGGTGAGGATGGTCACCATCGTGTCGCCACCGAGCGTCGCGTTGGCGAACATGAAGGCATAGCGCGGATCGTTCTTGAGGGTCTCGATGCGGCCGATAAGCCGGTGGTGGATCATACGTGAGGAGCGGTTTTCCAATTTGCCCATGCGCTCGTCGATCAGCGCTACAAGATCCTGCATGAGATATGGAACCGGCGTATCGGCGGTAAAGCCTGTTTGCCTGGGCTCGACCTTGCGCAGCGCGCTCGGTCGTTCCGCATTCTGACGACGGTTTAGATATTGAGTCTTCGCCAGAGGAATGAGCTCGGAAAGGATATCCTGTTCTGCAGGTATGGGCGGCTTGCCCGCGTAGAGGACGTCGAGGAACTCCTCGAAATTGAAGAGCCAGAAGGGCAGGCGCAGGTTTTGGGGGCCGACCAGATTGGCTTTATCGCCGAATACGCTGCCATATTCGTTATGATGATCGAGAATAAGCACACGCAATTCCGGCCAGTGTGCGATCACCTGTCGAAGGATGATTGCAAGCCCGCTCGATTTTCCCACACCGGTGGAACCCAGAACGGCGAAATGCTTGGTGACGAGACTTTCGACGTCCACATAGGCCGGCACACTGGTGTCGTTGTGAAGACGACCGATTTCGGCAAAGGTGGACTTGTCGCCGCGAAAAATGAGACGCAATTGCTCGCTGCTTATGATCCGCGCCTGATCGTGGATGGCCGGATAGGCGCTCACACCCCGGCGGAAACGCAGTTGATCGGCCGCCTCGCTCGATATCTCTCCGACCAGATCAACGCGCGCCACCGCCTTCGGTTGTGAGGGTGCTTCCGCTTGCCCGGTTTTTAGCGAAACCTCCGTGACGACGCCGAGCAGTTCGCGTGTACCGGCTGCGATTGCCATGAACTTTCCAACCGTCGTGCGGAGCTCGTCCGTGGTCCGCTTGATGGGGAGTTCAATATAGGCTTCCGAACCTTTGACCGAGCACACGTGGCAATCTGCTGAACTCTGGCCGGGCAATGCATTCGCAATGCCGTTGGAATGCTCAGACATCGTATCTGGTTCCTGCAACTTATTGGTCGTACGGGTAGATGCTTGGTCGCGTGAAACGGGAATTTGCCATGCATTTCATAATTTTTGCGTTAAGACGCGCGGTTTCCCGCCAAAAGAAACGCAGATCGATGGAATAATATTCTCAGTCCAAAC
>NZ_CAJXGF010000018.1 GCF_913053745.1 uncultured Nitratireductor sp.
AGGATGAAGACGAACAGGCCGATGAACATGATGCGCCGCACCAGCTCGGCGAACCATGTGTCGAGCGATGCGGTGCCGAGCGCCAGCCAGACCGCCGCAATGCCGACCTCGATGCCGGCAAGGATCCAGAACAGCGAGCGCGCCGCCTGCATAACGGTCGTCTCCCAGCCCTGCGCGGCATCCGCGACCTCATTTTCCAGCGTAGTGAGGAGCGAGCCATCCTGTGCAAGGGCGGGCTGGACAAGAAGCAGGGCGCCGAGGCTTGCGACCAGGGCGAGTCTAGTTCCCGGTGGCCTCATTGCCCTGCCCCTTCCCATTGTTCCAGCGCGGCCGCATCTCCTGCCCGCCGGTGGTGTCATACTCAGGTGGTGTGTCGAGGGGTCGGCGTGCCCGGTCCGGTGCCCCGCCAAGGTTCGGTACGACCCAGACCGCAACAGCGATTCCGACAATGACAGTGGCTGCCGCGATGATAAGTGTTCTTGTCACCAGCGCGGCTCCATCACCTGGCCGCCCGATGTCGACGGCGCATTCGAGTTGAAAAAGTCCTCGCGGCGTGTCTGCGCGAGATCCTTTGCGGCCTGTTCGGATTGATGCCAGGTCGCCATCATCGTGATCTGCTGGGAGACGAGGCCACGCAGCTTCTGTGTCTGCGCCACCTGTTGCGCGGCAATCTGATGGCCGACCTGAAGCGCCTGCATCTGTCCGACGGAGCTCTGCGACATCGAGCGAAGCTGGCTCATCGTCGCCTCTTCGCTGGCGAACTGATCGGCCGTCAGTCCGGCCGCCCGCAGCGTCGCCGAAATCGTCTCGCGATTGGTGTCCGACCACGACTGGTAGCTCGAGGAGAAATCCGCGCCGTTCGCGAGCCCTGTCTCGAACTCGGCGAAGCTCTCGAAGCGCTGCTTGAGAACGTCGTCGATATTGCCCATCGCGAAGGCGATGCCTTCGCCCTGGTTGACGAGGCTCTGGAGCGCCATGAGGTCGCTTTCGACCTGACCCCAGACGTGATCGGGAAGCTGCAGCGTGTTCTGCAGCATGTTCTCGTAGATGCGGAGCTGATTCTGGATTTGCTCGGAAAGTTGCGTGATCTGCGTGATCTGGTTCTGGATCTGCTCGGCCGACTGACCCGTGAGTCCCACCAGCTCGGCGTTGTTGAGGAGCTGCGTCCATTCGGTCGCGTTCCCGGTGACCGCACCGGCACAAGCCGGCCCCGTGAAAGCCAGGCACGCGCTCATCATCGCGGCGGTTGTGATCCTATTCACGTGTGAGAATGGCTTCGGCATTGCCGATCCCCCTTTCCATAAGCCACGCAGACGTCCAGTCCGGACCATGATCCTTGTGCAACTGGTCGATGCGTTTGAGGTCTTCCTTGCCCGAGGCGCCTGCGAACGCGAGCGCGACCGGGCCCAGCGCCATGTCGAATAGCCGCCTTCCCTCGGGGCTTGCGACGTAGTACTCGCGCTTCGGCGTCGCGGTCGCGACGATCTCGATCTGGCGCTCGTTGAAGCCCATGCGCTCATAGAATTCGCGTGTTCCCGGTTCACGCGCGGCGCCATTGGGCAGGCAGATCTTGGTCGGGCAGCTCTCCTTAAGCACGTCGATGATGCCTGAGCTTTCGGCGTCCGAGATCGACTGTGTGGCGAGCAGAACGGCGCAGTTCGCTTTCCGCAGGACCTTCAGCCACTCCCTGATCTTGTCCCTGAAGGTGGGATGGCCGAGCATCAGCCAGGCCTCGTCGAGAACGATGAGGCTGGGCGCGCCAGTCAGGCGCTTTTCGATCCTGCGGAAGAGATAGAGCAGCACCGGCACGAGATTGCGCTCGCCCATATTCATCAGCTCTTCGATTTCGAAAGTCTGGAATGCGCCGAGCGCCAGCCCGTCCACTTCGGCGTCGAGCAATTGCCCCATCGGCCCATCGACCGTGTAATGGTGGAGCGCATCCTTGATTTCGCGCATCTGCACCCCGCTCACGAAATCCGAGAGCGAGCGGCCGCGCGCCGATGCCATCAGTCCGACCTGCCGCGATATCGCGTTGCGATGATCTGGCGTGATCGCAACACCTTGCATGGCGATCAGCGTCTCGATCCATTCGCTTGCCCAGGCTCGGTCTCCGTCGGTCGACAACTCGGCCAGCGGGCAGAACGAAAGGGAAATCTCTTCCCCTCCCCCGATCTCGTAGTGATCGCCCTCGGCGGCGATCGTGAGCGGGCGCAGCGACCGGCCCTTGTCAAAGGCGAATATCTGCGCGTTTTTGTAGCGGCGAAACTGGGCCGCGATCAACGCAAGCAATGTCGACTTGCCCGAACCGGTCGGACCGAACACGAGCGTATGCCCTACATCGTCGACGTGAAGGTTCAGTCGGAAGGGCGTCGAGCCCGAGGCGACCTGCATCAAGGGTGGGGATCCGGTCGGATAGAACGGGCACGGCGCGGTCGTGCTGCCAGACCAGACCGAGTTGAGCGGAATGAGGTCCGCCAGATTGCGCGTGTTGACGAGCGGTTCGCGGACATTGGCATAGGTGATGCCCGGCAGGCTGCCGAGATAGGCTTCGGTCGCGTTGAGTGTCTCGATGCGCGCGCCGAAGCCTTCGGCCTGGATAAGTCGGCGCACCGCCTCGGCCCCGTCGCGCAGCCGCGCCTCGTCGCTATCGAAAAGGACGATCACCGGTGTGTAGTAGCCAAAGGCGACGAGTTGGGACGAGGCCTCGGCAATTGCGTCCTCGGCCTCGGCGACCATCATCATCGCGTCCTGATCGATCGCACGGCTCTGGGTCTGGAACAGTTGGTCGAAGAACGGCCGCACCTTCTGCTGCCACTTCTTCCGGGTGCGTTCGAGTCTTGCACGCGCTTCCTGGTCGTCGAGGAAGATAAAGCGGCTCGACCACCGGTAAGTGAGCGGTATCAGGTCGAGCGAAGTTAGGATCCCCGGCCAGCTCTCGGCCGGAAACCCGTCGATCGCCACGACCGCCAGATACCGCCCGTCGACCACAGGTGACAGGCCGTGGTGGAACTCGGCAGTGGCCAGCCAGTCGAGATACATCGGGATCGCCGGCAGGCGCACCGGATGGCTCTCGCCCACAATGCAGAACCGGATGAAATGGAAGAGTTCGTCGTACCGGACCTCGCGGTCGGTATCGGTGTCGGCGACCGTGCGCGTCACCATGCGCCGGATCGAAAGTACATTGGCCAGATACTGCTCGAACTCGCGGATAGACGTGCGGAAGGTGTCCAGGACCACATCGGCGTAGGTCTCCGAGCGGCTGTCACTGTCAGAATAGACATAGCGTGCGAGGCCCGAGTGCCGCCGCCCGGGCGGCCGGTAGGTTAGAATGATGGCGTGCTGGCTCTCAAAATGCCCGCTCTCGGCCTCGAATTGCGCCCGGCGTTCATTGTCGATCGCGCGCGTTACCGAGTCGGGGAAGTGGCAGTCCTCGCGCGCCGGATAGGCAACGGTCGGGATGCGGACTGCCTCGACCTGGATCATCCAGCCCGAGCCGAGACGGGACAGGATCGTGTTGATCTGCCGCGACACCTCGTTGCGCTCGAGGTTGGTCGAGCTCTCCGAATCCGGGCCGGCAAAATACCAGCCGGCCATGACCGACCCATCCTTGAGCAGGATCATGCCATCGTCGACCAGACCCGCATAGGGTAGAAGGTCGGAGAAGGACGGGCGGGTGTTGCGAAACTGACGAAGCGCGACCATTCCAATCAATGCCTCCGCCACGGTGAGGCGGTCGGACGATAGTCCGCGCGATAGCCGATATGGCGCAGATAGACCTGTCGCATCATCGGATCGGCTTTGGCCATCATGCGAAGCGCAGCCAATACGGCGGCCCAGATGGCGATCCCGAGCAGCACGGAGAACCACGTCAGGACCACGAAGATCAGGATCACCGCGGCAAGACCGGTCAGCAACACCATCTCCCGATCGGCTCCCATCAAATGGTTCGGGCGCGAAAGCGCCCGATGGATGCGGGATCGTGCGAAAGCAACGCCAGGCTCAGCCATCGCTCCCCTCCTCTACTTCGGCCTGCGGCGCCTCATCGGCAGGATAGCCGATCGAGGCGCCGCTCGCGCCGAACAGGCCGACGATCTGGGTGGCGCCGAGGAGGATGCCGGCGACCAACACGACATACATTAGCCTGCGCGCGAAATCGTTGAGCTCGCCGCCGAAGATCAGCATGCCGCCTGCGACCGCAACGGCGGCTAGCGCGATGAAGCCCGCAACTGGACCGGTGATGGACTGCTGTATCTGTTGAAGCGGCCCTTCCCAGGGCAGACCGCCGCCACTTGAGGCGAGCGTTGGCGTGGCAAGCGCGACAAGCAAGAGCGTTGCCGCGACCGGTACGGCAGCCAGAGCGTGGATGTTATGCGGCATGATTTTCCTCGTCGATCTGGGGATTGTGATCGGTCGTGTAGCGCCCGCCGTCGAAGCCCGTGACATGCACGACATCACGCACCCGCCGCCCGTGGCCGGCGCGTTCGATCGAAACGACGAGGTCGACCGCTTGGCCGATCACCTCACGCATCGGCTGCTGGCTTACCTCCGCGGTCAATTGTTCGAGGCGGCAGAGCGCGGAGATGGCGCTGTCGGCGTGAATTGTCGTCAAGCCGCCCGGGTGGCCGGTATTCCATGCCTTGAGGAGGGTCAGCGCGGCGCCGTCGCGCACCTCGCCCACGATGATCCGATCCGGCCTCAGCCGCATCGTGCTCTTCAAAAGCCGGGCCATGTCCACTGTGTCGCTGGTATGAAGGGCGACCGCGTTCTCGGCGGCGTACTGGATTTCCGAAGTGTCCTCCAGAATGACTAGGCGGTCGTCGGGTGACAGCGAGATAATCTCCGCAATCACGGCGTTGGCCAATGTCGTCTTGCCTGATCCGGTGCCGCCGCTGATCACGATGTTCATGCGCGAAGCAACGGCGCTCCGCAGCACGATTACCTGGCCGTGGGTCATGATTCCGGCGCGCACAAATTCCTCCAGTGGGATGAGCCGGGAAGCACGCCTGCGGATGGTGAACGTGGGTGCGGCGACGATCGGTGGGAGCAGACCCTCGAAGCGGTGCCCGCCGATCGGGAGTTCGCCCGAGATGATCGGCTGGCTTGCATCCACTTCGGTCTGCAGCGCATGGGCCACGCTGCCGATAATGATTTCCGCGGCACCGGGCGCGAGCGCGCCGATGGACGCAATCCCCTCCCCCAGCCGTTCCACGAACAACCGGCCATCCGGATTGAGCATAATTTCGACGACGAGCGGATCGTCCAGTGCGTGACAGATCGTTTCGCCGAGCGCATCCTGAAGCTTGCGCACGAGCCGAGAATCGGAGGGAGTCGAACTCATGGCTCGCTCCTTCCCGAGATTGTCAGGCCACCTTCGTTACGGCCAGTCATTGCCGACATTGCGTCCACCGCGACTACTCCTTTGCGAGATGCAGGTCTTGCCCGAATGACCAGAATTGATCACCCCGGCAGAAGTGCCGGGGTGGTTCCCTGATTTGCCCTGGATACCTTTTTGGCAGGGGCGTTGACGCGACTCACTTTGCTGAGTCGGGTTCAAAATCGGCAGGGATCCGCCAATTTCGGATCAGTGACGAGGCTCAGCCGGCGCGGTCGCTGTCTCCCCTGTCAAAACTGCCGGGATAAAATCTTGAGTTAAATGCGCGGAGGGTGCGGCGTAAGTGACGGAAAAAACGATAAGAATTGGCTCAGAGCCGAAACTAGACGCTCTCTCGGCGCGACTCGTACTAGGGTTTCATTAACCAAAAACTGCTTGCGCCCAATCCAGAATCGCCCATAGTAATAACGCTTTCCCATGTGTTGTTTTGGAAAAAGCGTTATTTCAAGGAAAGAGAGAGCTCGGTGGTGCCGGTCATAGAGCAAGAAGAGTTGGATTTCGACGAAGAGATCATCCAGCAGGGTGAGTTGATCTCTGACCGGTTGAACATGCTCCGTTTGGAACAGTATCCGCCTGATGCGCAAAAGGGACTGCGATTGTTCTCCCTTGCGGAGGTGGCAGATTTCATTGGTGTAACGCAAAACCACATCAAGAAGCTTCACCTCGACGGAAAGGGTCCTGTTCCGACGGTGTCATCCTCGGGCAGACGCTCCTACACGGCAGAGCAAATGCTGGAGCTTCGACAGTATCTCGACAAACACGGCCGAAGCGACGTGAAGAACTATGTACCGTGCCGTCGCGAGGGCGAGCACCTGCAAGTGATCTCTGTTGTCAACTTTAAGGGGGGGTCGGGCAAGACAACAACCACGGCCCATCTTGCACAGTACCTTGCACTTACAGGGCACCGGGTTCTGGCTATCGACCTTGACCCGCAAGCATCGCTCACCGCGCTTCACGGCATTCAGCCCGAGCTCGACAAGAATCCATCCTTGTTCGAAGCACTGCGCTATGACGATGGACGGCGCTCAATTAAGGACATAATCCAGCCTACCAACTTCCCGGGACTGGATATCGTTCCTGCGAATTTGGAACTCCAAGAGTACGAGTACGAAACGCCATTGGCGGCCGCCAACTCGCATGAGGGCCGCCTCTTCTTTACGCGCATCTCAAGAGCTCTCAAGGAAGTGGACGACCAGTATGATGTGGTCGTGATTGATTGCCCGCCGCAGCTCGGTTATTTGACACTCACCGCTTTGACCGCTTCCACAGCAGTGCTGATCACGGTGCATCCCCAGATGTTGGATATCATGAGCATGAGCCAGTTCCTGCTGATGCTTGGCGGTATCTTGCAGTCCATCAAAGGTGCCGGTGCCAAGGTCAGACTCGACTGGTTCCGTTTCCTTGCAACCAGATATGAGGCGACAGATGGGCCCCAGGCGCAGATGGTTGGCTTTATGCAAGCTATGTTCAGCAAGAGAATGCTGAACAATCAAATGGTGAAATCTACAGCTATCTCTGACGCCGGGATCACCAAGCAGACGGTTTACGAAGTCGAACGTGCCCAGTTCGTGCGGGCGACCTACGATCGGGCCGTCGAGTCTTTGAACGCAGTGAACAGTGAAATCACCACTCTCGTTCACAAGGCTTGGGGTCGAAAATGAATCCAAACTTGACAGCCGTGCAAATCGCCAAAAAACAGAGGCAACTCAACAAGATATCGTTGATTTCAGGTATGACGAATGGCTAGAAAGCATCTTCTCGCGAATATCGGCGTGCAGCCAACAAAGCTGGCGCATTCCACCAAAAAGGAGGAATCACGCGTCGAATATGCGCGTCGTGGTGCGTCGCGTTCAATGATGCAGTCGCTTGATGATCTAGCAGAAAATTCGATGCGGGTGCTTGAGGGTGACGTGATTGTTTCGCTGGACCCAGAGAAACTGGACCCCTCCCCCTACCAAGACCGTATCGGCGAGGATCCGGGGAAAGACCAAGAACTCCTTGAAGCGATCAAGGAAGCAGGGCAACATCAACCTGTTCTGGTTCGACCGAATCCCAACGACAACACGCGCCATATCATTGTTTTCGGACACCGCAGGGTGCGCGTCGCCAAAAAGCTAGGCCAAAACGTCAGAGCGGTCATCAAGCCCCTCGAAGAGATTGCTCACGTGATTGCGCAAGGCCAGGAGAACTCGGCTAGAGACGATCTCAGCTTCATCGAGAAATCGCTGTACGCACGACGGCTCCAAGAGTCCGGGATCGATAAAGGCACGATCAAGAGCGCTCTCACCATAGATGACACTTTGCTGTCCAGAATGCTCTCGGTAGCCGAAACTGTCCCTGCCCCTGTTCTCGACGCTCTTGGTGCCGCCAAGGGCATAGGACGTGATCGCTGGGAAGACCTCAAAAAGATCGTTCAGATCCCCGCGAAAGCGGCGCAAGCGTTGGAATTGGTTCAGTCGGACGCATTCTTGGGGCTAGAGGAAGGCGATCGGTTTGGCGTTCTCATTGAGAAGCTCAAGGTCTCCGGCGCAAGGAGGCCTAAAAAGCACCCTCCTGCGGAAAGTGCCTGGAGCCTATCCAACGACGCCGTGAAGGTCTCTACCAAGGATAACGGGAAAGCTTTCACCTTGGCTTTGAAATCCAAGGACGCCTCGCAGTTTGGCGCCTATCTCTCGAATAGACTAGAGCGTCTCTATCAGGATTTTCAGGAGAACAGAGAGGAGGGCAGCGACTAAATCAACGGCCGGAACTTGCGGCCAGAAGGAAATTTGGCAAAGAAAAAGGCCACCGAAATCGCTTCCGGAAGCCCTCTCTTATTGTGGTGATTAGAGAATCGCACTTCCGAGAATCACAGTCAAGGCTCTTTTGAGTCGTGAGCGTCGATTCGGCGAGCAGTTTTCTATTGCCTAGCGATAGGTGAAGAAAATGCAGACGCATACCCCAACGACGCCCTTTGGGCGGCGAACGATGTCGCTTGGCATGATGGCAAGTCAGGCCGTGGCGAAGACTGCGCCGGAAGGCGCGTGGGTTCAGAAGTGGAAAGTGTTCCACTCGATCCGGGAAGCACGCCAGCTGATAGGCGCCACGGACCGTTCACTCGCCATTCTCAATGCCTTGCTCTCGTTCCATCCTGAAGCGGAGCTTTCGAGCGACGGCGAACTGATTGTGTGGCCGTCGAACGAGCAGCTGAGCGCCCGCGCTAATGGCATGCCCCCGACCACACTGAGACGCCACCTGGTTGTCCTGGTTGAGTGTGGGCTGATCGTCCGCCGGGATAGCCCCAACGGCAAGCGCTTCGCCCGCAAAGGCCGGGGAGGGCAGGTGGAACAGGCCTACGGGTTTGATCTGTCCCCGATCGTTGCGCGGGCCGAAGAGTTTCAAGAGCTCGCCGAGGCCGTCCAGACCGAGAAGAAGGCCTTCAAGGTCGCCAAGGAGTGCCTCACGCTTCTGCGCCGTGACATCGTCAAGCTGATCGAGACCGGTATCGAAGAGAACGCCCCAGGCAATTGGGGCAGGGTGCAGCAGACCTATCAGGCTATCATCGGCCGGCTGCCACGATCCGCTCCGCGACAGCTTGTTGAAGACATTTGCCGCGAGCTCCATGATCTCTACGCGGAAATACTCGAGGTATTGGAATCATTTGCAAAAACACAAAAATTGGACGCCAATGAGTCCCAATATGGATGCCACATACAGAATTCAAAACCAGACTCTATATCTGAATCTGAACAAAGCTCTCGAAAAGAAGATGAAGCGGTCGGCAGCGCTGCAGAAAACGACAACCTGCGGAGCTTGCCAAAGCGAGAGTTGCCATTGGGGATCGTGCTTGATGCGTGCCCCAACCTGAAGGATTTGGCGCAAGGCGGCGAAATCCGCCACTGGCGGGACTTTTTGGCGGCCGCAGAGGTAGCCCGGCCGATGCTGGGTGTCAGCCCGAGCGCCTGGCGGGAAGCCTGCGAGGCGATGGGCGAGGCACAGGCCGCGATTACGCTGGCGGCGATCCTGCAACGCTCCGATCAGATCAACAGCGCCGGAGGATATTTGCGCAGCCTGACCGACAAGGCGCGGGAGGGCCAGTTCTCGACTTGGCCAATGGTCATGGCGCTGTTGCGGGCGAAGCTGGACGCCGGCAAGGCAGCAAAGACAGACCACGAGCCGCCAGATGGCGGCAAGGATGGGGAAGGGGGCTTTGCTGTCTCGGACGCCCTGCTGAACTCGCTACAAAAGCCGAGAACGTGATGATGGAACGCGTTGGATCTCGGAGGCGGCCATCGGCTCAATCGCCGGAATCATCGATCAGGCCGTCGAAGCTGTCGAGGAGCGCGTCCACAATGACCTGGCCGAGAGCATTGGCGGCTTGGGTGATCTGGGTTTCGTCTCCGGTTCGCGCCGCGGTCGCCAGTGCCGAACGTTGGTCCGTAAGTATCGAATTGGCCCGCTCGATTGCCCATTCCGCGAATTCATCGCGGGTGTTGATGGTGATGGTTTCCATGGAGGTTCGCTCTCGGATTTACGGATTGTTGGCCATGTTCTGGCTATGGTCGCAGCGCGCGATTTATACAGCGTCCGCGCTTTCCAGTCATTTTTGCTTCTGCGTTCAGGTCGTCTCGAGGTGACCGCTTCGTCTTGCCCTGTCGAGGAGGTTCTTGACGGACGACGGCGCCCATTTCGTCCCACCTCGCGGGGTGCGCTCATGAAGACGCTCAAGCTGGCTGGCGATCTCGCGCAAGGTGAGTTCCGGATTGGAAGAATGAATGCCCGCCACCAACGTCATCAGACGGTCCTCGGGCAGGCGGGGCGAGGATTTCCGCAGAAGCGATTTGTCGGCCATTCCCTCGCTTACCATCCATTTCACGGCGCGTCGGAGCCGTTCGGGGGTCCAGTCGAACCCGCGCTGCCTGAGGACACGCGAGATGTCGTCCCAGGTGTGATCTGGACGCAAGCGCCGAACGGTTGGAAGCCACTGATTGGCTGTGGACTGGATGCGTGCGCCATAGGCCGCCTTTTGAGCCGCCGTCATCCTGGCCAGCGCCTCCGGCCGGCGTTCGCGAATACCAGGATTGCCTGGTAGCCGGCCCTTTGCCTTTGCGGCTTTGATGCCGGCCTTGGTGCGCTCGGAATTGAGGGCTCGTTCGAGCTGAGCCACAGCGCCCAGAACCTGCAGCGAAAACATGCCTTGCGGTGTCGTGGTGTCGATGGGATCGGTCAGCGATCGGAAATGGGCGCCCTTGGACGTGAGCTCCTCGATGACCTCGAGCAGGTGGCTGACTGAGCGCGCCAGACGATCGAGGCGAACAACGACAAGGGTATCGCCGGCGCCGATCTCCCGGATAAGGTTGGCGAGGGCAGGGCGTGCCCGCGAGGCGCCGGCGCCGTGCTCCTGGATGATTGTCTCGCATCCGGCCGACCTCAGTTCCATCTCCTGCGCTTCCGTCGTCTGCTCCTCCGTGGAGACGCGCGCATAGCCGATAAGTTGGCTCGGTGGCCGACGAGAAGATGGATTTTGCGGTGCTTTGGCCATTTGGAGCGCCTGTGAACCATATATAGAGAGATTTTCCAAAATTGGAGGATACGGATAACTGATCGATTGAAGGTGTCTTTTGGTGGATCGGCCATTGACTCTACCCAGTGCTGGCTCATATATGACCCATTGGGTTATAGGAAGCGCATGCAGACTGTCGCAGAGACACCATTGTTCATCAAGCAGGCGACGGCGCTGTTTAGCGAGGATGAGCGAAAGGAACTGATCGATTTTCTCGCTGCAAATCCTCAGGTGGGTGATGAGATACCAGGTACCGGTGGCGTTCGTAAGATGCGGTTCGGTGCCAAAGGCAAGGGTAAGCGCGGCGGCGCAAGGGTCATCTACTACTGGTACAGCGATGACGCGCCAATCTACGCGCTGTTAGCATACGGCAAGAATGAAAAGGTCGATCTGAAGCCGGACGAGGCAAAAGCGGTTGCAGCCTTCGCCAAGGCGATCAAGGCAGCGAACAGGAGCAGGGCATGAGCGAGATGACAAAATTCGGTGCTGAACTGATCCAGTCTATGTCGGAAGCTCTGGCGCACGCACAGGGTAAGGACGTTCCCGGTGTCAAGGTGCACAGCGTCGATGTTGGCGCGGTGGATGCCAAAGCCATCCGCAAGAAGCTCGACTTGACACAGGATGAGATGGCCACAGTGCTGGGAACCAGCCCATCCGGCTACAAGAAGTGGGAGCAGGGCACGCGGCAGCCAAGCGGTGCGGCCCGTACACTGCTTCGCGTCATGGACCGGGAACCTGAGGCGGTTCTGCGTGCACTTTCGCCCAATGATCCCCAGGCAAACGTCAATAACAAAACTCCTGCAGCTGCGCACTGAGCAGGGGAGGGGCCTTTCAAAGCCCCGAGGCCTTGGTGAGGTTGACCCTAAAGCGATCGCGCCGTCTCTGGTATTTTCGGGTCATTTCGGCACTGGTGTGGCCAAGCTGTTTCTGCACGTAGCGCTCATCGACTTCGGCCGAAGAGGCGAGGCCAGACCGTAATGAGTGTCCGGCAAAGAGCCTTCCGCGCTCACCCTCCGGCAGATCGCCGCGCACGCCCGCGGCCAAGGCGGTGCGCTTGACCAGCCGCGCGATCTCCTGGCTGTTGAGGCGATCGGCACCCACCTTCTTTCCTTCTCCGGTGACACGACGGAACAAGGGCCCATGGGCGATGCGGGCGAGTTTGAGCCAGGTCTCGAGCGCGACAATTGGACAGGTGGCGTCGGACGAACCGCGGCCGATCTCGACTTCGCGCCAGCCGGTCTTGCCGCGCAGCGTGACGAGCATGCCCTTGTCCAGGATCTCGATCCAGCCCCGGCCGTCCTCGGTCTGGTCGCGGCCCAAGTCGAGCCCGACGATTTCGGAGCGGCGCAGGCCGCCGGCAAAGCCAAGCAGAAGCATGGCCCTGTCGCGCAGGCCGCGTAGGGTTCCGCGGTCGAGCGTTTCGAGCATGGCGATCAGATCCTCGGGCAGCACCGCCTCCTTTTGCCGGGGCGGGGCGGCATGCTTGTTGCGGATGCCGGACATGACGGTGGCGATGTGGCGGTCCTTCCTGTCGAGCGGCTGGCCGCGCTGCGCATAATTCCAGGACAGTGAAGACAGTCGGCGTTCGATGGTCGACACGGAGTTGGGCTTTTTGTCGCCGCTGACCGTGCCGGACGCGCAGGCCGTGATGTAGAGGCCAACGACCTGCGGATCGGGCGGGAACACCTCGAGGCCCTGGCGCCGGCACCAGCCTGCAAAGTGCTTCCAATCCGAAGCGTAGGCGCGGCGTGTGTTTGTGGAACTCGCCGCTTCGACATAATTTCGTGCCCGGTCTGCGAGCGCATCAAGATTCGCCGCTCGGCTCGTGGGCCCGACGACAGGAAGGGAAGGTGAGGGGACTTCATTCTCCTCGGTCGCGGCCAACTGGGAGTGCTCGCTGAAAATGGCGTCCAGGTCGATATCGGGCAATTGGTCTGTGGAACCGGCCGGTACGGTCTGATCGACACCTGGGGACGGTTGCTGTGATTCAGCGGAGCGTCCATGAGCACTGTTTCCGGGGTTTTGATTGACAAGAGGTACCATTTTTAGACAGTCACACAAAACGAGCGATAATGCAAGATTATCGTTCGTATTTATTCCCTAACAGCCGGTGCGGATCGTCCCGATTATTCTCGCATAAACCGCACATCATGTGTATTCTGATTTGTAATGAATCGCCATGCCGCACCAGCAGAATCGTTTGGCTTACCCGTACCGCGCGTGCCCGCCTGGGCGGTGCCGCGCGCTGCGGTCGATAGCGATGTCGAAGCCGCCTACATGGCCGGCAGCGCCCTGAATTCGCTCGATAATCTGGTGCGGTCCGATGGCCCATGGCTTGGGGCATGGCGGCAGAGGCTTGCTTTGAAGGCCTCCGCTGCGAGCGTGAAGCTGATGCGCCGCACCGAGGATGAATCGGCCTTGCGCGATGCCTGGTTCTTGCGCCAGCCCGGTGACGATCCGGGGCCAGCCGGCAACGTGCTTTCGGCATGGCGAAAGCTCGCTGGCCGATCGCTGCCTTTGTCGGTTGAAGATCTGCAATCTGTCGCCGAATTGCTCGGCGCCACCTGGTCGGACGCCTTTGCCGGTCGAATAGAGGACATTGCCGGCGACGTGCGTTCGTCGGCTCCCGCGCCGCTGATCGCCGCGCGTGCCGCCACGGCGATTATGCGCGAAGACCCGAAAGCTGAAATCCTGGCTTGGTGGTTGGCCGACTGCGCACTGTCATGGCGCATGGGCTGGACCCATGCTGTTCCGTTGCTCGCGACCCAGATCCACGCGGCCGTGCTTCGCACCGGTCCGGATCGTCGCCGGGGGCGCCCCGATGCTCCTGGCTTTGAGCGGGCAATCTGCCTTGCCGCCGCAGCCGGGGCGGCCGAGGCCTGCCGGCATGCCGCTGGCATTGCCGAGAAGGCAGAACGCCTGAACGATGTCACGCCGAAGCTGCGCGCCAAGGGGGCAGGGGACGTGATCGCCCTGTTGCTGTCCGACGATGCCGTGTCGGGCTCCTTCACCAGCAAGGAGATGACCCGCTGGGCCAGCCGCCGGCTGTTCGATCGCCTGCAGCAATTTGATGCTGTGCGTGAACTTTCCGGCCGGTCGTCCTTCCGGCTGTACGGGTTGTAACCATGGGCCGTCCCTCACGCGAAACAGGCCTATTGGATACCGAACTCGACGCCTTGCCTCCCGAGCTGCGATGGCGCGAATGGATGACTCGCGTCGAAGCGGTCATCTTCGCCGCGCCCGATCCGGTCACCCGGGACATGCTGGCGCGCCTGGTCGGCCGCGAGTGCAGCATCGATCTGCTGATTGAGGATATTGCCAACGAGCTTGCGGCACGGCCCTATGAGATCGTAGCCGTTGCCGGCGGCTGGCAGTTTCGCACCCGGCCGCGCCAGGCCGGTGTGCTGAAAGCCGCCTTCGGCGGCACCACCACCGGCGCCGACATCACCGAGGGCGAGATGCTGGTGCTGGCCTCGATCGCCTACCACCAGCCGGTCACGCGGGGCGCGCTGTCAGACATGCTCGGCCGCGAGGTGTCGCGCGATGTCATCGGCCATCTTCGACGGCTCCACCTGATCGCGTCCGGGCCGCGATCACCACAGCCCGGCGCGCCGTACACCTATGTTACGACGAAAAAATTCCTCGGGCAGTTCGGGCTCGATACGCTGCGCGATCTGCCCGACCTGGAAGCGCTCGAAGATGCCGGCCTTCTCAGCAGGACAGATATGGCGGATGGGATGCCGGTCGCCGAAGCTACAACGACAGAAGCCATAGAGACTGAGGTCGATGGGTGGGGAGAAACGACATGACCGACGAAGAAGTGAAGCGGCTCGATCCTACGCCATCGACCATCAAGAAGTTGTTTGCTTATAGCGGTAATCAGTGTGCAATGCCGGATTGCCGCGAGTTCCTGGTCGATGAGACGGGCGCAATGCTCGGCAAGATCGCCCACATTCATGCTGCGGAGAAGGGCGGGGTACGGTTTAACGATAAGATGACCAACGAGCAGCGCCGCGCCTTCGACAATCTCATGCTGGTTTGTGGCAAGCACCACGACATCATCGACTATCCCGAGAATGTCAAGATCTATAAGCCGGAGGTGCTGCGCTATTACAAGACGGAGCACGAGGGTCGCTTCCGGCGCGCCGAGCGTCAGCTGATCGAGCAGGTCACCGATACCACGCAGGCGACCCTGCCGACCTATCCTAGGACGATGAGACGCATTGGAGAGGTTCTAGGCGTCAGCGAGATGGTCGACCATGATGAGGAAATCGAAGGCATCAGATCCTTCATCGACCGTCTGAAGGAGTTGCCGCTCGAACAACGTGATTTCGCCGTCAAGCTGGCCATCCGGATGCGGCGTCAAGACGCCGAGAAGCTGCTCGACGAGGACGTGACGGGAGCTTTTCAGATTGGCAACACCAAGCTTCAGAACCATATGCGTGTTCTGGATCATCACGGTCTCGGCGGCATCAATGAGGGGCACAATTATCGGGAGTATTTCGTGGAGCTGTGGGATCGAAAGCCGGGCGGCAATCCATGGATCAAAATGCTCGAATTCTGCGATCAGACAGGCGTGAGCATCGATACACTCGTTTACGATCTCGATTTCTCCCAGTATGACGAGTAAACGTCCGGCTGCTTGGTTGGGCTTGCTGAGATGCAGGGCCGCGCGTGCATCTTGAAGCTGGAGGCCAAACGGGTTATATATTGGAGGTCACGGGCCGCCACACGACTCCTTCGGGAAGTGCAAAAGGGTGGCCCTTCGCTTTTTTATGGCATTGATACCATACGCCAAAGCGCATGCGACCGCGGCACAGCGGGTAGCCCATTTGAGGGCGAGAGGTCTGGTTGTCACCAGGCCAAACGTAGCTGCGCGCAAGATCGAAGCGATTGGCTACGAACGTCTCCGCATCTATTTCCTAAGCCGTCGACAGACGAACATTGCCGGCAAGCCGTTTGTGCCGGGCACTCGATATCACGACATAATCCGGCTCTACGAATGCGACGCACGGCTGCGCGCCGCATGCTTCCAGGCCGTAGGACAGTTCGAACTTTTGCTGCGCAACAGCATGTCCGAAACACTCAGCGCCGCCCATGGAAGCCATCCCTATTACATTACGGCAGCGTTCAAGGATGCGAGCGCCAATTTAGCGGCGTTACAGAGCCTCGCTCGGGTGTACGATAATTCCAAGGATCGTCGCGCCAAACATTATCGCGATACCTACGGAACACCCGTCATGCCGCCGATCTGGACGATGAAGGAATTTCTGACGTTCGGGGCCACATCGCGGATCTTGCAGTGCCTTGCAGGGCCGCTGAAGACCCAGATCGCCGGTCAGTTCGGTGTAGGCTCTGACCTGGTGTTCACAAACTGGGTGGAGGCGCTTGTCGATCTGCGTAATATCTGCGCGCACCATGACCGGCTTTTCAATAGAAGCTTCCAGAAGCAACCCAGCCGACTTAGAAGTGCAGGCGTACCGTCAGCTCAACCGAAGACGCTTAAAGCCATTCTCGAGTGCCTCGACCATCTTCTGACTCAACGCGGATCGCCGTCAGAAATTACAGACAGGGTACATCGGGTCATTCTGCGATATCCGGAGATGAACCCCGCCGAAGCCGGATATTAACTCAAAATCGCCAGCAATAATGCGACAAAGCGGCCGACCCGGCCGATCAATACTGTGACGAAGTCAAGTTCGTTCGCAATCAATCATAGATCGAGAAACCAGGGATGCTCTGGCCATGAGGGATATCATGGACAACAGCAACGACGTGACGAGCGCGCGTCAATGCGACATACAGCTTAGCACGGGTCTCGCCTTCTAGCTTGATTTGCGGGTTCATGAGCCACGACACCATACGTGCCGTGGGGTAGATCAGGATGCGATCAAACCCGAGTCCTTTGGCGCGTCCAAAATTGAGCGTCGGCAGATCAGCAGACGCGACTTTGACATTGGCACCCCAGCGAAGCTGTACCGGTCGGCCGGCTTCGATATAGCGAGGTAGGTCCTTGCGACGGACAATATGAAGTCCGGCATCTTCGGGGACCGGCTTCCGGCAATCTGCACAGTTGCAGGCCGCAGTCGCCGCCATTGCGGGATAGAGTTTCGACGAAAGCGCACATATCGCCGCGCTGTTGCGGTGCGAACTGGCCAGGCTGGTCACATCGATTTCACATGCAAGCTTCTTTGGCAGGGTGTCGCGGATGAAATCCGCTATTCCACCGTTCCTGTATTTCTCGTAACGGGCTTCCAGATGGGTGAGGTAGGTCACCTGCCGCGGGTCACCGACCAGAACGACATCGGAAGGGCTCTTTAATAACGCCATCAGGATATCGAGGTCGTAACCGGCAAGGTCCTGCACCTCATCGACAAAAATGTATGGGTAGATGCGGGAAAATCGCTCGAATACCGCGCCGGCGGATTCCTTATTGCAGCGTATGACCAGCTTGGCCAATTTGTCGGAATAGACACGATTGCGGCGGTCAAAATAGTAACGCTGGAATTCATTTTCACCCCAGTAGACGGGGAAGCCCTTGGCATTTTTATAACGTAGTCCGGATCGCTTCGCATCAAGCAGCATGCCTGCGACGTCCCAATCGAAGAGTCGGCCCTGGAAAGGTTTGACGCCATGCTCGATCAAAAGGCTGAACCATGTCCGGATATGGACGTTGCCTGGGACCGAACCGTAAATCTCGAAGAATTTGCGGCGGATCTCTTCTTCGTTCGATTCCGTGTAAGTTGTGATAAGCACCCGCCTGTCCTGAACAGCAAGTGCCCGCCTCACAAGATAGGTTGTTTTTCCCGATCCGGCCGCCGCGATGACTAGCTTGTTCGGCCCCGTCATGGAGCGATCGCGTCGAGGATATACTGCGGATAGGTGATTTTGGTCGGCGCCGAGAAGATCGCTAGCGCGCAATCGGTCTTTTTCCGCAACATGTATTTATGAAGCTCGTCGACCTTGTGATCGGTGCCGAAGAGAAGGTTGAAAGCGTCAACGCTGTTCGCCTTAAGGAGCTTTGGCTCAAGCGTATTATAGTTGAAGGGCTTGCCGCCTACGATCAGGGTGCCTGTATCGATAACAGGGTCATAGCGGATTTTGATGTGGTCGATGCCTTCGTAATCCGCGTATTTCTTTTTCAGCTTATCGACATTGCCATCATTGTCAGTTGCCACGACGACGGGGATTTTCAGAGCCTTCGCCAATTCAAGGAAGCGTAGGAAAGCGGTGCCCACCGATATGACATCAATTTCGTCATCGATCGGCAATCTCCCACTATTGGCGTCCATGTAGGCCCGCTGGACGATCAACTCGTCGCAATCTCCTTCTACGAGGATCGATTTCTTCGCCAATACGAGACGCAAAGTGTTGTACCCGGGAAGCTTATGAAAGAAGTCGCTGGCCTTGAAATCCTTGACGCGCGTCACGCGCGCTTCCCGCAGCAGTATGAGATGGTCCAGACCCAGCTTGTTCGCGACGAAACTGCTATGCGTAGTAATAATGACCTGCTTCCCGCTGTTGTCGGTGCTGATGTCACTTAGGAGCTGGTTGAGCTTGGAATGCGAGAGATGATTTTCCGGTTCTTCAATCAGCAAGACGGTCGCCTCTCTGAGTTTCTTGCTGCTAAGCGCGAGCCTCGTCTTGATAATGCATTGCTCTCCCTTACCGATATGGTGGAATGGGATCCCGTCGATATAGGTCATAAGACTGCTTTCCCACGCATTGTGAGATGACATATCCACGGAGATGCTCACATTTTTTCGACTAATCTTGGCCGCTTCCGCCAGCCTTTCGTTTATCGAGCCCACATGGTCATCGTTTTTGAAGGCATCCTTGAGCTTCCGATGCGCCTGGGAGATCGCGACACGCTCCTTCTCATCAAGAAATTCCTTGACGATACGCGAGATGTACATATCCGAGCCGCCCTGTACGCGGGTGCTCGTTGAATCGATCAGTGCGGATTTGATTGGAATGGTTCGCGCTGTCGCGGGCTGGCGGGAAAACTCCCACCACTGGACCTGATAGAATTCGAGAGGAATCGAGTTGATCTCCTTGGTCTTCAGGAGCTCGGTATAGGGGCCGTCATACTTTTTATCGAACTCAATCGAGAAGAGGAGTCCAGAACGGTTGTCGTTCTTCTCGGAATTTTTATTTCCGCGCAATTCTTCCATCACTTCCTTATCACCGGAGAGGAACAACTCGATTTGGATATCCGGCGGGGGTAGTGGATGGGGCGTTCCGATACTATTCAGGTATTCACGCTCAACGTTTCGGTTAAATAAGTAGGGTGAAAGTTCGTTGCGCAGGTACCTTCCGTTCAGAATGCCGGTAAGGCAGAGATGGATGGCTTCGAGAAGCGTAGATTTACCAGCCTCGTTGTTGCCGACAATTATATTAACGCCTTGGTTAAGATCAACCTCGAACCAGCCTTCAAAGCACTTAAAGTTCTTGATCTTGAGTTTCTCAATATACATCAGAGATCGCCCTACATTATCTCGTGAATTTTCACCGTCGGCACAACCTGTGCGGCAATCTCGCACAGGTGCCGATGGTGCGTTAGGTATGCGACCTGCCCGACCTGAGCCATTTGCCCAAACAACCGGAACACCTCCTCGGAGCGTGGCTCGTCGAAGGTCTCCATGATGTCGTCGGCGATGAAGGGCACCGACGGACGCGCCGTTGCGAACTCCTCGTACCCGGCCAGGCGCAGCGCCAGGTACAGCTGGAACTGCGTGCCCTTGGACATCTGCACCGCAAGCTTGGAGCCGCCATGCCGCGATAGGCCGATGAGCGCCTCACGATCCTTATCGGGCCGCGTCGCAAGGCCGGTATACTCGTCGCGTGTGATCAGCCGGAACGCCTCGGATGCCCGGTTCATCATCGCGCTGCGGTGCTTGTCGCGGTAGGCGCGAATGCCGTGCTCGGCGATCAAGCTCCCGCTCCTGAGACGAAGATAGCGCAGCGCCAGATCCTCGATTTCCAGAAGCGATGTGCGCCGGTTCGCCTCGAGGCGGGCAGCGGCATCATCGCCGCCGATGGCGGTCAGACGATCGGTGGCCCGCGCCTTATCGGCGAACAGGTTCTTTGATCGGCCGTCAAGATCTTCAAGTCGCGTGATGAGCTCGGCCTGCTCGCGCTGCAGTTCGGCCAGGTCGGTATTGGCAAGACTGGCCATTGCAGCCTCCAGCGATTGCAGCTGTGTGTCACCGACGATCTGTCGTTCCAGCCTGCTCTGCTGCTCGACCAACTCATTTCTTTTGCGGCAGCGTTCGAGAGCTTGCCGAACATCCGCAAGCCCATCGACCTGGAAGAAGTCGGTCAGTTCCGTCTTGCGCGCGGCATGGACCGCGATCTCACTGTCCAGCCGCTCGAGTTCGGTCGCGAGATCGACAAGGGATTGGCCCCGTTCCTGCCGCTTCGCTTCGGCCTGGCTGGCTTCCTCGCGCCGCCGGAGCAGGGCCTTCGCGGCGTCAAGGGGAGCACTGCCGTCGAATGTTTCGCCGAGAGCCTCATGCAGGCGAGCAACCGCCTCGACAAAAGACTTTCGATCTGCCTCCATGGAGTCAATGCGATGCAGCAGATCATCCTTCTCGCGCAAGGCTTCGGGGAGGCCGGTGAGCGCGTCGAGAAGCTCACGGACGGCGCCGACTTTTCCATCCTCGTTGAACCAGGTGCTTTCGAGGGCGTTCGACCAATCTGTCTGCCACGCATCGGATGCCGAGATGGCGTCGTCGAGCCCCGCTTTTCGTCGAACCGCGGCCGATTCCAATTCACCGACGCGCTTCAGCGCGTCCTGCCGTTTGGTCTGCATGGCAGCATGGTCCGCCAGGATGGTGTCGGCTGCCTGTATCAAGTCCGCGATATCCAGACCATCGACATCAATCCCGACGCCGATCAGGATCGTTGCGAGCGTATCCTGCTCCTTTGCGAGCGCAGCATTGGCGTCTTCGGCGTCCCTCAAGGCAAGGCGCAGATCATCCCACGCAGCTAGCACCGAGGTGCGGGTTTCAGCCCATCGGGCGACCCTTGTCAGCCATGACGCGACGGACGCATCGTCATCCAGATCGATTTCCGCTGGCGTTTCCGTCCTGATCTCGCGTCGCAATATCTGCAGTCCGTCATCGGTCTTCCGCAGCAGCTGGCGTTGCCGGTCAATGCTTGCCCTGTCTACCGCCATCCCGGCGGTCATGGAGCGCAGCTCCTCGAGTTGCCTGGCGCTGTTCAGACGTGCGGTCGCGGCTGCATCGGTCGCTCGCATGCGGGTTTCGAAGCGATCGGCCGTTTCCCGGTCGAGGACCGACAGATGCTGCGCCCAGGCGTCGTCCCGTTCCAGAAGGGCCGCCTTTGCCTCCTCATCATCCATGATGTCGATCGAGCCGCGGAGTGCAGCCAGACGTGCCGCATCTTCCTCCTGCTTCGTCGAGAGCTCTCGTTCGCGCTCGACGATCTGCGAGCGACGTTTCTCCAATTCGCTGTGAGTCGACTTCCAGGAATCGACGCGATCGGCCGCGGGCGGTGAGATGCGCCGGAGAGCGTCGCCGTCACCGGCCCATGGGTGGAGTTCGATTGCGGCATCGTCGAAGACTTGGCGCTTGGCGGGGACAGCTCGCTCGGCTAGTCTGAGTTCGGCGACAAGATTGCCGTCGCGTAGGCGACGCAGCACCGACTGAAGCTGTGCGACCTTGCCAGCATCGAGGGCGGCATCCTGGCCATCGAGCGCTTGGCGCTCGCGCTGCTCTTTCTCGACAGCTTGCCGGGCCGCCTCATGCTCCTTTTCAGCAGATTGCCGTGCGACGTCGACGCCGGACTTCGCGCTGATCAGATCTCGCAGCGCCCCGATCGTCGCCGCCGGTATCAGCAGTGATTTAGGATCCCCTACATCTGTCTGTCCGAGTGTTGCCAGAATGAGATCGATCTTGCGCTTCGATTCCGACAGCGCCTCTTTTCGTTTGGGCAGATCCTCTTGCGCGGTCGCGTAGCGTGCGGTTGCATCCGACAGCTGATCGAGCTGATCCGCCATCTCAAGCAGAGGGTTCTCGACCACGAGCCCTTCGAGTTCCTCCCGGACCTTCTGCTCGCGCTGCTTGAGGCCGGTCAGCTCGGTTTGAAGCCGAGTCTCTTCGACAATCAGGTCTGGAAGTGCGGACGCCCACTCGGCGGGGGGACTGGGCAGGTCCGCATAGTCGGAAAGTTGCTCGGCACCCTGGCGATATTCGGCCGCCAAGGGGTGAGCCCGCAGGACGCGTACGATCTCGTCGTGGCGGGCCTTTGCCGTCCCGATCTCCTTCATGACGGCGTCATAGGCGGATTCAGCCTGCTCGAGTGCTGTCGTCAGCGTTCTGTAGGCCGAGGCCTGGACGTCGATATCATCGCGCTGCGATTTGAGTTCGGCGATCTGGCGCTTCACGACGGCGATCTTTGTCGAGCTGGCACGCTTGCGGAAAATGCCGTCGGCTTCGGCGGTTGCGGCTTCGAGAATGGAACTGATGCCGGCAAGGCCGGCGCTTGCCGAGAACAGCAACTGCCCAAGGTCGCCCTTGCTTTCCAGAATGGCGTTGCCGCCATCTTCCAGCGTCTGATCGTCGAGCGAGAACATCATACTATAGGCGTCGCGCGTCAGTCCGGCGAGCGGAACGCTCAGCAAGGCCTCGTTCACCGGCTGTCCATACGCGTCAAGCAGCGAGTTGCTGCGCTGCTTGACGCGCTTGAATTCATGCACCTGCCCGTCAAATTCGAGGCAGGCGCCGATTTCCATCGCCTTGCCCTGGTGCAAAAAGCTGTACTTCGTGCGCTCTTCGATCCCGAACAGCAGGTCCAGATAGGCCGACAGCGATGTGGATTTGCCTGCCTCATTCAGGCCGTAGACAATGTGCAGGTCAGGGGTGCCGGCGACATGATCCCCGAAATCGATCGAATAGTCGGTGAACTTGCCGTAGCGGGTGAGATCGAGCCGGCGCAGCCGCATCAGCTGATCTCCGACACGTCTGGTTTGAGCCGGGCCAGCATGTCCTCGCTCACCTCCGTCAGCAACTGGTCGATCAGGGCTTCGAAAGCGGTTTCGTTATCGCCGCTGAAACCGCGTGCTTCCGGTGGCAGATCGTCGCGCAGTTCCTTCACCAGATCACGGACGGCCTCGCGAACACCATGCTGAGTGAAGATGTCGCTGCGCATCAACTCGCCGAGTTCCAGGACCGGGTCGGCAGTCGTACCTCCAACGGGAGCGGTGACCGGTGCCGTGGTCGCAATCTCGATCTTTTCGATCCAGGTCTTCCCTAAACCCTCGGCCCGCTGTTCGGTCTCCGCCAGCAGCAGATCGCGATCGCGGCGCAGCTGCCAGGACAGAGGCGTCGCTCCCGTTACCCGAAGGCGGCCGACAAGATGTGGCGAGCATGTACGGTCGCGGGCCAGCCCAATGCCTTGCTCGATGAGTTCGGCCGCCTCTTGCCAGGTCGTGGCAGATGTAAGGTCGACCGGGATTCGCTCGAACTGGGCAACGCTCGTCGCGCGTTCTTCGGCGGTGAGGCTACGATCGTCATTGACCGTTACGAGGGTGACTGTCTTCTCGCCGGCCTCGTTGATGTCGCGGCCTTGGGGCATGCCGGGCATGATCACCATGCGGTCGCCGGCATGTTGGGCCCGGACGTGGACATGCCCCAGTGCCCAGTAATCAAAGCCCCAGCCATGCAGGTCGGAAGCCCTGCACGGCGCATAGAGATCATGGCCGGGCGCGCCGGCAAGGCTCGTATGCATAATGCCGATATTGACTGTGTCGGGGGCAGGGCGGCGATATTTTTCCAGCAGGCTCTCTGGCGCATGGGGCTTGGCGAAGCTCAGGCCGTGAATGACAAGAGCGAGATCGCCATGTGCGAGGTCGACGGCGTGTGGACGGCCGCCGAACACGGTCACCGTCGGCGGCAGGATCAGTTCCTGGGTGATTCGCGAAAGAGCATCGTGATTGCCGCGAATAATGAAGGTCCTGATACTCGCCTCCTGAAGCCGCCGCATCTGACCTGCCAAGAACCGTGCGGTCTTCATCGATGTCTGGTCGCCGTCGTAGAGATCGCCCGCGATGATCAGCGCGTCGACTTGTTCGTCAATGCAGAGATCGACAATGGCGGTGAGGGCCTGACGCGTGGCGTCGCCAACTAGCTCGGCGAGGTCACTGTTGCGCAGCGCCAGCGAGCGCAGTGGGGAATCAAGGTGAAGATCGGCCGTGTGTACAAATCGAAATGACATACCGTGCCTGCTGGGTGGATTGACAAGAGGTGTCTCGCTAGTATAGAAACTATACGGGAATCAAAAGAATGTCCATATTAATTATAAGCCCATAGATTTGAGGCGAGAAATGCTGAAATGGGGTGTCGAGAGGCGACTGGAGTTCATCGAATTCCGCCTGTTCTGGGAGGGGGGCGTCAATCGCTCTGACCTGATCGATACGTTTGGCGTTTCGGTTCCGCAGGCATCAAAGGATTTGACCCTTTATCAGGAGCGCGCGCCGCTGAACGCGGTCTATGACAAAAGCGCGCGCCGCTATGTTGCCGGGCCGGAATTTCGACCGGTGTTTCTTGATCCGGATCCGGATGCCTATCTCATGCGGCTGCGCTCGATGGCGGAAGGTTTCGCCGAGCCAGGCTCTAACTGGCTTTCGACTCCGCCTGACATGGATATCGCACTTACTTTGCGCCGTAAGATCGATACCGAAGTTCTGCGTTCAGTTCTGGCGGCAGTGCGGGATGAAAGGTCGCTAGAGCTTCACTATCAATCCATGAACCGCGATCGACCCGATCCCGCATGGCGGCGGATCACCCCCCATGCGTTTGGCTTTGATGGTCTGCGCTGGCATGTTCGCGCCTGGTGCCATGAAACGGCGCGGTTCAAGGATTTCCTGCTTTCGCGCGTCCTTGGATACGGCGACTTCGGTGAGCCGGGCGCCGGAGCGGCACAGGACAGGCTGTGGCAAGAATCATTCGACATCATCATTGTGCCGCATCCCGAGCTGTCCGCCGGTCAGCAGGCGGTGGTCGCAAAAGATTACAACATGGTGGATGGGCGCGCTGTGCTGACAGTTCGCTACGCCATGCTGTTCTATGTTCTCAAGCGACTGGGGCTTCTTGAAGGGGCCAGGCTGCGTGACCCCCGGACCCAGCATATCGTTGCAGCTGACGAACAGGGGGTTGCCGCCGCCCTTGAGCGTGCGCAGCACGAGTTCGATGACGCCGACGCAGCCAGCGAGGCCGCGCCCCGATGATGTCTGCCGTACCGAAATACCGGATGTCCTTTGGTGTGGGTGGGCTGATGCTCAATGAGAGCCTCGTGATTGCGCAAGGCTATCAACCCGGTGAGAGCTGGGCGTCTGCTCGTGACCGCTTGCTGGCCCAAGGCGCATCATCCTTACCCAAACTGGCCTCTCAAACCCGCACGCTTCGTGAAGTCTACGACCGGATAGGCCATCTCTCGGATGCCGAGCGCCATTACCTGTCGGCAGAGGCTGACCGCGCTGAACAGCAGGCAATGGTGTGGCTGGCGGTTTGCCGGACCTATCGCTTTGTTTACGAATTTGCAGTCGAGGTAATCAGCGAACGCTACCAATCATGGCGGCTTGACCTGGGTCATGAGGTTTTTGACCGCTTTCTCGCGGAGAAAGCCGAGAGTGATCCTGGCCTCGCTAAGCTTTCAGCTTCAACCTGTGCGAAATTGCGTCAGGTCCTGTATCGGATATTGCGTGAAGCTGGCTTGAGAAGTGTCGAGGGCAGAATCCAGCCGATTTGGTTGTCGGGGCGCATGAAGCGGCTGATTGAGGAGAGTAATTCGGCGGACTTGCGGGTGTTTCCCGGAAATTGGGGGTAATTGTGGGCACGAAAACTGATCGGCGCGCCCGCGCCGAGCACCTGTTCAGGGTAATTTCCAGCGATCGGTTCTTGCAAAAGCAAGGGCTGGGAAACGAGGTTCCCTTTTTCATCTGCGCTTTTGATGCCGAAGACGGATTGAGCCTAGGCGAGGATCGCGAGGATCTGATCGCCCGGCTGAGCCACGCTGGTGTGCGTGTACTCGATATCGATCTCTATGACCTTTCACTCAGGATCCTCGAGGACCGGGGAATCTTCGAGCAGATCCTTGAGGTTGAAGCGGAAACGGAAAAGGCGGAGCTCAAGGAGCTGCTACAGGGCGTTCTGGACCCGCACGCGCACCTCATTCCAGAGATTGCGCGGCGCATTGAAGAAGTCCCGCACGACGTGATCTTCCTGTCAGGCGTAGGCGAGGTTTACCCCTACCTGCGGTCGCACAACGTACTCAACAACCTGCAAAGCACCGCGAAAGACCGCCCAACCGTCATGTTCTTTCCGGGAAAATATACGCACGCGCTGGCGACAGGAGCATCGCTGGAACTGTTCGGCTTGCTGCATGACGACAAATATTACCGCGCGTTCAATATCATGAATTACGAGGTCTGACCGATGGCTACTCTTCTACGTGACATCTTTGCCAAGCCGGTCGACCGTTCGATCGATGGGGTGATCAAGGCTGACGACAAGGCCAGCCTCCTGACCGAGCTTGATGAATATGTCATCACCAACGAGATCGGCGCCCGACTGGAGCAATTCCTCGACGCCTACAACAATTACGATACCGCCAACGGTGTGTGGATTTCGGGCTTCTTCGGATCAGGTAAATCTCACCTGCTGAAGATGCTCGCCCTTCTTCTGGAGAACGACGAGGTCGAGGGGCAGCGCGCCGTCGAAATCTTTGAGCGAAAGCTCGCAGGTAACCCGATGCTGGCGGGGGCCTTGCGCAAGGCAGTGTCGATTCCGTCCCGGTCAGTCTTGTTCAATATCGACCAGAAGGCGGATGTGATCTCGAAGACGGATGTTGATGCGCTTCTGGCCGTCTTCCAGAAGGTCTTTGACGAGATGTGCGGCTATTACGGCAAGCTCCCGCATATCGCGCAGTTCGAGCGTGATCTCGACAGCCGCGGGAAGCTTGATGCCTTCAAGGCCGCCTTTGCGCAGTCTACCGGCAAGCCCTGGGAGCGTGGGCGCGAACAGGCTCTGATGGAAGGCAAGCACATTGCCGCCGCCTTCGCGGAGGTCACGGGTAATGAGGTCAAGGATATTCTTGGCCAGTATCGCAATGATACCAAGGTCTCGATCGAAGATTTCGCCAACATGGTGAAGTTGTGGATCGATGGGCAGGGTCCGAAGTTCCGGCTGAACTTCTTCGTCGATGAGGTGGGACAGTATATCGCCGACAACGTCAAGCTGATGACGAACCTGCAGACCATTGCCGAAAGCCTGAACACGAAGTGCAAGGGGCAGGCCTGGATTGTTGTCACCGCCCAGCAGGACATGGGTTCGGTCATCGGCGATCTGACGGCGCAGCAAGAGAATGACTTCTCGAAAATCCAGGCACGCTTCGCCAACCGGATGCCGCTGAACTCCCAGGATGTGGCCGAAGTCATCCAGCGCCGCCTTCTGGCTAAGACCGAGGCTGGTCAGATCACCCTTGGCAATCTTTACGATGCTGAGGAGAACAACCTGCGCACCCTGTTCGATTTCGGCGATAATTCCTTCAAGTTCAGGAATTTCTCCGGAAAGGAACAGTTTGTCGCGAGCTACCCGTTCCCGAACTATCAGTATGATCTGTTCCAGCGCGCGATCATGGGTCTCTCTCAGCATAATGCGTTTGAGGGCAAACACAGCTCGGTCGGTGAACGCTCTATGCTGGGGGTGTTTCAGGAGGTAGCCAAAAAGCTGGCGGATACGCCAGTTGGGGGGCTGGCGACCTTTGATCTGATGTTCGAGGGGATTCGCACCGCCCTGAAATCATCGGTTCAGCAGTCAATCCAACTGGCTGAAAAGAACCTTGGTGATGATTTTGCCGTGCGGGTGCTGAAGGTGTTGTTCCTTGTCAAATACGTCAAGGAATTCAAACCGACTGCCCGCAACATATCGATCCTCCTGTTGTCCCGGTTCGAGGCGGACCAGACCGAGCAGCGCCGCAATATCGAGGAGGCTTTGTCGCTTCTGGAGCGTCAGACGCTGATCCAGCGCAACGGCGAGGTCTATGAATTCCTCACCAATGAGGAAAAGGACGTCGAGGCCGAGATCAAGGCAATCGCCGTCGATCCCGCCGAGATAGAACGGCAGCTCGATGAACTGGCGTTCGGCGCGATCCTCCGTCACGGCAAGATCAAGCATGCCGGCACGGGTGTCGATTACGCTTTCACCCGCAAGCTTGATGGCCACAGCCTGAACCGGGAACATGAGCTTTCCGTCAATATCATCTCGCCGTTCAGCGACGATTCCGACGCGCCGGATGTGGTTCGTTCGAACAGCATGGCAAGCGATGAGATGATTGTCCTGCTCGGGCGTGATGTGCGCTTTACGCGCGATCTCGTCCTCTGGCTTCAGACCGTAAAATTTGCGCGTCAGGTCACCAGCGGGGATGCCCAACCCGGTCGTGATCGTATCATTGCGGAAAAGCGTGACCAGAATACGCGGCGCGAAAAGGAACTGGTGCAGCGGCTGCGCGGCCTGATCGCAGATGCTCGGCTCTTCGTGCGCGGTGCCGAGCTGGAGATCGGCGGCGAAGATCCGCAGGATCGGCTGGTCAAAGGTTTCCAGGTCTTGGTGGACAAGGTCTATACCAGCCTGCCTGTCCTGCGCGGTGCCACTTACACCGAAGCAGATCTTGGGCGAGCCGGACGCGTCGATGGCGGGCTTTTCGGCGGCGAAGGCAGCGGTCTGACTGAAGCCGAGCAGGACGTGCTGAATCATGCTCAGGCTCAGATGCGCCTTGGGACGCGGGTCTCGGTCAAAGCTTTGGTCGAGAAGTTCGGAGCAAAACCTTATGGCTGGCCCGCCATCGCGGTTCTCTGCCTGACCGCGAGCCTTGTCGCGCGAGGCAAGCTTGAGGCTCGGGCCGACAGTGCTTTGCTGGAAGGGGATGCGCTGGTGCAGGGGCTGCGCAACAGCCATGCCCTTGGCAACATTCTGCTTTCCCCGCAGATCGAGTTCACAGCCGCCCAGATCCGCAAATCGCGCGAACTGTTTCAGGAGCTGTTCGATCTTCCAGCCTCTGGCAATGACGCGCGCAGTTTGGGTGCGGAGTGGCAGACGCAACTGCGCAAGCTGCTCGGCGATGTCGAGCAGGAGAGTCGCGCCATTGCAGCCTATCCCTTTGCCGCCGCCCTCGATCCCCTGCGCACCATGCTGGATGGGATGCGCGACCAGTCGGCGACCTGGTTCATCACCGGCCCGATCGGGCAGGAAGACCAGCTTATTGATGCAAAAGAGGATGTCTTCGACAAAGTCCGCAGCTTCATGCGCGGACCACAAAAAGGCATCTACGATGAGGTGCGTTCTTTCCTGACCAAGCAGGATCAGAACCTTGGCTATTCCGAAGGTGCTGCCGCCGACAAACTGCGTCAGGTTCTTGAGGATCCGCAGTGCTACAAGGGCACCACAATTCAGGAACTGAAGACGGATTTCTACGCCCTGAAGGAGCGTATCGAGCAAACCGTTCTTGCTGAGCGCACCGCTGTCATCACGGCGATTGACGAGGTTGCCGGGAAAGTCGCCCAGACTTCGGAGTTTGGCGCACTGCCGCCCGAGCAGCAGGCGCGCATCCGCAAAGAGCTTGCAGATCGGAAAACAGGCCTTGCCGCACAGAGCCTGATCCCGGCCTTGCGCAATCTGGCGACCGAGGTGCGCTCCAATCTTCTGGCTGACACGCTGACCCGCATTGCGGAGCTGACGCCAGCACCAGCGCAAACACCGGCACCGCAGCCTCAGCCCGCTAGCGGCGTGGCCGAACCTCAGCCAGCGCCATATGTGCCGCCGGCACCGGCCAAGCCTCAATATATCAAGGCGCAGTCGATCACCGTCCCCTTCGCGAAAACCTATCTCGAAGATGAGGACGATGTGACCCGCTATCTTGATGAGATGAAAAAGACCCTGCTGGCCGAGATCGACGCGGGCAAGAAGGTGATTGTCTGATGGATACCAACGCCCTGAAGAAATTTGCGCAAAGCGCGCGCAACCTGCTGATCGATCAGGTCACTGCCCGGCTGGACATGGTGCTGGCCGAAGGCGCAGCGGCTCGCCGCGAGCATCCCAAAGCGATTGCGAAGCTGGAGGTCGCCGCCAACAGCAACCGCGCCCATGTGATCGAGCAAGCAGCCTATACATGGTTCAACCGCTTCACCGCGTTGCGCTTTATGGATGTCACGGGCCTGACCAACCCGCGTGTTGTGTCGCCCGTCGATGGCGCCACCCGGCCCGAGATATTGGCGGAGGCGATGGCAGGCAACCTGCCGGATCGCGCCCGGCCTGATATTGCCGAATATTTGAACGGTACACGCCCCGCCCATGATGGGCAGGCGGAGGCCTATCGGCTACTGCTGATCCATGCCTGCAACGAATGGCACGGCGCGATGCCCTATATGTTCGAGCGTGCCGATATGCTCGACCGGGCCGAGGATTACACCGAGCTGCTGATACCCGACGATCTTTTGTCGCCGGACAGCATCCTTGCCCGCCTGCGTGAGGTGATGACAGAAGAAGCCTGCCAGGATGTCGAGATCATCGGCTGGCTTTACCAGTTTTATATAAGCGAAAAGAAGGATCAGGTTTTTGCGGGCCTGAAGAAGAACCAGAAGATCACAGCGGAAAACATCCCCGCCGCGACGCAGCTGTTCACCCCGCACTGGATCGTCCGCTATCTGGTGGAAAATTCGTTGGGGCGACTGTGGCTGCTGAATCGCCCGCAATCCAAGCTGGCGGCGAAGATGGACTATTACATCGCGCCGGAAGAGCCCGAGGCGGATTTCCTGAAAATCACCCGGGCCGAGGATATCCGCATCTGCGATCCGGCCTGTGGCTCGGGCCATATGCTGACCTATGCGTTTGACCTGCTGTATGAAATCTATGCCGAGGAAGGCCATGACGCGGCCGAGATTCCCGGCCTGATCCTGAAGCACAACCTGACCGGCATCGAGATTGACGACCGCGCAGGCGCGCTGGCGGCTTTCGCCCTGTCGATGAAGGCGGCGGCGAAGCTGGGTCGGCGACGGTTCATGCGGATGGACGCAAAGCCCGACATCGTCGTGCTGCAGGACGTGCGCTTCACCCCTGCTGAGATGCAGGATGTAGCCGCCGTGGTGGGCAAGGATCTGTTCACCGATGAATTGCGCGAGACTCTGACGCAGTTCGAGCAGGCGAAGAACTTCGGCTCGCTGATCATGCCGAAACTGCGCGATCCGGCCGAGGCGCTGCGCGTGGTCGAGGCGCGGGACTTTGGTTCAGACCTGCTGTTGAAGGAGGTGCAGGAGCGCGTCATCGCCGTGCTACGCATGGCTGAGGCGCTGTCGCCGAAGTATCACCTCGCCGTCGCCAACCCACCCTATATGGGCGGCAAAGGTATGAACGGAAAACTGGGCGATTTCGTCAAGGCCAGCTATCCAGACAGCAAATCCGATCTTTTCGCTGTGTTCATGGAGCGAGCGCTTGGGCTTTGCGCCAAGCACGGCCTGATGGCGATGATAAACATGCAGTCGTGGATGTTCCTGTCGTCCTATGAAAAGCTACGCGTAAAGTTGCTGTCGGATGCCATGATCCTGTCCATGGCGCATTTGGGAGAACGGGCTTTTGACAGCATCGGCGGGGCGGTGGTTTCCACCACTGCGTTCGTGATCGAGAATGCCCATAGCTTGAATCACGAAGGCACGTTCATCCGTCTTGTCGATGGAGCTTCCGAAGCTGAAAAAGAAGCGCAACTCAAAGAAGCAATTCAAAACCCGAACTGTGGCTGGTTCTATCGCGCCGCAGCAGAGGATTTCGAGAAAATTCCAGGAAGTCCGATCGCGTATTGGGTCAGCAAGAATGTGCTGAAGGCTTATGCTGTAGGCACTCCACTTAATCAAATCAGTAAACCAGTTGTAGGGCTCCAAACTGGCGAGAACGCTCGATTTGTTCGAGAGTGGCATGAAGTATCCTCAAGTCGATTCTTGCCCAACTGTCAGTCTATAAATGACGCGAAGTCATCAGATGCAAAGTGGTTTCCTTATAACAAAGGTGGCGAGTTCAGGCGCTGGTATGGCAATCAGGAAAATGTTGTAAACTGGCAGAACGATGGCGATGAAATCAAGAATTTCACTGACGTAGACGGGAAGCTTCGGTCACGCCCTCAAAACACGAACTTCTTTTTCCGTCCATCGGTTTCATGGTCCAAAATTTCTAGTGGTTTACCCGCATTCCGGTTCTTTCCAAGCGGCTTCGTTTTTGACGTGGCTGGAACGTCTATTTTTACGGATGAAGAGGGGTATCGATTTGGATTGACCGGACTTTGCAATAGTAAAGCCGTCGTAGAGATCCTAGCAGCAACATCCCCGACGTTGAATTTCGAGGTTGGACATATAGCTGCGATACCTGTCATTTCGTGGTCAACTAGAGATCAGGAAGTGGCGAAGGCTGCAGTGGTGCTTTCGAAGGCCGACTGGGACGCCTGCGAAACCTCTTGGGATTTCACCACGCTCCCGCTGCTCTCGCTCGATCGCCGGGACGAGACGCTCTCGACCAGCTATACCAATCTCCGCGCCCATTGGCAGGGTATGACGGATGAGATGCAACGGCTGGAGGAAGAGAATAACCGCATCTTCATCGACGCCTATGGCTTGGCTGACGAACTCACCCCCGAAGTGCCGATTGAGGAAATCACCCTCACCTGCAATCCGGCCTATCGCTACGGCGTGAAGGCCTCTGAAGAGGACCGCGAGGCTCGACTGCGCGAGGATACGGTGGCCGAGTTCCTCCACTATGCCGTGGGTTGCATGTTCGGGCGCTACAGCCTCGACGCGCCAGGCCTTATCCTCGCCAATCAGGGTGAAGGGATTGAGGAATATCTGGCGCGCGTGCCTGAACCGACATTCGCGCCCGACCGAGACAATGTCATCCCGGTGCTGGATACCGACTGGTTCGCTGATGACATCGTCACCCGCGCCCGCGATTTCCTGCGCGTGACCTTTGGCGAGGCGAAGTTCCGCGAAAACCTCGCCTTCATTGAGGCGGCGCTCGGCAAGGATTTGCGCCGCTGGTTCACAAAGGATTTCTTCGACTATCATGTGCGCCGCTATAAAAAGCGCCCGATCTATTGGATGTTCTCCAGCCCCAAGGGCAGCTTCAACGCGCTGATCTATATGCACCGCTACCGGCCCGACACCGTCTCGGTCGTGTTGAACCAATATGTGCGCGAGTTCATCCACAAGCTGGAAGTCGAGCGCGCGCGGCTTGAAAAGCTGGCTGTCGACCCTGCCGCAACGCCGGCTCAGCAAACGAAGGCGCAGAAGGAAACGGCCACGGTCATCAAGCAGATCGCCGAGCTGACCGAATGGGAGCGCGAAGTCGTCTACCCCATGGCGCAGCAGAAGATTGCCATCGACCTGGATGACGGGGTGAAGCGCAACTATCCGCTGTTCGCCGGTGCGCTGAAGCCGATCAAGGGGCTGGAGGCTGCGGATGACTGACCGCATCACCGCCGGCCTGATGCGCCTTTATGAAGATCAGGGCCATCGCATCGTCTTCTGGTATGACTCCGCCCGCGATCTGCGCGCAGCGTTCGATGCGGTGGACTTGCCCGGCGTGACCAAGGTGGAGATCGTCAATAACGAATTCGGCCTGAAATATCGCATGCTGCGGCAGGAGCCGAAGGCGCGGTTCCTGCTCTATAAGGACGGCGCTGAGCCGCCGATGCCTGAGAACTGGCTGCTGGATGTGCAACTGGCCAGCGCCGTATTCCGCGCCGATCAGGCGGCGATCTGGGTGGCGGATCTTGGCATTCCGGCGAAATACGAAGCCGCCGTGCGCGATCATGCCGAATTCTACCGTTCGGGCAAGCGGCTGGAAGCGCTGCGTGCGATCGAGCGCGAGCGGCCCTCGCAAAGCGCCAACGATGTCCGCCGCAAGATGCTGGCGGTCTGCGCTGGCGCGGATGGTGATCTCGATACTGTGATCGAGGCGTTGCTGGCCGAGCTGGCTGAAGGCCGTGATGAGGCGCTGAAGCTCATTGGCCGGGTCGGGCTGGCGGAATTTTTCTGGAAAGAGGTTTCGGCGCGTTATAGCTATGCGACGGAGGCGCCGGATTTTCAGGATTTCGCCATCACGCTGTTTTCCAGTGCCTGGGCGCGGGCCATGGGAGAAGCTGCCCCCCTGAACACGGATGCCGCGCTGATGTTCCGCCGCTGGAGCGCCTCGCGCCGGTGGGGTGAGGCGTTCGAGAAGCTGTCGGGCGATTATCAGGACGTGCTGAAGATCAGGGACAATCTGGCTTCACGCGATTTCCGGGCCCTCATCCCGCATGATCATTTCGAGGAAGTGGATCGGCGGATCGTCGTCGCCATCGTTGAGGGCCTGGCCCGGCAGAGCCTGTCCGCGACTGATGTGCTGAAATGGGTGCGCAATCGCCGCCAGAGCCATTGGTATAGCCGTTACGCGGATGTCTATCAGGCCATTGGCTATGCGACCGAGTTTCAGCAGGCGCTGGCCGAGGCTGATCTGACGATGACCAGCCTGTCCGATGGTGTGAAGCGCTATTCCGCAAGCTGGTTCCGACTGGACCAGCTTTATCGCAAGTTCATCTATCACATGCAGAAGAGTGGACAGTCGGGGTTGCTGTCTGCGCTCTATGAGGCGGTCGAGAACCGCTACACCACGAATTTCGTGCTGAAGCTGAACGACGCCTGGCAGGATCAGGTTGCCCGCCTCACGGATTGGGCGATTCCCGGCTTTCCGCGTCAGATGGATTTCTACCGGGAGCAGGCTGCTGAATACCGGCGCAAGGATCAAAAGGTCGTCGTCATTATATCAGATGCGCTGCGCTACGAGGTGGCCGAAGAGGCGCTGCGCGAGATCCGCAAGCTCAACCGGTTCGATGCCGAGTTGAAACCAATGATCGGGGTTTTGCCGAGCTACACGCAGCTTGGCATGGCGGCGCTCTTGCCGCACCGGCAACTGGCGATCCGCGACGACAATGATCTTGTTCTGCTGGACGGTGAAAGCACCATGGGTGCCGCCGCTCGTGAAAAGGCGCTTGCTGCGGGCCGGGCTGGAGACCGGGTAAAGATTCTCGCAGCGAAGGATTTCATGAATCTGGGATCATCGGAGGGCAAAGACCTCTTTCGGGATCATGACATCCTCTATCTCTACCACAACCAGATCGACGCGATTGGCGACACGCTCGCCACCGAGGAAAATGTCCCCGCTGCGGCAGAGACTGCCATCGAGGATCTGGTGAAGCTGGTGCGGAAGCTAACCTCGGCCAACTTCTCGAACATCTTGATCACCGCCGATCACGGCTTCCTGTGGCAGCACAAGGCACTGGAAGAGAGCGGCTTCGCGCTGAGCGAGCCGGAAGGCGAGATCGTTACACGAAACCGGCGCTATGTGATTGGGCAGGGCCTCAGCAGCAGCGGTGGCATGAAGAAGTTCACGGCCGCGCAGCTTGGCCTGGAGGGTGATCAGGACATCCTGATTCCAAACTCGATCAACCGCCTGCGCGTGAAGGGATCAGGCAGCCGTTTTGTCCATGGTGGGGCGAGCCTGCAGGAGATCGTCCTGCCGGTCTTGCGTGTGGGCAAGCAGCGCAAGGAGGATGTCGGGCAGGTATCGGTGCAGATTATTCCGCCAGCCCGGGCCCAGATCACCACGGGCCAGATTCAGGTCACCTTCTATCAGGCGGAGCCAGTTACCGAGAAGCAGCAGCCCCGACAGGTGCATGCAGCCATCTTTGCGGACGATGGAACGCTCATCTCTGACGAAGCCGAGCTGGAATTCGATTATGCGTCCGAGAACCCGCGCGAGCGTGAGCTATCGCGGAGCTTTCTGCTGTCCAAGGCGGCAGACGCCTATAACAATCAGACAGTCTTCCTGAAGCTGCGTACGCGCATCGGCAAGACCAGCCATTTCGAAGATCACGCTTCGCAGCCGCTGCTGCTGAAACGCGGGATCAGCACAGATTTCGATTTCTGAGGTGCCGATGTCGACCCTTGATGACAAGATCAACGAGCATTTCGCCGGTTTCGTGGTTCGCAAGGACCTGGTGAAGGCGGTGAAGGGGAACGCCATTGTTCCCACCTATGTGCTCGAATACCTGCTCGGCCAATATTGCGCGACCGATGACGAGGCCTCGATTGCGACAGGCATCGAGACAGTCAAGGACATCCTGCGCAAGCACTACGTCCATCGTTCCGAAGCGGGGCTGGTCCAGTCGACGATCAAGGAGCGGGGCCGTTACAAGGTCATCGATCAGGTCAGCGTGGCGCTGAACGAAAAGACCGATGCCTATGAGGCGGTCTTCGAAAACCTCGGGATCAAGCGGGTCGCGATCGACAGCACCACGGTCAAGGCGCACCCGAAACTGCTGGTAACGGGTATCTGGTGCATCGCCGATGTGCAGTACGAATTTTCGGAAGACAGCCGGATTTCCCCCTGGATCATCGACACACTGAAGCCGATCCAGATCGCCCGCGTCGACTATGATGGCTATCGCGAAACGCGTGACAAGTTCACCACCGAGGAATGGATCGATCTGCTGATGCAAAGCATCGGCTTTGATCCGTCCCTGTTCGGGCGCAGGTCAAAGCTTTTGCAACTGTTGCGCCTGGTCCCTTTCGTCGAGCGCAACTACAATCTTATTGAGCTTGGCCCCAAGGGCACGGGCAAGTCGCATATTTATTCCGAGTTTTCCCCCCATGGTCAGCTGATCTCGGGCGGTGAAATCACGGTTCCGAAGCTTTTCGTGAACAATTCCAATGGCCGGATCGGATTGGTAGGCTTTTGGGATGTCGTGGCCTTTGATGAATTTGCCGGCCGCGAGAAGACGGCCAACAAGGCGCTTGTCGACATCATGAAGAACTACATGGCGAACAAGCAGTTCTCTCGTGGTGTAAATCCGATGGGTGCCGAGGCCAGCTTCGCCTTTGTCGGCAACACGGACCATAACGTGCCTTGGATGCTGAAAAATACGGACCTGTTCGAAGCTCTGCCGCCGCAGTTCCACGACAGCGCCTTCATCGATCGATTGCACGCCTATCTGCCCGGATGGGAGGTCGACATCATCCGGGGTGAGATGTTCACATCTGGTTATGGGTTCATCGTCGACTATCTCGCCGAAATCCTGCGCCATCTGCGTGCCGAGGACTTCTCGCATCGGCCAGATCGCTATTTCACCATTCCGGTTCAGACCCATATTCGGGACCGCGCGGCGATCAACAAGACCATGTCAGGTCTGCTGAAGCTGATCTTCCCCAATGGTGGCGAGACAGAAGCCGAAGTTGAAGAGCTTTTGCGGTTTGCGATTGAATGCCGTAAGCGGGTGAAGGACCAGCTCCTGCGGATCGACAGCACCTTCGAGGACGCGGACTTCCATTACGTCGCCTTGGATGGCGCAAAGCGCGCTGTCACCACGCTGGAGGAAGAGGAGTTTCCCCAGTTCTACCATCGCCGATCGACTGGCGATGGGGATGACAGCGAGGGGCAATCTGCGATCACGCCGGTTCCCGCGCAGCAGTCCTCAGCGGCGGCCACTCCTGAAGCACCTGCTGTTGCTGTTGCTTCTGCGATTGTTCCGAAGCCCGGGCATGTCGTTTTTACGGAAAACCGCAAGGGCATCAGTTTCGACAAAATCTTTGGTCCGTGGACGGATGGTGCGACCAGGATCGTCATCACTGATCCTTATATCCGGAAGTTCCATCAGGCGCGTAACGTGATGGAACTCGTTGAGATGCTGATCCGGCGTAAACAGCCCGAGGATCAGGTCGCAGTGCATCTCGTCACCGCTCCTGATGATGGGAACATTCAGGAGCAGCGGGAATGTCTGGATGGGATCGCCGAGGCCTGCACAGGCACGGGCGTTGATTTTACATGGGCGTTCGACGGGACCGGAACGATCCATGCACGCGACATCACCACGGACACTGGCTGGAAGATGGTGCTGGATCGAGGATTGGATATCTTCCAGCCGACACCTCGTAAGATGAACGGTTTCTCGCTGGGGGAGCGAATGCAAGAGCATCGGATGGTCAAGGGCTTTTATGTAACTTATGTCGAGGCGCAATAGGGCAACGTGCTGGTTGCGCTGCGGGATGGCTCCGCGTAATGCGCGCGATTTGAGGCCAGAGAGCACATAGAGGTTCACGTCGACGGCAATCCGCATCGAACGGCCTCGCAGAACGTCTCGCGCAAACTTGTGTCTCTAGCTAGTTTCCGCCGCAGTGATCGCGGAAGTTCGAGTTGGACTCCCTTACGAGAAAGGGTTCGATTGCAGATGTTCGTCAGCTCTGTTCCCGGAAGCCTCTCATTGAAATCAGCATCAAAACCGGCTTTGCGCAGCGAACTGCCGATTGCATCGCGTAGTTCGGCATCACGTCCGCCCAGCCAAACTGACTCGTCCCCATTGTCCTTTCGCCCGTGGATCGCGACTGCGTAGTGGCATCGTCCGACAATATCAATGGCCGTTGGTTCGTCGAAGCGGTGTGGCCGGCGACATTGCACTTGAAGCCTCAGCGACATCGCATCGCACTTGACGGGAGGGGCCAACCTACGGCCGGGCTTCGCCCGCCCTCCGGTCGGCCCCTCCCGTCAAGTTCGATGTCGCTGACCCCTCCATCTGCATTGTCGCCCTATAACGGTGGGAGGTTATATGGAGATCGGTATGAGGCCGATTTTCTAGACCCTCGAAGGCGTAGAAAGAAAAGTCGAGTCCGGCGACAGCCTCGGCGATTTCCGAGGTGTTCGGTTCGATCCATCCGCCATGGGGCGCAAAGACCACCAGTTGAGCGCCACGATCTTCCACACATATGCGATAGTCGATCCCGAGCCTCTCATTGGCAGTAAGTTCTGCGAAGCACTTGTATCTATCAGCCATATGATCCGTTTCAGTTACGCAGATCCCCGAGAAATCCTAGCGCATGTCCGCGACGATGTTCTCGATCTCACGCCGCTGCTCGGCGTGTTTTGCGGGGTTTTGGTCTTTCAATTTCTGCAGATTTAGAAGCTTCCAGCGCACTGCCGGTAACTCCGCAGCTTTTGGCAGCCCGATAGCTTCGAAATCAGGTTCGCCGTCGTGGAGCGAAAGCAGGAAGCTTATCGCCCTGTCGTCGAGCTTTGCCAGAATATCCGCTGTCATCCGGCTTCTCGTTGCTTTCAGATCATCGAGGCTGACGGGCTCGACCGTCATCCCTTCGAACTCCTTGACGAAGGCCTCGTCGAGTTCCACGAGCGAAGGCCTGACCAGTTCGTGCGGGGGGCGCCCAGAGCTCGCGACATAAATCAGGAAGGTCCGAAACAGCGCGTCGGTCAGCCCCTCGTTCTGATAGAGCAGCTTCACGTCAAACAGGTCGCGCGGATGCTGCCGGTCAACCGCCGCATGCAGCTTGCCGCCAAACAGGTCTTCGAACGAGACAACCTGCATTTCGGCGAAGCCGAACGTCTCCTCGACATTTTCATTCACCCGGCGCCGTTCCGGCGGATGGACGGTGCCCCTCGCGACCGGGGATGTCTCGACCTTGATTTCGGTGTTTCCCTGTCGGACGAGCAGGCGGGTATCATTGTTCCCACCACCGGCTATCCTCTGGACATTCACACCGCGCATATTGCGTATTAAGTCCTCGCGGATGTGCTCCAATGTCGTGTCGATGTTTTTCAGCGTCGTCTCACGGTCCTCTATCGGCAGATAGGTCAGGTCGATATCGACCGAGAGCCGCGGCATCTCGCGATAAAAGAGGTTAATCGCGGTTCCGCCCTTCAGGGCGAAGGCCTCGTGACGGGCAATGAAAGGAAGGGTTCGCACCAGGAGGTCGACCTGGCGCATGTATGTTTCACGGGCCATTCGGGACTTCCTTCGGCATCAAGTCGGCCGGGACTGTAATGCGGTAGACGGGGTGTAGCCGGCCGCCCGGCGTCAACGCCCGGTCGCCCTTGCCGAAATCGACGGACGACTTGTCGATGTGCCGGCGCCAAGCATGATCATGCTTGTCAGCAAACACGAAGAAGAGGCGCTTGGTTTTGACGCTTCGGCAGAGGGTGAGGAGCGTCGTCAGCAATTTGGGTCGCAGATTGGCAAGGCTCTCGAAGGCGACGTCGACCTTGTGGTAGCTTTCGTTCTTCGGGACTTCGTCGAGCATTTCGAGGATCGCGCGCTCGGGTGAGGACATCGGCATTGGCCAGCGCCATGGGCTTTGTGTCAGCTCCGGATTCGCGTCGTTGGTCAGGTCGAAGTCCGCGTTTTCGACGCCGGTTGTTCCGTCGCCAAACAGGACATCGCTTCTGGTCTTCACATCGGCGTCCGTTCGCAGTTTCGACAGCCACTTTGGGATATCTGATCCGTAAAGATAGAGAGGGAATGCGCCGCCGAGCGACAGGTAATGGGTATGCCCCCGCAAGGAGAGCGAGGTCGCTCCACCGACATGGAATTTATGCTGCATGAGCCAGGCCGCAGAGAGCAGGGGGATTTTCCAGCCACTGACAGCTTCTGGATTGGCGTCAGAGGAAAATGGTCGACGGTACACCCCCGTCATGACCGGCTCGAGCCAACCCTGTTTGAGATAGCCCGAAACGGACTGCCGCGAGATCGCATGACGGCTCATCCACCCAGAATCCACGAGGAAACCAGGGGGGACCTCTTGCAGAAGCTGCTTTAGCTTTGTCTCTGGTTGCCCACTCATATTTGACATTATGGCATAGAATTAAAGCAGATGCGATTCGAACTTTGCAGAATGCAAGATTTGTCCATTCATGCTTGACCAAACGGGCCGATCTCAAAGTCAGAGCCGGGTAGCCTTGCCGAGCGCTATCAGTTCCCCAGCCAGTATCTGGGACGGGTGGCCGATACATACGTCACGCATTCACAAGAGGCTGCAGACTGAAATTGGCGTCAGTCAGGCCGCCATGCCGGTTTGATCCAACGATGACGACGCAATGATCGAGCGGAATTCCTCGAGTAACTCCGCGTGGTGGACAGATAAATAGCGCTCGATCTCCTTGTTTCCGACGAGCTTGCCGAGGTAGCCTGATGCGATGACGAGATGCAGGACGTCATCCCCGTAAGAGCTTTCGATCTGTTTGAAATCCTGGTGGAGGGAGGCCATCTCCCGTTCCATGCGAGCCATCTGCTCGCGTGTCATGCCCGCGATCTTCTTTGGTTGATCCGGCTTTGCCAAATCCTCCTGTTTGGTGGCGGCTAGCAGGGCCTTTGCGTAACTGGATGACCAGTTCGCGGCCGTACCCATCAACTCGGCCGTCTCGATCTGCCGCAGCGGCTTCATTTTCCGAAGGACGTCGAAGGTGACCGGGTTTACCGATTTGTCCTTCAGCATCTCGACGACCTCGGGGCAGATGCCATCGAGCAGGGTGCGCCGCCTTTTTATGAGCTTGATATCGACATCTAGCGCCTTTGCCAGCTTGTCCTCTGACACGCCGCTCTTGAGCGCACGCATGATCATGAAATGCTCCTGCACGGTGGCAAGGCGGTTCACGCGCTTGTTGTAGGTGAAGGCCTCATCGTCATCCGCGATCAGGCAGCGTGCTTCGGTGTGGCCGAGATCCTGAAGGGCCGCGAGACGCAAATGCCCATCAAGCAGAAGATAGCGCGAATCTTTCTTTCCGAGCCGAGCCACCACCAGGGGTTCGATGATGCCGACCTCGGCGATCGAACTTGAGATCCGCTTGTATTTTACCACCTTCTTTTGTGCGTCCTCCACTTTCTTTCGCGGCAGAAGGGAGGTCAACGGAAGGACAAGTATGCGCTGTTCGAACGCGATACGGACATGGTCGTTCATGGGATTACCCTCGTTCCAAGACGTTCCGCGAGCGGGCGAGGCATCGTATGGATCGCTTCTGCCCGCAGCAGCGTCACAAAGTGCTCGTCGGCGAGTAGTCGTTTCAGTGCGTTGACGACGAAAAGTAGCCGGCTCTGAGCAAGCGTTGCCTTCTTGACCAGGAGCTTCTGTCTTTCGGTCTCTTTCCTGTAAGCGCGCACGAGAGCGCTAGCGGTCAGCTTGCGGCCCGCCGATTTGTTCGGAGCTGCCAGGCTGTGTATCGTCTTGCCGGTCAGGTTGCGTTGTTCCACGATACGGCGGATCGCAATGATCTGATTGCCGGGAAGTGCCTTCTGCTCATAGGCTTCGGCCAGGGCTTTCTGAACGTCGCTGTCTTTGGCGCGGGCGATCTCCATGGCGATGCTTGGAGGGATAATCCCTTTCTCGACCCCGGCAAGGAGACGCTCTTCTCCATGGTCGAGCAAGTAGCAGATTGCGTACACGTATTCGTCGCTGAAGTCCGTCTTCACTGCGATTTCTGTGATCGAGTAGCCCCGATCACGTAGCGCAGCGATCTCCCGGACGAACTCGAGCGGCGAGTGCTGCCGACGCGCGAGATTTTCGACCAGGCTCATGACGAAGCAGTCTTCCACGGTCGCTTCGATAACGATCGCCGGAATGTGCGATTGTCCAAGTTCGACAAAGGCTTCGAGACGCCCTTGGCCACAGACGAGATCATATCCCGTACTGTCAGCGTGGGCGCTGACCGTGATAGGCTTTTTGAGCCCCAGATGAGCAATGCTGGTCACGAGCTCCGCGAATATTTTCTTGTTGCGGGCGCGGGGGTTCAGGACGACGATGCTATCAACGGGGATGCTTTGAATCTCCGGTGCAGTCTGGCTCATGCCGCTCTCCTGATGTTTGAGCGTGTGGTGAGGTTCAGGAACGGGTCGAGGTTGTCGACCCGGTATGCATCAAGATGGAGACCGTTTTCTTCCTGCATGCGGATGCGCTCCACGGGAAAATCCAGGTGCGGCAGCAGGTAATAGTCCAGAACGGATCGGTTCTCGGCATCCATCCTGATTGCGATCGTGATGTCTGGATGAAGACCGGTATCGAACCGCACTTTCCATCGCAGCGAGCCTGTCGCGGTTTGCAGGCAACGCGCGATCACGATCGATGCTGTGAACTCACCATTGATGGTAAGAAGGTCCGTGGCCGGATCGCGTACGATGGATGCGCCAACACCCTCAATGGACTGAACGGTGTCAGAGACCAGATCCGCGTGCAGTTCACGCAGGAACCGGTTAGTTTCGACGTAGCGATAGTCCCGCTGGGGCGTATAGCCGATCAGTCTGTAGGCCCGCAGCAGGCTTCCGAAACGTGAGCGATAGGCGGAACTCGAAGGTAGATCGTCCTGCTCGTCGATCATCAAAGCCGACAGGTGCCCCTGCATATCCCGCAATGCTTTCAGACCGTCGAGCATCTCCGCCTCCGTGAAGCGGCGATTTCGTTCTGCGATCATCGCGGCGGCACGGAAGAACAAATCAGGCGCCACGATGGCCTCAAATGCCCCGGCGGCGCGCACCAGCATGTCGGGAGGATTACGGACGCGCCGCTTCTTCAGTTTGAAGGAGACGCGGTTGAAGACATTGTTGCCGACGTATTTTTCGTTGGTGAGAATTTGGTGGACCGTGCCTCTCGTCCACGGTCGGCCGAGATCGGTCGGGATACCTTCGAGATTTAACATGGCAGCGATTTCGCGTTCGCTTCGGCCCTCCTCCACGAAAAGCCGATACATGCGGCGGACGGTTTGAACCTCCTCCATTGGGCCTGGAACCAGAATCACACGATCCGTCTGCAGGCTCTTGTGCTCGCCGGTCCGCAAATCCGCTTTTGGCTGGCGATGTTCATCGACCAGCCTGCGACGCAGGCCGTATCCAGCCATTCCCCCTTGCCGAAATCCCAACGAGATCAGCCGGCATTGACCGGCAAACACCTTCGCCGACAGTTCCCGGCTGTACTCGCCGGCCATCGCACGCTTCATACTTTTGATGATGGTTGCGGTGAGGCTGCCGTCGTTCTCGAACTGTTCGGCGCAGTAGTGAACCGCGATACCAGCGCGCGTGCAGATATATTCTAAATAAGCGGACTCGTCCGCGTTTTGGAACCTGCCCCAGCGGCTGACATCATAGACAAGGATAATGCTGAAATTCGCGCAGCCAGATTCAACGTCCTCGATCATTTTCTGCAATGCTTCGCGACCATCGAGCTTAAGGCCACTCTTACCTTCGTCAGCATATGTTTTGACGATGGAAATGCCGCGCTGGGCTGCATACCGAGCGATGATGTCCGACTGGTTCTCAGTCGAATACTTCTGATGCTCGGTCGACATCCGGACATATTGGGCCGCGCGCACAGTTTTGTGCTCGTCCACGCCTGAATTCGTATCGGACCCCTGAGACACTTCCGCTAACCGCAACAATTGTGGCGGACATCGGATGCCCACCTGAAAACGCCCTCTGGCATTCCGAACCTAGCGAGAGGGACAAGGGAATGTCGTCTTTAAACAAGGACCGAAAGATTCAGGCTAATTCCGGCAAAGTTGTTCCACCCGATGATCCGGGCAGAAGGCTGGGGGCATCGGGTTTTGCCGCGGCGGTTTCTGAAGCGCTGCATCGGGAGTTCGATGGCAACGGCAGTGCGGTCAAAGCGATCGTCGGCCTTACATCTGCGAATGAGCGAGCGGTGAAGAACTGGTATCAGGGGAAGAACGGCCCGAGTGGCGAATTCCTCGTCCTTCTTTGCAGGCACTCGGATCAGGTTCTTGAAACGGTGCTGTTGCTGGCAGGTCGCCAGGACCTGGTGACGGCCAAGAAACTTGTAGATGCAAAGGGCAAGCTGCACGAGATGCTGTCGCTCATCGACGAGATCGAGAACGGCCCGGCGCGCTGATCTTGACGACGCATAGGATATGCCAAGGAGCGGAGCATTCGACCCGCAGGCGTTACACTTGCTGCGTGTGATCGCAGTCCGGAAACTGATTGCACCCGAGAAACCGGCGATTGTTCCGACCTCTGCGCTCAACCAGTTGGCCCACATGACATGCCGGACATTGCCGGACCAGCTCTCCGTCGATCGTTTCAAATCGCAGATTGTCGCCTGCTATCTCCGAAAGTTCCCTTATATAGCGGGAGGGCTCGCGGCTGTTTGTGAGCAGAAAGACGCCCCGGCTGGCGCGAGTCAGCGCGACATAGAACAGGCGACGTTCTTCGGCATATTCGAACGTCTCCGGTCGAGGCATCACGAGGTTGAGCAATTCGTCGTCTTCGATCCGGCTGGGCACGCCGTAATCGCCTTCGCTGACATCGAGCAGAATCGTATATTCCGCTTCAAGCCCCTTGGCCCGGTGGAAGGACATCCCGGAAACCTCGATACTCTCGAAGCGTGGCTTTGAGCGTACGAACGGATCGAGTTGGTTGTAGCGCCAGAGCACCATGACCTTGAGCTTTGGTCGTTCTGCACTTTGCCACTGCGCTGCAATACCGCCGAGAAACCCGTCAAGGCGTGTCAGCAATCTGTGGCAGGCAGTCGCGAAATCCGGCTTGCCGCGGTCTCCCTCGACCGGCACGACCCTGATGGATTTGGCAATCGCCGGGCGTGACGACCTGACCGCCTTGCGCAGCTGCAAAGGATTGCGCTGCACGAAGCTTGCGGTGGTTTCGGCGATGAGTTGATTGCAGCGATAGGTTTGTTCGAGCCGGCCCTTCTAGCTGGCCCCGAAATTCTCGTCGAATTGCGTGAAGATGGTGATGTCCGAGCCGGCGAAACGGTAGATGGACTGCCAGTCATCGCCGACGGCAAAGATTTTGCTGAACGGCTTCTGGTGCTTCAGAGCCTTGATCAGGTTGGCGCGCGACTCGGAGATGTCCTGGAACTCGTCGACAAGGATGAGGGAATAGGGGCTCGTATATTGCCCTGTCTCGACCAGACGCGTCGCATTGGCGATCATGGAGTCGAAGTCGATGCGACGGTCGGAGTCCAGCTTTTGCGAGTACGCCTCGGTTATCTTCCACACCACATGGGCGAACTCGGCGGCTCGGGTCTTGTCATGCAGAGTCCTCGACCGTTCGAGAAGCATGTCCAGCGTCAGGTGGCTGGCCCGGATGTGCTTTATGCAGACAGCGATCAGCTTATGGTAGTGCTTGATGACGACCGGCTCGAGCGCCTTGACGATTTCTGAGTAGCTTTTCCGCGCGAATTGAATCTCACGCTTCGAAAGCTCGGCTTCGAGCACGGTGAGCAGTGACCCGTCACCATAGGAATAGAAGCGATAGCCCGAAGAAATGGCGTGGGCGTAGGCTTTTTGCATGGTTTGGATGCCGGAGAAAGCCGAGACGAGCATGAAAAGTGTCGAGCGCGGCAGGTGGAAATTGGTCATCAACAGGTCAACAACCCGGAACTGGAAGCCGGGGGTGATGAAAATGTCG
>NZ_CAJXGF010000019.1 GCF_913053745.1 uncultured Nitratireductor sp.
GCGCGCTGCCGTCAGCGCGGCGCGCTGTTGTTCGAGTTGCAGGTTGAGATCCATCGGATCCAGCCGCGCCAGGACCTCTCCGGCTTCCACCCTGTCGCCTACATCAACGAGGCGCGCCGCCACCTTGCCGCCGACGCGAAACGCCTCGGTTATCTCGGTGCGTGGCACCACTGTGCCCGTATAGGTGCGCGTTTCGGCGAGCGGTGAGAGCCGCACCGTCGCCACCCGCACCACCGGATCGGGCCGTTCGACCACCTCCTCGTCCTGGCAGGCCGCGAGCGCGAGCGCCACCGCGCTCAGAAGAACAATCCGTTTCATGGTCTTTAGCGGCATAAGCCAGCACCTTATAAACGTTGTTAACTATCGATTCTCGATATTCATCATAAATTTGACACACAAAAACTCAGGCCTCCCTTCCTTGGCGGCCTAGTCCTGCTTGCCCAGTCCTTTCAGGATAAAGCGAAGCTGCTCGCGCAGCCCCTCTTCGGTATCTTCGCCATGCTGTATGCAATGTTCGATCAGAAGAGGGTGCAGAAACGGCACGAAGGCCGTCTTCACGCAGCGCGCGGACATAGCCGGGTCGTCGACGTCGAACTCGCCGGCCTCGACACCCTCGCGAATGATCCCCTCCATGATCGTCGTCATGCGCTCGATATGCGCCTTGATGATCGACCAGTTTTCCTGCATCGCGGCGGCGACCATATCGTGCGTGCGCTTCTCCTTGATCAGCGTTGCCTTGTTGTGCTGATGGATCGCCGTCAAAAGCCGCGTCAACTTTTCCGAAGCCGGCGCCTTGGTCCGCGCGATGGCAAAGGCAATCTCCGCCACTTCCTCCACGATGCGCCCGCAAATGCACTCGTTGATCGCACCTTTGGACGGAAAAAAACGATAGATGTTGGCCGGACTCATCCCCAGCTCCGCGGCGATGTCCGCAACGGAGGTTTTCTGGTAACCGATGCTGCGGAAGAAGTTTTCTGCAACCTCGAGAATACGAGATCGCGTCTCTTCCGGATCGGTGCGTGGGCGTATAATCGGCTTCATCATCTTATCTCTGACGATTTTCAATAATCATCACACTTCACTTCGTCAAGATGGAATCACCTCGACTGCATGGATTTTATCACCCGTGAAGAAAACCGGCCAACCGGCCTTGAAGTTCCTGCAAAGCCCGAAAAGCGTTTACGGCCAGGCGGCGAAGGAATTCTCGCCCTTGGATTTGCGCTGCATCGCCTCGCGACGCAAGCGCCCCGGCGACATTCCCGTCTCACGCTTGAAAAAGCGGTTGAAGTATCCGGCATCCTTGAAGCCGAGCGCTTCCGCCACCTCGGCGGCCTGAAGACCGGTTCCATTCAACAGAACCTCCGCTTCGGCAACAAGCCGGGCGTGGATCAGCTCAAGCGGCGTACGCCCCGTCACCCGCCGCACCGCGCTGCCGAGCCGCCCTCGCGACACTGAAAGGAACCGCGCATAGTCGCTGACGCTCCAGTGGTCGCGCACATGGAGCTCAACCAAATGCAGGAAGTTGCGCACAAGCGTGCGCGGCGCCGATTGCTGCTTGGACGGCATGGGACTCGACGTGCGCCAAAGCGCGATCAGGATCAGGACGAGGTGATAGCGCGCCGTGTCCTGCGCTCCGGGCCGGTCGCTGCGCAATTCGTCGCCGATGACTTCGATGCTGCGGCACAGGTCCTGAGCCAGAGCCGGCGCAATTTTGGCGCCCAGAACCGGATGAAACAGCGCATTCTTGACCTCGGTCCCGATGGGGCCGGAGGGCACCGCACGGCCGATTGCGAGCTCCGATGCGGCAAGCGCGGCACCACGTGCGCCAGCCTCCAGCGTCAAAGTCGCCGGCTTGCCCGCCGGCAACCAGAGCACGCAGGGCGCGGCAAGTGGGATGATCGTGCTCTCGAGCGCGAGTTGCCCGACGCCCGAAATGAGAGCGAACGCCCTGTTTCGGTTGCCGTGAAGCGTCCACGCGACCGGGGAGAGCGCTGTTTTGACAACCGCCGCTTCCGTATCCGGCAGGACAACGATGGGAGGGATCGTCCCCGCCGGCGGAGCATCTCCCGTACGGCTGTTCTGTAACAAATCGAGCTTTTTCTCCAAAGCGCTGAACGGGCATATGCGAACCGCCCAAAAGTACAATTCTTTCGACAAAAAGTCTATTTCCACCGAACGCCCACCCCCTAAACTTCAGACCGTCCCGTGCTGGACCGGCGTAAGGAACGGTCCGCAACGGCATTTCGCTTAGAGCGAGGGACGTGGAGGAGGAAACCATGATGAAGTCTGCAAGCAGGCGGCGCCTGCGCGACGTTTTTTTGTCTGCCGGCGCCGTAATGACCGTGCTGGTCGGCGCATCCGCGCATGCGCAGGAACGCGAAACGATCAAGATCGGGTATGCCGTATCCAAGACCGGCGCGAACGCCGGCGGGGCGGGCATCACCACCATTCCCAACTACCAGCTTTGGATCAACGACGTTAAGGAAGCCGGCGGTCTCGAGCTTCCCGACGGCAGCAAGCTGCCGATCGAAGTCATCGAGTATGACGACCGCTCTTCGGCCGAAGAGGTCGTGCGCGCGGTGGAGCGTCTGGCGACACAGGATGAGGTGGATTTCATCCTGCCCCCTTGGGGAACGGGCTTCAACCTCGCCGTCGCGCCACTGTTCGACCGCTTCGGCTACCCGCAGCTTGCCGTTTCCTCGGTGACCGACAAGGCACCGGAGTTCGTCGAGCGCTGGCCCAGGAGTTACTGGATGCTCGGCGGTGGAGAGGATTATACCGATGCCCTTGCCACCCTGCTTGCCGAACAGCGCGACGCCGGCACGATAAACGGAAAGATCGCCATGGCGTCGGTTGCCGACGGCTTCGGCATCGATCTGGTGACGGCGGCACGCGCGTCCTTCGAAGAGGCAGGGTTCGAAACGGTCTATGACAAGACCTATCCCGTCGGAACTTCCGACTTCTCCCCCATTGTCAACGAAGCCGCGACGACGGATGCCGACACCTTTGTCGCCTTTTCCTACCCGCCGGACACGTTTGCCCTGACGCAGCAGGCGCAGGTGTCGAGTTACAATCCCAAGGTGCTTTATCTCGGTGTCGGCGTCGGCTTTCCCGTCTATGGAGAAGACAAACCGAATGCGGAAGGCGTGATGAGCCTTGGCGGAATCGCCCCCGACAATGAAAGCAACATGGCCTATCGCAAGCGTCACAAGGAGCTGACGGGCCAGGGGCCGGACTATTGGGGAAGCGTCATCACCTATGCGAGCCTTCAGATGCTGCAGGAGGCCATCAAGCGCGTTGGCCTCGACCGCGACAAGGTTTCCGAAGAGCTTTCCAACGGAACCTTCGAGACCGTTCTGGGTGAAACCAAGCTTGAGGACAATCAGCTCCGCACGCTCTGGTGGACCGGTCAGTGGCAAGATGGCGTTTTCGTCGGCGTAGCCCCGCAGGGAAGGTCCGGCGCTTCCAAAGTCAAACTGCCGAAGGCCGCCTGGCAGGCGCAATAAGACGGAATCGTTTCGGCCGGCGCGCGGACGCGCCGGCCGCCGCAAGAACTCGGGAGATTGAACAATATGCTCATGACGGCGCTCATCGCCGGCCTGGTGCTTGGCGGCACCTATGCACTGGTGGCCATGGGGCTCACCCTGCAATACGGCATCGCGCGCATCATGAATCTCGCCTATGGCGAGACCATGATCACAGCCGCCTTCGCGGCCTTCATCCTACAAAGCGCGCTCGGGCTCAATCCGATCGCCGACCTGCTTCTTATCGTGCCGGGCGGGTTTCTTCTGAGTTGGGCCATCTACGCGCTGATGATGCGTCCGCTGGTAACCCGCTCCCGCGACCGAGGTGCACTTGAGATCGATTCCATTCTGGCAACGTTCGGGCTCCTTTTCGTTATCCAGGGCGTTCTGCTCGTGATCTTCGGCGCCAACTATATGAGCTATTCCTATCTCAACGTGCCGGTCAGCATTCTCGGCGCCAATGTCGCCGCCAACCGGCTGCTCGCGCTCGTTCTCGCGCTTGCGATCGGCGTAACGCTATACCTGCTCATGACGCGCACACGCTGGGGCACGACCATTCGCGCCGTCGCCGTTGCACCGCAGTCCGCACCGCTCGTCGGCATCGACGTCAACCGAACGGCACGTTTCGCCTTCGCGCTCGGCGGCGCGCTTGCCGCTGCCGGCGGCGTCGTCATCTCCATGTATCAGACCTTCACCGCCACCTCCGGCGTGGTGTTCACCATGAAAGCCCTGATCGTCGTCATCATGGGCGGGGTCGGCAATCTTCTTGGCGCCCTCTCGGCGGGGCTGATCCTCGGCATGGTGGAAACCTTTGTCGCCACCTATGTGGATCCCGGACTCACGCTGGCCGCCACCTATGGCATCTTTCTGGCGCTGCTTCTGTGGCGCCCCCAGGGTCTGTTCGGAAAGGCCGCGCGATGACCATGCGGCTTGCCTTCGGTTTTTCTCTTGCGGCCGCGGCACTCGCCGCCCTCGCCTTCGCGCCCTTCTATGTCGGCCCCTATCAGGTCGGCCTGCTGATCGGCCTGGCTGGATACGTGACCCTGTCGAGCGCATGGGCGCTCTTTTCCGGTCCCACCCGCTACGTGTCGCTGGCCACCGTCGCCTTCTTCGGCATCGGCGCCTACACGGTCGCGGCGCTCAACGAGATTCTGCCCTACCCGCTGGTTCTTCTGGCAGCGGCCGGCGTCGGGCTGGGAATCGCGCTCATCGTCGGCCTGTCGACGCTCAGGCTCGCCGGTGTCTATTTCGTCATCTTCACCTTCGGTCTCGCCGAACTCGTGCGCCAGCTCGTCACCTGGTACGAAGTGAACGTGACGGGCACGTTGGGCCGCTACATCTTCATGTCCTTCGGCCCTGAGGAAATCTACTGGCAGCTCTTGGCTCTGATGGCGGCGACGCTGTTCGTTTCGTGGTGCATCGGCCGCAGCCGGCTCGGCCTGGCGCTCAAGATCATTGGCGACGACGAGGTGGTCGCCGCCCATTGCGGCATCGACATCGCCCGCACCAAGCTGGCTCTGTTCGCGCTCAGTGCGGTGATCATTACTCTGGTCGGCGCGATCCAGGCGCCGCGCTGGACCTATATCGAGCCCGGCATCGTGTTCAATCCGACCGTTTCCTTCCTGACCCTGATCATGGCGCTGCTCGGCGGGGCGAACCGCCTCTGGGGCCCGGCGCTCGGCGCGGTGCCGCTGTTCCTGCTGTTCGAATGGCTGTCAGCCAATTTTCCCGACCATTATTCGATCATTCTCGGCCTGCTCTTCATCGCCATCGTCTTCATCCTGCCGGGCGGCGTGCTCGCCTTCGTGGAACGGGCCTTGGCTCACTCGAAGCGGGTCACCGGCAACGCAGAGCGCGTAAGAGAACCCGGAACCGCGGAGGCCCGCCAATGAGCGCGCTCCTGGAAATCCGCGACCTGACCAAGCGCTTCGGCGGGCTGACGGCGGTGAATGGCGTAAGCTTCGACATTTCCCGCGGTGAAACGGTCGGCCTGCTCGGCCCCAACGGATCGGGCAAGACCACGGTGCTCAACATGATTTCCGGCCTGCTTCCGGCAAGCGGCGGCGCGATCCATCTAAACGGCGAGAAAATCTCGGGGCTCGCGGCCAACCGCATCGCCAGACGCGGCGTGGCGCGCACCTTTCAGCTCGTGCGCATCCTTCCCTCGCTCTCCGTCGAGGACAATGTCGTTGCCGCCCTGGCTTTCGGGAAAAAGCGTCTTTGGGATCGAGCGGCCCGCGACGACGCCCTTACCTGCCTCGAACGCGTCGGTCTCCAGGGTCGCGGTTCGGAGAACGCCGCCGATCTCACCTATATCGATCAGAAGCGGCTCGAACTGGCCCGCGCGCTTGCCGCCGAACCTTCCCTGCTCCTGCTCGACGAATGGCTCGCCGGCCTGAACCCGACCGAGCTTCGCATCGGCATCGACCTGATTGCCGACCTCAACGACAGCGGGATGACCGTCTTTCTGGTAGAGCATGTGATGGACGCGATCCGCGCTCTGTGCGGTCGCTCGGTGGTCATGAACGCCGGCATGAAGATCGCCGACGGGCCGACCGGCGATGTGCTCGGCGACCCCGGCGTGGTGCGCGCCTATCTGGGAGACGCCCATGCTTGAAATTGAGGACCTCAACCTGCATTACGGACAGCATCTGGCGCTCGACAGTGTTTCGGTTACGATCGCCCCTGGCGAAACCGTGGTCATCCTCGGGGCGAACGGTGCCGGCAAATCGTCGCTCCTCAAATCGGTTGCCCGGCTCGTGCCTTCCGATGCAGGATCGCAGATCCGCCTTGACGGACGTCTCCTGGCGGCACTCCCGGCCCATCGTATCGTTCAGGAAGGCATCGCCCTCGTCCCGGAGGGGCGTGGCGTATTTGGCGACCTTACCGTGGAGGAGAATCTTCTGCTCGGCGCCAATCCGCCACGTGCCCGCACCGACGAAGGCGAGCGCAGAGCCCAGGTCTACGATCTGTTCCCCAAGCTGAAGGAGCGCCGGCGCCAGGCCGTCAACACCATGTCCGGCGGCGAACAGCAGATGGTGGCCATCGGCCGTGCTTTGATGTCCAACCCGGCCTATCTCATGCTTGACGAGCCGAGCCTCGGCCTGGCTCCCGTCATGGTCACCGAGCTTTTTCTGGCGCTCGACCGGATCCGCAAATCCGGCGTCGCGCTTCTGATCGTCGAACAGAACGTCCGGGTCAGCCTGTCGATCGCCGATCGCGGCTATCTGATAGAGGCCGGGCGCATTGTCGGCGCCGACACGGCGAAGGCATTGCTGAACGACGAGGCCGTGCAACGCGCTTTTTTGGGTAAGACAGACGAACGAGGATGAAATAATGGAAGATTTGGGTTTGCTCATCGGCGACGACGATCGCGCGGCTTCGGACAGCAACACGTTCGAGCGTCTCAATCCGGTAACCGGACAAATGGCCACACGGGCAGCGGCAGCAACGCTGGAAGACGCCCGTATGGCGTGCGATGCTGCGGCGCGCGCCTTTCCCGACTGGGCCGCGACCACGCCGGGCGAAAGGCGTCGCATTCTCCTGTCGGCGGCCGACACCCTGCAGTCACGGGCAGACGATTTCGCCCGGTCCATGGCGGATGAGATCGGCGCGACCGCCGGCTGGGCACATTTCAATGTCGGGCTTGCCGCCGAGATGCTGCGCGAGGCGGCATCCCTCACCACCCAGATTACCGGCGAGATCATCCCATCGAACCGCCCGGGCAGCATGGCCATGGCAGTGCGTCAGCCTGCCGGCGTGGTGTTGTCCATCGCGCCCTGGAACGCGCCTGTCATTCTCGGCGTTCGTTCGCTTGCCACACCGCTCGCCTGCGGCAACACCGTGGTCATGAAAACGTCGGAGATCTGCCCGCAAACGCATCGGCTGATCGTCGAGGCCTTGCATGCCGGCGGCGTGCCGCGCGGGGTGCTGAACGCCATCTCCAACGCACCGGAAGACGCCGCCGAGATCGTCGAGACCCTGATCGCGCATCCCGCCGTACGCCGGGTGAACTTCACCGGTTCCACCCGCGTTGGCCGCATTATCGCCGAAACGGCGGGACGTCATCTCAAACCGGCGCTGCTGGAGTTGGGCGGCAAGGCACCTTTCGTGGTGCTCGACGACGCCGATATCGATGCCGCTGTCGCAGCGGCCGCTTTCGGCGCCTACATGAATCAGGGCCAGATCTGCATGTCGACCGAGCGCATCGTCGTCGACGAGAAGATCGCCGACACCTTCGTCAAAGCGCTTGCCGAAAAAGCCCGTTCGCTGAAGGCGGGCGATCCGCGCGAGGGCAAGGCGCCGCTCGGTGCCGTGGTAGATCAGAGTGCGGCGCGGCGCATCGAGGATCTGGTCAAGGATGCGGTCGGCAAGGGGGCGATCCTGGCGGCGGGCGGCGGCGGCGATGGCACCATCATGGAGGCCACCCTGCTCGACCGGGTCACGCCGGCGATGCGCATTTATGCCGAAGAGAGCTTCGGCCCGGTCGTTACGGTGGTGCGCGTGAGCGGCATCGATGAAGCGGTGCGCGTCGCCAACGACACCGAATACGGCCTGTCCTCCGCGGTTTTCGGGCGTGACGTGAACCGCGCCATGGCCGTTGCGCGCCGCATCGAGAGCGGCATCTGCCACGTCAACGGCCCGACGGTTCACGACGAGGCGCAGATGCCTTTCGGCGGCGTGAAGGATTCCGGCTATGGCCGCTTCGGCGGCAAGGCGGGCATCGCCGAGTTTACGGAGTTGCGCTGGATCACCGTTCAGGACGGCCCTGTGCATTATCCATTCTAGATCTCGACCGGTCCGAACGGGCACGGTCCACAGCAACCGATCACATCGCAGTGTCATGAAACTCGACGAAAAGAACTGCATCATCACGGGTGGCGCCGGCAGCCTCGGCGTCGCCACGGCGCGTCTCTTCCTGAACGAGGGAGCCCGTGTCGTCCTGGTCGATCGCGACCGGGACGAGTTGCACCGGGCCATGCGGGCCCTGTCATCCGACAAGGTCGTTTCTGTAACCGCCGATGTGTCGTCCCCCGCAGACACGCAGCGCTATGTTGCGACAGCCGTCGAACGTTTCGGCCCGGTCGATGTGCTGTTTTCCAACGCCGGCAATTTCGGCACCGTGGCGCCCATCGCCGACTATCCGGAGGATGTGTTCGACGCCGTCCAACGCGTCCACGTTAAGGGTGCGTTTCTGGCGGCGAAACACGCCGTGCCGAACATGCGCAACGGCGGCAGCATCGTCATCACCTCCAGCGTCGCCGGCCTGCGCGGCGATGCCGGGGTCTATGCCTACATCACCGCCAAACATGCCCAAATCGGCCTGATGCGTTGTCTCGCCAAAGAGCTGGCGGCGCGTGCAATCCGCGTCAACACCATTCATCCCGGCCCCATCGACAACGGTTTTCAGCAGGCGGTGGAAGACGGGCTCGGCAGGGAAATGGGGATCGACGGCACCGATTTCTTCAACCGCCTGATCCCCCTGGGCCGTCACGGACGCGCCGACGAGGTGGCGCGTTCCGTGCTCTATCTTTCATCCGACGACAGCAGTTTCACAACAGGAACGACGCTGACGGTCGACGGCGGAATGTCGGTGTGATGCGATGCGCGGCCTGGCGGAATCCACGAATTTGCCGCTCGATCTCGCAATCGACATCGAGCGGGTATCGACTGTCAAACTCATTCCACTAGCGAAACAGCGTCTCGATATAATCCGCGCCGATACCCACCTCGTCGTAATGGTTCCGGCACATCTCGATATAGTTGTGCACGTCGAAGAAGCCGTCGGGCTCTCCTGTCTCGTCAAGCCAGATCAGCGGCCCTTTCACCTGAAAGAACACCCGCATCGGGTCTTCATGCTCATAGGCCACCAGCGTGTGGCCCTCGCCCGGCGTCTCATAGACGAAATCGCCCGCCGTCGCTGTCCAGTCGTGTTCCAGATACCCCCATTTTCCGGAGATCGTGTAGGCGAAAACCTCGTGCGGATGATAGTGCCGGTTCACGAGGCCGGCGCGCTTGGCCATGAGAATGTCGCACCATTTGTTCTGTGTCGGCGAGATCCACAGCGGACGCGAAAACACGGTCTCCGTGAAAGGCACATAAAAGCGTTCATCCTCGCTCGGCGCATCGGCCAGATAGACTTCCGGCAGGGCGTCGCGTTGAAACACCTTCTCGATGGGTTTCAGGTCTTTCCAGAATTCGGTCGTCGCGGCTTCAGCCATTCCACGTCTCCTTGCAATTGGGCTGGGGTCTGGTCACGGGCGCACATGCACGTCGATCAGTGCCAGGGTGCGGTTCGTGTCGATATGATCGAGCGCTTCAGCGAAAATACCGGACAGCGCCGAGCCGTCCTTCACCGTTCGGGAAAAGGCACGGCTCGCCTCGGCAACCTTGGCGAAATCCGGCACCGGGGAAAGACCGGTCAACGGCATCGTGTTGGTGCGGGATGCGTATCCATCGGGATAGATTCCAAGAACCGAATGGCGCACGGCCCCCCATTCGGCATTGTTCACGATCACCACGAGCACCGGCAGGTCCAGCGCTTCGGCGATCTGATGACAGGCGACGGGATTGGAAAACATGTAGGAGCCATCGCCCATTGTTGCGACGATCAGCCGGTTGCGGTCGGCCAGTTGCATGCCGAGCGCGGCGGGGAACGACCACCCGAGCCCACCCGAATGCGGCTCCTGATACCAGGCTTTGGGATGGTCGAGCGTCATCGGCGCCATCGGGCATCCGAGTTCGGAAAACACCGACGCATCGCGGCCTTCGATGGCACGCGACAGACAAAGGCTGACCCAGTCCTTCGTCATCGGCGCGCCTTCGCCGGCTTCGGCGCGCGCAATGGTTTCGGCCCGTGCGCCCGCATTGGTCCGGGCATGTCTGTCGCGCCGACGCACAATGCGTTCTTTCGACAGGGTGTTTTCATCGGCAAGCGCCGCGCGCAGCTTTACGAGCCCTTCTTCAACCTCACCGGTAAGCGCCACGTCACAACGGAAATTGCGCACCGGAAAACGACTGTAGAGCGGATCCTGACCGAGCTGAATTACCTTGCAGCCAGGCTTCAGGGAGTGAATGTCCGGCGACCAGGGCGCCAGCGAATCGATCACGAGAACCACGTCGGCCTGTTCGAGAAGCGGAGCCGGATCGGACGCCGCCGCCATCGGATGATCGAGTGGCAGGGCAAGCCGTACCGCCCAGTATTGGCACACCGGAATGCCCCAATCTGCGGCGATGGATTGCAAAGCGGCAAAACCGCGCTCTCCTCCGGCACCGCGCTGGGCGATGATGACCGGGTTCTCGGCATCGGACAAAAGTGCGACCGCGGCTCGAAGACGCTCGTCTTCGATGCCAGCCACCGCCGGCGCCATCGTGCGGGGCGCATCGAGGTCGTTCGTGGGACAGGTCTCGCAAAGCACTTCGCGTGGCAGACTCACATAAACCGGCCCGCGCGGTGTGGATTCGGCGATCGCCAGTGCACGATCGGTGATTTCGACGACCTGTTCTGGAACGCGCAATTCGTAATCCCATTTGCAGGCCTCGCGCACGAGGGCAGTCTGATCGCGCATTTCCTGCCCCCAGCCGATTGGCACCGTGCGCGCGCCCAGCCTGCCCTTTTCGGTTGTCGGGGTGCGCCCGGAGAACAGAAGCATCGGGATGTGTTCGGTCGCCGCATTGATCGCGCCTATGGCGCAATTGGCGAGCCCCACATTTGTGTGTGCCATCACGGCCTGCGTGCGCCCCGTCGCGAGATAGTAGCCGTGCGCCATGCCCATCGCCGCGCTTTCGTAAGGCATGACCAGCGCCTGCGGGAGCGGCACCCCCTTTGCCTCGGCCTCGGCCAACCCCTCGATGATCGGAGGGAAGTCGGTGCCGGAATTGGCAAAGATGTAATCGACGCCGAGCGCCTTCATCCTGGCGAGCAGCGCCCCGCCTGCCGTCATGATGGCGGCGGTGTCGGCAAGAGAAGGGGCATCACGCATGGGTGTTTTCCATATTTCTATATTTGAAATACATAATTTAAATATAGATTGACAATGGAATGCACTGCCGTCAATCTCTTTCCTCATACATGGGAGAGATTGTCTCCGTTCCCGTCATCCGCCGCTGGGAGGAAGGATGACCGGGGCTTCGTTTTCGTTGGAAACCATGTTCTTTTGGAACCGGGAGGAAATGATGATTGGAACCGTTAAATCTCCGCGCCTCGCCTCGCTCCTTGCTGGGGCGGCCATGGCTGTTCTTGGCCTGGCCGGCAGCGCCTCGGCACAGGATGTGATCAAGCTTAAACTCCATCACTTTCTCGGGCCCAAGGCGCCAGCGCAGACCGACATGCTGGAACCGTGGGCGGAGCGTATCGAGAAAGCGTCCGAAGGCCGCGTCGACATCGAGATATTTCCGGCCATGTCTCTGGGCGGCCGCCCACCGGAGCTGATCCGCCAGGCCCGCGACGGGGTGGTCGACATCATCTGGACAGTCAATGGCTATACCGCAGGTCTGTTTCCGCGCTCGGAGGTGTTCGAACTGCCCTTCATCCACACCAACGATCCGGTGGCCACGAATCTTGCCATGCGCGACATGTTCGACGCCCATCTGGCCGAGGAATACCAGGGCGTGAAAGTGCTCTTCAGCCACGTCCATGCAGGCCAGGCGATCCAGATGGTCGATACGGAAGTGCGCAAACCTTCCGACCTTGCAGGCAAGCAGATCCGCATACCGACCCGAACCGGCGCTTGGGTGGTGGAAGCGCTTGGCGCGAGCCCGGTTTCCATGCCTGTGCCGGACCTGCCCCAGGCGCTCTCGCGCAAGGTGGTCGATGGCGCCTTCATACCCTGGGAAATCATTCCGGCATTGAAGATGCAGGATCTTACCGATTACCAGATCGAAGGCGCCGACAAGACGCGCTTCGGAACGACCACCTTCCAGGTGTCGATGAATCAGGCCAAGTGGGACAGTCTGCCCGAGGACATCCAGCAGATATTTCTCGACAATTCCGGTGAGGACTGGTCGCGCGAAGTCGGTGAGATCTGGCGGGCGATCGACGATCGCGGCATCGAGGTTGCTACCGATGCCGGCAATACGCATGTCACCTTGACGGCCGAGGAAACCGAGGCGTTCCGCACGCAACTCGAACCGGTGGTCGAACGCTGGATCGAGGAAGTCGACGCCAAGGGCATCGATGGTCGCGCCCTCGTCGACGCGGCGCGCGCCGCCATCGCCAAGCATTCGAAGGGCATGTGACATGGCCGCCGGGAACAGGCAGCCATCGGCGACCGGCAATGTTCTGCGCCATGTCATCGAGGCATGGGCGCTTGTCGGCGGGGTGGTGCTGATCGGCGTGGTGCTCGTTAACGCCTTCAGCCTCAGCAGCCTGATTCTGGCGGGCCGCCCCTTCCCCGGCGATTTCGAAATCGTCGAGGTCGGGGTGGCGGTTTCGGTTTTCTGCTTTCTTCCCTATTGCCAGGTGACGGGCGCCAATGTGACGGCCGACATCTTCACGTCGGGTGCCGGGCCGAGGACGCTTGCCGTTCTGTCCACTGCGGCGTCTATCGTCGCATCGGCCTTCGCCGTCTTCCTCTTGTGGCGCATGTATGAGGGTTTTCTCGACTTTCGGCTCTATGAGGAAACCACCGCCATCTACCAGTTTCCCATCTGGATCGCCTATGTGCCGATCCTGGTTTCCATCGCACTCCTGATCGTCGCTTCTCTGATGAGCCTTGCCGATGCGCTGGCTGGCCGGGCCACGCAGGAAAGCGCCGAACTCTGATCGAACAATGTCGGCAAGGGCTTCGTATCCGTGCAAAACGAACTTTTTCTCGGCCTGACCGGCCTCGGCATTCTCGTCGCACTCATCGTTGCGCGGCTGCCCATCGCCTATGCGATGATCGTGGTGGGCGCCGGCGGCATCCTCACCCTGTCCGGACCCGCCATCCTGATGTCGCAGATGAAGACGCTCGCCTATGGCGTTTTCTCCAATTACGACCTGTCCGTCGTGCCGCTGTTCGTGCTGATGGGACATCTGGCGACACATGCCGGTCTTTCGCAGAGCCTGTTCCGAGCCGCCAATGCGTGGCTCGGGCGTTTTCGCGGCGGTGTCGCGATGTCGGCTGTGGCGGCCTGCGCCGGTTTCGGCGCCGTCTGTGGCTCCTCGCTCGCCACAGCCTCCACCATGGGGCACGTGGCGCTGCCGGAGCTCGAACGCTATCGCTATTCACCGGCCCTCGCCACCGGCACACTCGCCGCCGGCGGCGTGCTCGGCATCCTCATCCCGCCATCGGTCGTGCTCGTCGTCTATTCGGTCATCGTTGAGGCAAACATCGTGCAGATGTTCGCCGCCGCCTTCATTCCCGGCCTGCTGGCGGTGCTTCTGTTCATCCTCACCATTGCCATCTATGTGCGCGTTGCGCCGGAGGCGGGACCGCCCGCCGATCCGGTCGGGCGCCAGGAGTTTTTCGCCGCGACGCTCGGGGTCGCCCCCGTCGCAACCATATTCGGCCTCGTGATCGGCGGCATTTATTTCGGCTTTTTCAATCCCACACCCGCCGCCGCCATCGGTGTTTTCCTGGTGCTCGTCTATGGCGTCGTCATGCGGTTGATCGGTCTAAGGGCGCTGCGCGCGGCGCTGCTTGCGACGGCCAAGACCTCGGGCATGATCTATCTGATTCTGCTCGGCGCCGAATTGCTGGAGATATTCATGGCGCGCGGAGGCGTGCCGCAGGCGGCTGCCGAAATGATGGCGACAAGCGGCCTCTCGCCCTACACGATTCTCATACTGCTCCTGGCGGCGCTCATCCTGCTCGGCTGCCTGATGGACAGCCTGTCGATGATCCTGCTGGCCATTCCCTTCTTCTGGCCGGTCATTTCGGGGCTCGATTTCGGCATGACGCCAGACGAGACGAAGATCTGGTTCGGCATACTGGCGCTTGTCGTCGTCGAGCTCGGCCTGATCACACCGCCCGTCGGCATGAACGTCTTCGTCATCAATGCCATTGCGCGCGGCGTTCCCATGCGCGAAACCTTCAAGGGCGCCCTACCCTTCTTCGGGGTCGAGCTGGTGCGCGTCGGTCTGCTGATCGCCTTTCCCTGGCTCGTGCTTGTGCTGCCGGCGATTCTGAAGTAGCGGCAAGCGAACGAAACCCGACGGATGGAAACGTGGCACCACAAATCAACGGCTCGGTGGTCAAGGCCTTCACCGTTCTGAAACTGTTCTCCGAACAGCGGCCCGAACTCACCGCGTCCGAGGTCGCGCGCGAAACCGGCATGAACGGCATCACCGCCCATCGTTTCCTGCGCACGCTTGAGCATGTCGGCGCACTGGTCGCCGTTTCGAAGGGTGTCTACCGCCTCGGCTATGTGTTTGCCGACCTGGGGGACCGCGTGCTGCAGAACGATGCGCTGGCACGCCTGCTCCAGCCCCATCTCAACGCGCTCAGCGAGGAGCTTCGGGAAGCCACAATGGCCACCGTCTTCCGCTCCGACATGGTCTATTGCATCGCCCGCGCCACTTCGGCGCGATCGCTGTCGGTGGAAATCCGCGTCGGCAGCCAGCTCGACGGCTATTGCACCGCTCATGGAAAGACGTGGCTCGCCTTCATGCCCGAACATGAGCGTCAGCGTTACCTGGAGACGGTCGAGCGCGTGCGCTTCACCAAAAACACGATTACCGATCTCGACGCGCTCAATGCGGAACTCGAAATCGTCCGTCGGCAGGGCTATGCCATCAACAATTCCGAACGCGAGGATGGCATCCGCGCCGTTGCGGTGCCTGTTCGCACCCGTACCGGGCGCATGATCGCCGGCCTTTCCGCCTTCGGTCCATCCACGCGCTTTACGGAAAAAACGACGGAAAAAGCGCTTGTCGCCCTCCGTGCAGCCGCCCTTCAGGCAGAAAACAGCCTCTATGGCGACGAAGGCGAAGGCGCGGAATAAATCATCTTCGTATCGGATCTCCGGCGCCTACCGCGCATCCTCCAGGATCATCGCCGCCGCTTTCTCGGCAATCATCAAGGTCGGCGAGTTGGTGTTTCCGGACGTGATGGCCGGCATCACCGAGGCATCGGCAATGCGCAGTCCTTCAAGCCCCCGCATCTTCAACCGCGGATCGACAACCGCACCCTCGTCCGTGCCCATCCGGCAAGTGCCGACCGGATGGAAGATCGTCGTGCCGACCTGCCCCGCTGCCTTCACCAGGTCTTCTTCGCTTTGAAATTCCGCTCCTGGCTTGAACTCTTCGGGCCGGTAACGCTGCAAGGCCGGCTGTTCGACGATGCGGCGCGTCAACCGGATCGCGTCGGCGGCCACCTGTCGGTCACTCTCCGTTGAAAGATAGTTTGGCCGAATGGCCGGTTGCTTGCGAAAATCGTCGGAAGTCACATGCACCGATCCGCGACTGTCGGGTCTCAGATTGCACACGCTTGCCGTGAAGGCCGGGAAGGGATGAACCGGATCGCCGAACTTGTCGAGCGAGAGCGGTTGCACGTGATACTGTAGGTTCGGCGTTTCCCGGGCTTCGTCGGAGCGCGTGAAAAGGCCGAGCTGGCTCGGCGCCATGGACATCGGCCCCGAGCGTCTGAAAAGATATTCCAGTGCGATTGCCGCCTTGCCTGTAAGCCGGCTTGCCTGCTCGTTCAGTGTGCGGATACCCGTTACCTTGTAGGCGCAACGCAATTGCAGATGATCCTGCAGATTCTCCCCAACCGAAGCGTGCTCGAACGCAACCGGAATACCGGCGGCCTGAAGCACGTCGCCGCGCCCTATCCCAGACAGTTCGAGAATGTGCGGTAATCCGATGGCACCGGCCGCAAGCACGACCTCCCGGCGGCATTTCGCTTCCCGCGCCGCACCGTTCTGCTCATAGGCAACGCCTGTAACGCGACCATCTTTCACGAGCAGCCGGCGCACATGCGCGCCCGTTTCCACGCGCAGGTTTCCGCGTTCTCGCACCGGTTTCAAAAAGGCTTTCGAGGCGTTCCAGCGCACCCCGCCACGCTGGTTCACCCGGAAATAGGACGAGCCCTCATTATCACCCCGGTTGAAGTCGTCGACCTTGGGAATGCCGAGCGCTTCGGCCGCATCCTGAAAGGCTTCGAGGATTTCCCAGCGCACCCGCGCTTCTTCCACACGCCATTCGCCACCGGCGCCGTGCATGTCGTCGGCGCCCCGGTAATAATCTTCCGGCTTTTTGAAAAAGGGGAGCACGTCGTCCCAGGCCCAGCCCGTGCAACCCATCTGCCGCCAGCGGTCGTAATCGCCCGCCTGGCCGCGCATATAGATCATGCCGTTGATTGACGAACAGCCTCCGAGCACCTTGCCGCGGGGATAGGCGAGCGAGCGCCCGCCCAGTCCCGGCTCGCTCTCGGTCGAGAAGCACCAGTCCGTTCGCGGATTGGAAATGCAGTAGAGATAACCGACCGGAATGTGAATCCAGGCGTAGTTGTCACGCCCGCCGGCTTCCAGGAGCAGCACGGAAACCTTCGGATCGGCGGAAAGGCGATTTGCCAGCAGACAGCCAGCCGTCCCCGCCCCGACGACGATGTAGTCGAACGTTTCCGTCATGGCCGTCAGCGCGCGTCACCCTCCCCGCGCGATAACCGCGCGAGGATTTCACCGACAATGCCACGGCGGAACAGGAGCACACAGATCATGAAGATCGCACCGGTGATCACCGTCACCGGGAACTCCGATGTGGCGAGGTAGTTTTGAAGCGTGACCACCAGCCCGGCGCCGACAATCGGTCCGAGCATGGTGCCGATGCCGCCGAGCAACGTCATCAGGATCACCTCGCCCGACATCTGCCAGGTCACGTCCGTCAGCGTTGCAAACTGGAAGACGAGCGCCTTCATGGCACCCGCCAGCCCGGCCAGCGTCGCCGACATGACGAAGGCCGCCAGCTTGTAGCGCGCCACGCTGTAGCCAAGCGACGTTGCCCTGTTCTCGTTTTCGCGGATCGATTTCAGGATCATGCCGAAGGGCGAATGAACGATGCGCCAGACGGCAAAGACGCCGATCAGAAAGCCGCCGAGCACGAAAAAGTACATGTTGAGCGGCACGCTGAGATCGATAAAGCCGAAAAGATGGCCGCGCGGCACGCCCTGGATGCCGTCCTCGCCTTTGGTGAAAGGCGCCTGCACGCAGAAAAAGTAGAACATCTGCGCCAGCGCCAACGTGATCATCGCGAAATAGATGCCCTGCCGGCGGATGGCGAAGAAGCCGATGACGAGCCCCAGCGCCGCCGCACCGAGAACGCCGAGCAAAACGCCGAACTCAGGCGTCCATCCCCACTCCTTTACTGCATGCGCGGTGAAATAGGCGGCACCGCCGAAGAAGGCGGCATGGCCGAAGGAGAGCAGGCCCGTATAACCGAGCAGCAAATTGAAGGCGGCCGCGAACAGTGCGAAGCAAAGCATCTTCATCAGGAAAATCGGGTAGAGAAAGAACGGCGCGGCAACGAGCGCGGCAACGCCGAGCCCGACGAGCAACCATTCGGTGCGGGCACGCGTCTGCCGTTCGATCCCTGTGGTGGTCAGATCGGCCATGTCACGCATCCTTCCCGAACAATCCGGCGGGCCGGACAAGAAGCACGATCGCCATGATCACGAAGATGACGATGTTGGAGGCTTCCGGATAAAAAACCTTGGTCAGTCCCTCGGCGAGCCCGAGCATGTAGCCGGTAACGATGGCGCCGAGGATCGATCCCATGCCGCCAACGACCACCACCGCAAAGACCACGATGATGAGGTTCGACCCCATCAGCGGGCTCACCTGATAGACTGGAGCCGCCATGATGCCGGCGAGGCCGGCAAGCGCGGAGCCGATACCATAGGTCAGCGTCAGAAGCAGCGGCACATTCACGCCGAAAGCTTGCACGAGCGTCGGGTTTTCCGTCGCCGCGCGCAGATAGGCGCCCAGCTTGGTCTTCTCGATCAGGAGCCAGGTTCCGATGCAGATGATGAGCGAGGCGACGACCACCCAGCCGCGGTAATTCGGCAGGAACATGAAGCCCAGATTGGTGCCGCCGGAAAGTTGCGGCGGCGGCATGTAGGATTGTCCCGACACGCCGTAGAAATAGCGGAACGCGCCTTCGAGAACGAGCGCCAGGCCGAAGGTGAAGAGCAGGCCGTAGAGTGGATCGACATTGTAGAGCCGCGACAGCGCGACCTTTTCGATCACCATGCCGCTCAGGCCCACGAGCAGAGGCACGAGAATGAGAGCCGGCCAATAGCCGATGCCCAGATGCGCCAGAAGAAGATAACCGACGAACGCACCCAGCATGTACTGGGCGCCATGGGCAAAATTGATCACCCGCAACAGGCCGAAAATGATGGCCAGACCGAGACTCAACATGGCGTAGAACGAACCGTTGATGAGGCCGACCAGTAACTGCCCGAGAAAGGCCTGGATGGGGATTCCGAAGATCATGGTCATGTCGTCAAACTCCAATCACCTCGTGCAGCACCTCCATACGCTCCTCCAGCTCGACGGCCGGGAAGTCGGCGGTGATCTGACCATGCTCCATGAGGTAGAAACGGTCGGCGATGCGGCTCGCAAAGCGGAAATTCTGTTCCACCAGCAGGATCGTCATGCCACGCGCCTTGAGCGTGGCCAGCACTTCGCCGATGCGCTCCACGATCACGGGCGCAAGCCCCTCGGTGGGCTCGTCGAGCAGAAGCAGCTTCACGCCGGTGCGCAGCATGCGCGCAATGGCCAGCATCTGCTGTTCGCCGCCGGAGAGTTTTGTGCCCTGGCTGTTGCGCCGTTCCTTCAGATTGGGAAACAGCTCGAAAATCTCTTCGATGCTCATGCCGCCATCCGAGACGACGGGCGGCAGAAGCAGGTTTTCGTCCACTGAAAGCGTAGCGAAAATGCCGCGCTCCTCCGGGACGAAACCGAGACCCGTGTGAGCGGTGCGATGCAATGGCATCTGCATCAGATCCTTGCCCGCGAACTCGATCGTTCCCTTGCGCTTGCGGATGATGCCCATGATGGCGCGCAGTGTCGTCGTCTTTCCAACGCCATTGCGCCCGAGCAAAGTGATCGTCTCGCCCTCGGCCACATCGAGATTGACGCCGTGCAGCGCGTGGCTTTCGCCGTACCAGGCATGAAGGTCGCGGACGGAAAGAAGCGGCGTGCCTCCGTGCTCACTCGTCATAGGCCGTCCCCATATAAGCCACTTTCACCTGCTCATCCTGGCTCACCTCGGCATAATCGCCGGCAGCAATGATTTCGCCGCGCTGCAGGACGGTGATCCAGTCGCACAGATCGGCCACGACCTTCAGGTTGTGCTCCACCATCAGCACCGCGCGGTCCTTCGCCACATCGCGAATGATGTCGGCCACGGTCTCCACATCCTCGTGTCCCATCCCCGCCATCGGTTCATCGAGCAGAAGAACCTTCGGGTCGAGGGCGAGCGTGGTGGCGATTTCGAGAACGCGCTTGCGACCATAGGAAAGATCGGCAGCCAGCTTGTGCCGCTCGTTCTGCAGGCCCATGCTCTCCAGAAGCTGTTCGGCGCGCGGCGTCAGAAGATCGAGACTGCCCAGCGAACGCCAGAACTGATAGCCGAGCCCGCCCGGTCTCTGCAAAGCGACGCGTACGTTGTCGAGCACGGTCAGATGCGGAAAGATCGCCGAGATCTGAAACGAGCGTACCAGACCCAGTCGCGCCACCTTTGCAGGCGACGTGTGGGTAATGTCGCGCCCCATGAACTCGATGCGTCCCGCGCTGGGTGCAAGAAACTTGGTCAGCAGATTGAAAACGGTGGTCTTGCCGGCCCCGTTAGGGCCGATCAAGGCATGGATTTTGGCGTGTCGCACGTCGAGATCGACATCCTTGACGGCGACAAACCCGGCAAAATCACGCCGCAGGCCGCGAGCGGAAAGCACCACCCGCGGCTCTGCGTCGTTGACAGCGCCGGAAACCGGCGCTTCGGTCACATTGGCCTCCGTCACTGGCTAACCAGGGAACAGCCGCTTTCGGACGGTTTGATGTAGGCTTCCTCGCCTGGAATGGTCGCCAGGACATTGTAATAGTCCCAGGGTTCCTCGCTGTCGGCCGGTGCCTTCACTTCCATCAGATACATGTCGTTGAGAAGACGGCCATTGGCGCCCACCGTGGCGTCACGGGCGAACAGGTCGTTGACCGGCATTTCGTGCAATTCCTTGGCGACGGCCTCCGTCTCGTCGGTTCCGGCCTTGTCGATTGCCTTCAGATACTGGGTCACGGCCGAATAGGTGCCGGCCTGGATCATATTGGGCATACGGTTGGTGCGCTCGTAGTAACGGCGGCTGAACTCGCGCGATTCATCGTCGCGATCCCAATAGAAGCCTTCCGTCAGCGTCAGCCCCTGTGCCGCTTCGAGACCAAGGCCGTGAACCTCGGCCAGCGTGAAGAGAAGGGCTGCAAGGCGCTGGCCGCCGGCGACGATGCCGAACTCGGCCGCCTGCTTGATCGCGTTTGCGGTGTCGAGGCCGGCATTGGCCAGACCGATCACGTTCGCGCCGGAAGCCTGAGCCTGCAGCAGGAAGGAGGAGAAGTCGGTCGTGGCGAGCGGATGACGCACTGCGCCCAGAATCTCACCGCCCTTGGACTTGGCGAAATTGCCGGTCTGCTCTTCAAGCGAATAGCCGAACGCATAGTCGGCGGTCAGGAAGAACCAGGTGTCGCCGCCCTGCTCCACAAGCGCGCCGCCGGTGCCGACGGCAAGCGCATGCGTGTCATACGCCCAGTGGAAACCGTAAGGCGAGCATTGCGCGCCGGTCAGTTCCGTGGTCGCCGCGCCGGTGACCATATTGATCTTCTTTTTCTCCTTGGAGATACCCTGCACGGCCAGCGCCACCGACGAGGTGGTCAGTTCCATGATCGCGTCCACCTGTTCGGTGTCGTACCACTGACGGGCGATGTTGGAAGCGATGTCCGGCTTGTTCTGATGGTCGGCGGTGATCACCTCGACCGTCTTGTCGAGCACGGTGCCGCCATAGTCTTCCACCGCCATCAGAGCGGCCTCATAAGACCATTTGCCACCGAAATCGGCGTAGACGCCGGACTGGTCGTTCAGGATACCGATCTTGACCTTCTCGTCGGAAACCTGGGCCATTGCCGGGATGACGGTGGCCGTCATCAGGGCCATGGATGCAAGCGCAAGTAATTTCATAATCGAACTCTCCTCCCAAAACGATGAACCGTCCTCAACGCTTATGCGCTGGGTACGGATATCTCGAACCGCAAGGAGAGCGCGGGCTCCTCCATACTCTCCAGGCGGAAAAATCGGCATGCGAACGGCAATCGGAAGCGGTGCGAACCGGGCCTCCCTTCCCTTCATGCGCGACCATATCATTAGTCATAGCATTGACCTTTCCGTACACAACTCCTTATTTTTGCACAAACACGGTGCAAAAACGTACAGAGCGATGCGGCCATTTTCCTGGGACGACCTGCAATTCTTCCTCGCCGTCGCGCGCACTGGGCAACTTTCGGCCGCCGCTCGCAAGCTCAGAACCAATCATGCCACGGTTTCGCGCCGGATCGACCGGTTGGAGCAGGCACTGGGGACGCGGCTCTTCGAGCGCAATCCGCGCGGCTATCTCCTCACGGCGGCCGGTGAAAAGATGGTTGAACGGGCCGAGGTGATCGAGCGCGAAGCCTCGCAGGTGCAGAGCGAGCTTGCCGGCGATGCAACCTCGGTCAGCGGTGTGGTGCGCATCAGCACGCTGGAAGGGTTCGGCAATTTCTTTCTCGCCGACCGCCTGCCCGACCTGGCACGATCCCTGCCCAGCCTGTCGATCGAACTTCTCATCATCCAGCAGATCGTCTCGCTGTCGCGCCGCGAGGCGGACATGTCGGTGACGCTTTCGACAAACCGGGCCGGATCTCATCACTATGAGAAGATCACCATGTACCGCCTGTTTCTGTATGGCACGCGCGACTATCTGGAAAAGCATCCTCCGGTGCGCCGCAAATCCGATTTGGGCTCCCATCGCATCATCGGCTACATCGAAGACATGATCTTCACGCCGGGCCTCGACTACCATCGGGAGATCCTGCCGGGCGCCCGCGCCTTCTACCAGAGCTCCAGCATTCACGCGCAGCTTGCCGCCACGCGAAAAGGGCTGGGGCTGTGCGTGATGCCGAACTTCATGGCGCGGCATTATCCCGACCTTGTGCCTGTCATTCCGAAAGAGATTCATCTTGAACGCTATTACTGGTGCATCGCCCATCAGGACGTCGCCCACACGCCGCGTATCCGAATGCTGACGGACTTCATCAAGACCGAAGCGGAGGCCGCGAAGGACGATTTTCACGGCCAGCAACTTTTGGCGTAAAACGCGTCGTTTTCCGGAAAACGAAAGCGTATTTCCTAAAATCTTGGAATTTCCGGGAGTTTTCGGCAATTTTGTCGCAAGCTGAATTGTCACATGGCCGTGCAGTTCTCTTTCGAAGAAACTGGCCCCGAAACGGAGAGGCCGCGATGAAGAACGCCCAACACACACCCACCGACAATCCTATGCTGACCGGTGCGCTCGGCCGCTGCCCGCAATGCCAGAAGGGGCACATCTTCAAAGGCTATCTGCAACTCGCGGAAAGCTGCGACGTGTGCGGCCTCGATTTCTCCTTCGCCGATCCGGCCGACGGCCCGGCTTTCTTCGCCATGACCATTGCCGCCGTTCCCGCCCTTGCCTTCGGCGTGTGGTTCCAGATGGCGTTTGAGCTGCCCCTATGGGTGCACGTTTTCACCACCGTGCCGCTGACGATCCTCAGTTGCATGGCGCTGCTGCGCCCACTCAAGGGTTGGCTGGTCTGCTCCCAGTATTTTCACAAAGCCGCCGAAGGCTCCATCGACCATGCCTGGCACGAACAGGCGGCGGCGAAGAAAACCGATCAGGCCTAAACCATCAGGCTTTCCGCCATCATCTCCTGCAACGCATCGTAGGCGGCCACAACCGTCCGTGCCTGCGCTTCATGCGCCAAAAGGAAGGCGTCCCCATAGATGGTCTCGTCGGGATATTCCGTGATGAGCATCATCGGCGCGTCGTGACGGTCGTCCTCCGATATCGTAATGGGGAAACCGTTCAGAACCTCGAATTGCAACCTGCCGGCATGGATCTCGTAAAGCCTGATCTGGCGTGCGTTGAATTCGACCAAGCCCGGCACTTTCGCCAGCTCCGTCGTTACCTTTTCCAAAAGCCGGCGCGTGCGCTCGCCCCAACCCGCCTTGTGGCGGACGATCAGGAAAAAGCCCTTGGGCACCGTCCACATCTCGAAACCGCGCGGGATATAGCCGGTCAGCGGCCGCGTCCACTCATGCGCGGGATAGCCGTGCAGATTGACGTGGAGCGCCGCCGTCGTGCGCGCGAAGCACAGGCTGCGAATGCCCTTCTCGTAAAGCGGCTCGGCCTCGCGATATTCGAGATCGTCACCCAGCGCGGTGTAGCGCGCGGCGTGATGCATGTGGTGCGGCTGGCTCTGGCAGAGTTGCCAGTGCAACGCATAGCCGTCCGGGTTCTCCAATGGCGAGACCGTAAAATGCGCGCCCTCGCGCTCCGACAACAGCGCCGCCCCGCGCAGCGCCCCGGCAACGCCGGAAATCTCGTTGGGATGCTGACCGCCGCTCAACATGATCGGATGATCGCATCCGCTGACATAGCGGGCAGGCAAGGAGCGGCCCGCGCGCGACGTAACCCCGAACGCCTCGCCACCGATCCGCTCCAGCGTTTCATTCACCGCGGCAACCGAAAACGGCCCCGTGGCCTCGTGCAGCGGCTGCACCGGCCAGGCGGCTGGTTCTGTGGAGAGCGGTCGGGTTTCCACCTTGACGGTCAGCGGCCCCTCGCCTGCCGCGATCACCGGAATGATCTGACCGGGCTGGAGTCCGCGCGAACCGAGCGGGCGGCCGGATTTCTTCTGGAAGAGTTCGAGCAGCGAAAAATAGAAGTCCTCGTGCAGCGCTTCATGCCGGCTGATCGCCTCCTCGCCGACTGGCAGCCGCTCGTCTGTACCGGGCATGGAAACAGCGATGTGCAGTGCCTCGAAGAAGGGTTCGCGCTCGCCCCATGGATGCGCATCGATGGCCCGAACCGTCTCTTGGAACAGGCGCTCGAAATCGGTCTCCAGAGCCTCATCGATGCTGCGGCCATCCGGATGACGCACGCGCAGCCAACCGCAGGGCGACAGGAGCATTTCGCCGATATGGTCGGCGGCGAGCCGGTTGGGCGCGAAAACCGCGTGACGCGAAACCGTGCCATCCGCCGCTGTAAGCTCGACGCCGTATTCGAGTGGCCCGCCGGCCTCGGCCGGAGCGAAGGCGATCTCCGCCCCGCCCACCATGCCCGCGAGCGGATAGGCCTCCAGAAGGAAACGTTGCTCGCCGGCCGCGGGACTGACCGGATAGGTGATGGCGACGCGGCTTGCATCATTCGGCGCATCTTCGGTGAAGAAATGAACGAGCGGCTTGTAAGCACTGTGCAGCCGAGCCGTGATACCTGCCGCCCGAAGGCGCTTCTCGGCGCCGCGGCGCGCGGCTTCATCCTCGAAAAGCCATGCCTCCAGCTCTGCACCGCTCCATGCCTCGCTGGCGTAGTCGGCGACCAAACGGTCGAGCGTGCGGTCGAAGGTCTTTTCGAAGATCGCGGTCATGTTTCTGTGCGTCCTGTTGGATCGAGAAGATCGCGCAGCCAATCGCCAAGCAGATTCAGGCCGAGCACGGTGAAGAGGATTGCAAGCCCAGGAAAAACGCTGACCCACCAGGCATTCTGCAGATAGGTGCGTCCGTCGGCCAGCATGCCGCCCCAACTGGGGATGGTCGGATCGACGCCGAGACCGAGGAAGGTGAGCGAGCTTTCCAGAAGGATGTTGGTGGCGACGTTGAGCGTCATCAGCACGATGACCGGGCCGGCGAGATTGGGCAGAAGGTGCTGGAACAGGATCTTGAAATCCGGCACGCCGATGGCCTTGGCTGCGTGGATGAATTCACGGTCGTTGAGCGACAGGACGGAGCCGCGCACAAGGCGGGCATATTGCACCCATTGCGACACGATGAGCAGAACGATCGTGTTGGTGATGCCGCCGCCGACAATGGCAATGAACGTGATGGCGAGCAGGATAAAGGGAAGCGCCAGCTGTACATCGGCAAAGCGCATGACGAGCATGTCCCAGAAGCCGCGATAATAGCCCGAGATCAGCCCCATGACGACGCCGACCACCACGGCACCGGCAACGGATGTGAAGCCGACGAGAAGCGAGATCTTGCCGCCGGTGACCACACGCGCAAGCACATCGCGCCCCAGCGGATCGGTACCGAGAATGTGGGTCCAGTCGGTAAATGGTTTGGTCAGGCGCGCGGCGAGATCGATCTGTTCGCCGCCACCGGGAAACAGCAGTGGCGAGAAAAGGACTGCCAATGTCATCGTGCCGGCGAGCAGTACGCCGAGAATGAACTCGATGTTCTTGAAGTGACGCAAACGCGAAACAGCCTGTGCCATGAATGCGTCCTTTCTATCGGTTGCGGATACGCGGATCGACCAGCCCGTAGGCGATGTCAACCAGCAGATTGACGCCGATGATGAGCAGCGAAAGCACGGTGATGACGGCCTGCAGAACCGGATAGTCACGACCCGCCACCGCATCGAAGGCGAGCGTGCCGAGGCCCGGCCAGTTGAACACACGCTCGATGACCACGATGCCGCCCAGAAGGCCGCCGAACTGGAGGCCGAAATAGGTGATGAGCGGAATGGCGCAGTTTCTCAGCGCATGCTTGTAGAGCACCTTGGTCTCGCTGAGGCCCTTGGCGCGGGCGACCTGAATGTATTGCGAGCGGAGCGTCTCGAGCATGGCGGTGCGCACCAGGCGCACATTGGTGGCAGTGAGAATGACGCCCATGGTGACCGCCGGCATGATGAAGCTCGCAAAGCCTCCCATGCCCGACGGCGGCAGCCATTGCAGCATGATGGAGAACACCAGTACCAGCATGATGGCGAGCCAGAAATTGGGGAAGGAAAGACCGACCAGCGACAGGATGCGGATCACCTGATCGGCGGTTTTGCCTTTGTTGACCGCAGCGTGAATGCCGAGCGGAATGGAAATGGCGATAGACACCAGCATGGAGGAAAACGCCAAAGCCAGTGTGGCCGGCAGGGCCCTGGAAATGAGCAGGGAGACCGAGGTTCCGCCAAGGAAGCTGCGGCCGAAATCGCCCACGAACAGGCCTTTGATGAAGTCCCAGTATTGGGAGATGAACGGCTCGTTGAGGCCGAGCGCCTGGCGGATATTCGCCAGATCCTCTTCCGTGACGCTGCCCGCGCCCTGAGAAAGCATGAGTGCTGGATCACCGGTGAGCCGGATGGCGAACGACACCGTGAGGGTGACGACGAAAACGACGAACACCGCTTGCAGGATGCGTTTGAGAAGAAAACTGGCCACCAGAGCCTCCGGGATAAATTCGGTGCGCGCCCGCGTGAGTCCATGCGGTTTGCGCCAGGTTCACAGGCTCGGGGGCGGCAAGAACCGCCCCCGACATTCTTGTCCTGGGAGGACTATTCGACTTCAACCTCGTTGAGACGCATGCGGCTGTCCGGCGGCGCGATGAAATTCTTCACCCGCTTGTTGACGCCATAGAGCGCATTGAGGTTGTAGAGCGGCATTTCGAGAGCGCGATCGGCCGCATAATGTGCGATCTCCTGCAGCACTTTTTCGCGCTTTTCGGCGTCGATCATGGGGCGCTGCGATTCCAGAAGCGCGTCCAGTTCCTTATCGCTGTCATACGGGTTCCAGCGCTCGCCCGTGTGGTACATCAGGTAAGCGGTGTTGTCGTAATCGAGCGTCCAGCCGCCCCAGCTCTGCTGGAACATTTCGCCCGTCTTGCCCTGCGGGATGATGTCGTTGAGCAGGACATTGGTCTCATACGGCTTGATGGTGGCGTTGAGGCCGACCATCTGCAGGTAGCTCGCAACTGCCTGGGTGACTTCGCCAAAGGTGGCGTCATTGCCGCGAATGTCGATCTGGACCGGTGCGCCGGCAGCGATGCCGGCTTCCTTCAGAAGCTCCTTGGCCTTTGCCTGATCGAAGGGCAGCGGCTCCATCTCCGGGTCGTAGCCGAAGGACAGTTCCGACTGGAAGGATGCGATCTGCTTGGCCTGTCCGCCGAGAACGGCGTCGATGATGGCCTTGCGGTCGACGGCCATGATCATCGCTTTGCGCACGCGCTCATCGGCGGTGATGCCGTTGCCGGTGTTGAAGCGCAGTGCATAGACCGTCGGGCTGGTGACGGAGCGGATTTCAAGCTTGTCGTCCGCCTCGATGGTGGGAACCATGGAGATCGGAATGGTCGGCGGGATGACGATGTCGACACGGCCGGCCTGCAGCTCGGCAACGGCGGTGGCCGGCTCCGAGATGAAGCGGTACTCGACGGCATCGAGCTTGGGTGCGCCGCCCCAGTGATCGGCGAAGGCTTCAAGCTTCACGCCGACCTTCGGCTCGTAGGAGGTCATCTTGAACGGGCCGGTGCCGACGGGATTTGCGTTGACGAAATCTTCCTCGTTCTCGGTGACGTATTTTGGCGGCACGATCATCGCGCCATAGCCTGCGAGCTTGGTGATGAGCACCGGATCGGGCTGGGTCAGAACCAGATCCACCGTGAAATCGTCAACGATCTCGACCTTTTCGATGACGGCATAATTGGAGCGCTGCGGGCCCTTCTTGCCTTCTTCGCCAAGCAGACGGTCGAAGGTGAATTTTACGGCCTCGGCGTTGAAATCCTCGCCATTGTGGAACTTGACGCCTTCGCGCAGCTTGAAGCGGAGACGCTTGCCCTCGTCGAGCACGTCCCACTCGGTGGCGAGACCGGGGACGATCTTCGTATCGGGACCACGATAGACCAGGCCGTCATAGATGTTGGTGGCGACGGACGACCAGTTCACCAGGAAGGTGTCGATCGGGTCCCAGCTGCCCGGATCCTGCGGGGAAGAGATGGTGAGCGTGCCTGCGGCCTGCGCCGGCGTGACGCCGAACGGCAGAGCCGCCAGCACGGCGGCGAGCAATGCGCCGCGTGTGATGCCCAATTTCATGGATAAGTCCTCCGTTTCTTTGGTGTTTGTGTTCCAGTGATCAGCCTGTAGCGGCTTGCGCCACCAGATGATCGGGCGCGATTTCCACCAGAGGCTGGATTTCCGGTTCGTCGCCGACCCGGCGGACGGGACTTGGGATCTCGCCTTCCAGCATCGGTCGGTCGGGCCGCTTCGTCGGGTCGGCGACGGGAACGGCCGAGAGCAGCTTTTTCGTGTAAGGGTGCGTTGCCCGCTCGAACACGGCCTCGCGCGAACCCGTCTCGACGATCTGGCCGAGATAGAGCACCGCGACCCGATGGCTGACCTTCTCCACCACGGCCATATCGTGGCTGATGAAAAGATAGGACAGCCCCTCGTCGGCCTGAAGCTCCATCATGAGATTGATAATCTGCGCCTGCACCGACACGTCGAGCGCCGAAAGCGCCTCGTCGGCAATGATGAGTTTTGGCCGCGAGGCGAGTGCGCGTGCGATGCAGATGCGCTGGCGTTGGCCGCCGGAAAATTCATGCGGGTAGCGGCGCGCATGTTCGGGCCTGAGACCGACGCGCTCAAGCAGTTCGTCCACGCGCTTCTGGCGGGCGGCAGAGCCCTCGATCAGACCATGGGTGACGATGGGTTCGGCGATGGAAAAGCCGACCGTGCGGCGCGGATCGAGCGAGGCAAACGGATCCTGAAACACATACTGCACCTTCTGGCGCAGGCTGTGACGCTCGGCCGACGACATGGCTGAGATCGCCTTGCCTTCGAAGAAGATTTCACCGCCCGTCGCTCCCTGAAGTTGCTGGATCGTGCGTCCGATGGTGGACTTGCCGGATCCCGATTCACCGACCAGCGAAAGGGTTTCGCCGGGCCAGATATCGAGGCTCACCTTTTCCACCGCGTGAACACGATGGGTAACGCCGCCGAAGAAGCCCTTCTTGATGTCGAAGCGGGTTTCCAAGCCTTTCAGGCTCAAAAGCGGGGCCTGATCGTAACGCGCCGTGTCCTGCAGGTGTTCTTCGCCGACGATACGGGGCGTTGCGCCATCCATGACGGCAACCGGCAGGCGCTTGGGATATTTTTCGCCGTTCATCGAGCCGAGCGTCGGCACGGCCGACAAGAGGGTCTGCGTATAGGCGTGCTGCGGGTTGGCGAATATCTGGTCGACCGGGCCTTCCTCGACCTTCTGGCCGCGCCACATGACGACCACCTCGTCGGCCACCTCCGCCACCACGCCCATGTCGTGCGTGATGAAGATGACGGCCATGCCGAGCTTTTCCTGCAAATCGCTTACGATGGACAGAATCTGAGCCTGGATGGTGACATCGAGCGCGGTGGTCGGCTCGTCGGCGATCAGCAGCTTTGGCTTGCAGGCCAGCGCCATGGCGATCATGACGCGCTGGCGCATACCGCCGGAAAGCTGGTGTGGATAGCGCGAAAGCAGCGCGCGGGCATCCGGCAGGCGCACCATCTCCAGAAGATCGCCAGCCTGGCGCAGCGCTTCTTTTTTGGAAACGCCCTCATGCAACATAAGCACTTCGGCGATCTGGTCGCCGATGGTGAAGACCGGGTTGAGCGACGTCATCGGCTCCTGAAAGATCATGGCGATGTCCTTGCCGCGGACCCGACGCATGGTATCGACCGATGCGGTTGCCAGATCGATCGCATTGTCACTGCCGTGATCGAACAGGATCTCGCCACCGGCGATGGTGCCATTCATGTGGTCGATCAGACGCATGATGGAGAGCGATGTGACCGACTTGCCGGACCCGGATTCGCCAACGATCGCCAGTGTGCGGCCCGGCGCCACCTTGAAGCTCAGATCGTCCACCACCCGGTTCGAGCCGAACTCGACGGCAAGTGAACGAACATCCAGTAACGTGTCCTGTCCGGGCTGCGGCATTGATACTCCCATCTGGCGGGTGCTCGCAGTTGACTGACAGCGCCGAAATGTCTCGTTGCTCCCGGCATCATCTGGCCCTATTCGATGGCCCAGGCGATCGGGAGACGCTTGATCTCCGCGCTTTGCGAGCGACTTTGGTGCCCAAAGAAAACATTTCCAGACATTTTGTCAATAAATTATCATTGTAGATGCATATAAAAATAAATTATCGCCGTTGATGTAACTGACATCGCCGGCCTCCGGAGGCGCGTTTTCAGAGCCGTCCTGCAGAAGCGCTCGTTCGGTCCTTGTCGAAAGCCCGTGTGAACACTCGGTCGATGTTCCCGCGCCTGCCTCCCAGAGACGACCGGAAGGCACGCTGCCGGTTTGCGTTTCAGCGAATGAATTGATCGACGAAATCACGGCCGAGGCCGACCTTTTCATAGTGCTTGCGGCACATCTCGATCTTTGTGAAGACGTCCTCGAACCCTTCATGCTTGCCCCAGGGATCGACGTAATACATGACGCCGTTCACCTGAAAGAGCGTGATCATCTCCTCAACGTCTTCGGGGACGACGAGCGTGTGGGTTTCGCCCGGCGGCTCATAGACATAGCCCCCCTCCTCGGCCACCCAGTCGTGCTCCAGATAATGCCAGCGCCCCTTGATCACATAGCCGTGAACAGGGTTCGGATGGCGGTGCCTCGCCAGGACACCGGCCTTGCGCACCTTCAAAAGGTTTACCCAATAGCCTTGCGAAGCGTTTAAGCACAGCGGACGGAACCAGACTTGCTCGGCCTGCGGCACCCACACCCGCTCATCCTGCGGGATCACACTGGACACGACGATGTCGCTGCCCGCCTCCGGCGGCATGGGCAACTGATAGGGCATTCTCTTTTCGTCTTCGCTCTGGGCCACATCTTTCTCCTTCGATTACATCACGCCAAAGGTTTCGAAAGCCTCGACCGCGGGCATGCCTTCGCGGATCGCCGTGCCGACGCGGCTTTCCGTCTCGGCCTTTTCCAGCGAGCGGCGCACCACTTCTTCTTCCGCATCCCGGGGAATGATCAGGACGCCCTCACGGTCGCCGAACACGAGCATGCCGGGCTCGACCCGGATGCCCTCGATCTCCACAGACGAACGGAAGTCTATCACCTTGCCGCGCGGCCCCTGATCCTGTGCGTAAACGCCGCGGCAAAAGGTCGGAAAGCCGAGCGCCTCGATGCCGTCGGCATCGCGCACGTATCCGTCAAGAACCGCGCCGGCGGCCTTGAGGAAACCGGCGCGGGTGGCCATGAGCTCGCCCCAGAGCGCATAACGCAGCGATGCGCCCGTGGCCACATAAACCTCGCCCTGCTTCAAATCATCGAGCGCCTCGAGCATCAGGCCGAACGGTTTGTGCGCGAGCGGCCCGCGCGCCTCGGGGCCGCCATCGTCGAACACATCGGCCTCGAGAACGGGCATGGCGCGGCCGACCGTGATCATCTCCTGTTTCAACGGCGCGATGCCGGCCGGTAGAAACTGGCGGCGCAGGCCCAGCTGGTCGAGTATGTCTCCAAGCACGGCGGTGAACAGCCGCTCACGCATGAGCGCGAACATCTCCGTGTCGTTGGCGTAGGGTTTGCTCATCAGGTCAAGTCCTTCTTCAAGAGGCCGAATAACCACCATCCACCGGCAGGATCGCGCCGGTGACGAAAGCGGCTTCGGGGGAAGCGAGAAAACGCGCCGGGCCGGCGAGATCGTCCGGCCTGCCCCAGCGTTTCATGGGCGTGCGCGACAGGATCGCGTCGCTGCGCGCAGGGTCTTCGGTAAGCGCCCTCGTCAGATCGGTGGCGATCCAGCCCGGCGCGATCGCATTGACGCGGATACCGTCCGACGCCCAGGCCATGGCGAGCGACTTCGTCAATTGCGCTACCCCGCCCTTCGAGGCCGCGTAAGCCGGCGAAGTGGCACTGCCGAAATAGGTGAGCATGGATGCGGTGTTGATAATGCAGCCGCCAGCGACCTTTAGCGCCGCATGGGCGGCCTCGCAGCACCGCTGCGTGCCGTTGAGATTGATATCCAGCACGTCGGCGAAGTCCTGCTGCCGAAACTCCGCCTTGTTGCGCCGGATCACGCCGGCGCAATTGATCAGTACGTCGAGACTTTCGAACGCGGCGAAGAACAGGGCGACGCTTTCTGCGTCACGCACATCGAGAACCGCCCCCTCGACACCGTTCGGCAGATCGCCCACGGCGCTTTGCTCATGCCCGGTCGCGACAACGCGTGTGCCCTCCCCGCCTGCGAAGCCGGCGGCAATGGCGCGGCCGATGCCGCTCGACCCGCCGACGACGACAACCGTTCTCGTCATTCATTCAGTCTCCGGTTTTTCGGCGTGGCGCCCACGCCATGCCCTGTGAAGCGACATGCCGATCAAAAGCGCCCAGAGCGTCAATGTCAGCACGCCCAGCGTGCCGCCAATGGGACGGGCAAAGAACTCGGCCAGATGCCCATCCGCCTTGATGATCGACTTCATGAAGTTTTCCTCGACCAGTTGCCCGAGGATCAGCGCCAAGATCATCGGCGCGAGCGGAAAGTCGTTTTCCTCCAGCAGGAAGGCGACGAGCCCCACCACCAACATCACCCACACGTCGAACAGGGTGTTGTTGGCGGCGAACGCGCCGATCACGCAGAACAGGAGGATAATCGGAAACAGGATGTCCTGCGGAATGCCGAGCAGCCGGCGCGAGCCGTACACGGCGGCCAGACCGAGCGGCAGCATCAGGAGATTGGCGAGGACGAAGACCGCGAAGATCGCATTCACCAGCCCGGTGTCCATAACGAAGACCATCGGCCCCGGCGTGATGCCTTTCATCAGAAGGACGCCGATGAGGATAGCGGTGATGGTATCGCCGGGAATGCCGAAAACCAGGCTCGGCACGTAGGCGCCGGACAGAGCCGCGTTGTTGGCACTCGAAGCGCTGACGATGCCCTCGGGATAGCCGGTCCCGAATTTCTCCGGGGATCGGGAGAATTTCTTGGAAATCGCGTAGGCGATCCAGGCGGCGATATCGGCGCCGGCGCCCGGCAGTGCACCGATAACGCTGCCCATGAGCGAGGAACGCGCCACGCCGCCCTTGAAACGCCAAATGGTGCTGCCGACACCCGACACCATCGCGCCGAGCCGTACCGGCGGCGGCGCGGGCAACCGCGAGGGGCGGGCGACCTTGCGCAAGATCTCGGTGATGGCGAACATGCCGATCAGAACCGGGATAATGGAGACGCCGCCGATCAGTTCGGTATCTCCGAAGGTGAAACGTTTGACGCCCATCACAACATCGATGCCGATGGTGGACAGCATGAGACCGACGCACAATGACAAGACGCCCTTCACCGGCGAACTGCTGGACACGAAAATGGCGCAGGACAGGCCAAGCAGCGCCAGCCAGAAATACTCGTAGCTGGAAAAGCCCAGCGATACCGCGGCTATCTGCGGCGCAGCAAAGATGAGAACGGCGACGCCGACGAGGCCGCCAATGGTGGAACACACCATGTTGACGCCGAGCGCCAGTTCGACCTGCCCTTTCTCGCGCATGCGATAGGCTTCGTCCGTGTAGGCCGCCGATGCCGGTGTACCGGGAATGCGCAGAAGTGCGCCGGGAATATCGCCGGCGAAGATGGCCATGGTGGTGGCCGCGACAATCGCGCCGATGGCCGGGATCGGGTCCAGGAAGAACGTAATCGGCACCAGCAGCGCCGTCCCCATGGTCGCGGTAAGGCCGGGAATGGAACCGATCATCAGGCCGTAGGCTGACGCCGCAACGATGATGAAAAATACCTGCGGCTGCAGAACCTCGGCGAAAGCTGTCAGAACGGCGTCCATCAGTAGATCACCTCCGTCAGCAGGCCGAGCGGCAGCGGCACACGCAAAGTATAGGCGAAGAGCAGCCAAAGGGCGGCGGTTCCAAGCAGGGCAATAAGCGCGGAGCGCGCGGGCCTGCCCGTTGTGACGGACAGGAAAGCACCCAGCAGCACCGGCACCAGAAGCGGGAAACCGACCGGCTTGCTCAAATAAATATAGGCGATGACGAAACCCGGCACCCAGACCATGCGATGCAACGTGGCCGGACCGCGCATCCAGTCGGCGACCTCGACGAGTGGCACATGGCTGCGTATCCCACTCCAGATCAGGCCTAGGCCGCCAACCATCATCACGGCCGCGATGATGGCGGGAAACGTGCCGGGGCCGTAAGGCTGGTCCGGCAGGGTGGGGAAGCCTCGAACGGCAAACAGAATGATGGCCGAAAGGAGAACGAAAATTCCTCCTGTCACGGCGTCGTTCATACGCATGGTCTCGGCCTCCCCACGCCCGGTTACTGTTTCAATCCGAGTTTCTCGATGACTTCGGCATTGCTTTTGGAAGCGTCGTCCATGAACGCGCCGAACTCATCCGCAGGAAGCCAGCGCACGCCGAAGCCACGGCTGTTCATGAACTCCTGAAACTCGTCGCTCTGATAGACCGTGTCGAGCGCGGCCTCCACCTTGTCGGCGATTGCCTCATCGAGCCCTTTGGGCCCGACAACGCCGCGCCAGGTGCCGCCGACCGAAGCCGTGCCCACGGCCTCCTCGGCAGTTGGGACGTCGGGGTAGGATGCAAGCCGCTCGTCGGCCAGGACGGCGAGCGTCTTCACCAGACCGGCGTCACGCATCGAGGCGGCCTCCGGCAGCGACGAGGGAACAACGGCGACACCGCCGGCTACCAGTTCCTGAAATCCAGGAGCCGCCCCCTGACTGGGCACCACAGTAAGCGCGGTCGGATCGACACCATTGTCGTTCAGGAAGCTGGCAAAGGCCAAGTGATACGCCGCGCCGACCGGGAACCCGGACGCTTTGAACTCGCCGGGATTGGCCTTGATGTCGTCAAGCGCCTGCTTGGCGTCTTCCCAATCGCTGTCGGCGCGCACATTGAAAGCCGATGCGTCGAAATTGACGAGCGCGATGGGCGTGACATCAGCCGGGGACGCCTGGGATGTGCCAATCGCGGCGTAGGTTGTCAGTTCAGCGGTCGCAAGGCCCAGCGTGTAACCGTCGGGATCGGCGTCGATCATTGCCGTATGGCCGACAATGCCGCCGGCACCGGTGCGGTTGACCACATTCACCGGCGTGCCCAATTGTTCCTGCAGGCCTTTTGCGAGCATGCGGCCCACGGCATCGGTGCCGCCGCCAGCCGACCATGGGACGATCAGCGTGACCGGGCGTTCCGGATATTCGGCGAAGGCCGGGCCGGCAAAGGCCACGGTCGCCGCAAACAGCGTCGTCAGGGTTGCGTATTTCATTGCTTCTCCTCCGTTGATTGGCATTCAGTCGATGCCGGTTGACGATCCGCGCCGTGTTCGCGTCGAACCGAAAAGCTCCTTGGTGTCGGACAGGCTCTGCTCCAGCAGCTTGTCCATTGCCGCACGGGCCCGACCCGGATCGTGCGCGGCGATGGCCTCGTACACGAGACGGTGATTTTTCAGATTCCCCTCGAAATTGCCCGGTTGCTCGATGAGTGCCTCGAAATTGGCGCGCACGGCATGGATGATCGAGCGGATGATGGACTGGATAAATCGGTTGTTTGCCGCATCGGCGACCGCGAGGTGGAAAGCCACATCCACCTTGACCTGTTCGACAGTGCTATCGCTCCCGTGCTGGCCTTCCATGGCACGATAGGCCGCTGCGACGGCCTGCACCTGCTCCGGAGTGGCCGAAACGGCAGCCTCGAAGGCAGCCGCCGGCTCGATGGTCTGGCGGGTTTTCGCCAACTCTTCGAGAAACTGCGGGTCGGCGCGAAAGAACGACCCGAACCAGTCGATCACATCGGGATCGAGCACGTTCCATTCAGCGCGCGGCAAAACCACGGTTCCGCGACGTGGCGCAATGGCCACCATGGACTTGGCGGCGAGCAGCTTCATCGCTTCGCGCAGCGTGTTGCGCGAAACCGCAAAGCGCGACGCAAGCTCCGCTTCCAAAGGCAAACGCTCGCCCTGGGAAAACTCGCCCTCCACAATCGCCTGACCGATGACCTCAGCCGTGATGAAGGCTCCCGACCTCCATGGAGCCGTACCGCGCGACGTCATTGCTCCTCCCTTGAACGCATTGGTAGGATCAATGAGGCATGACGCGATGTCTTGTCAAGCGCCGCACCTTGCTGCGCCGCAGCAATTCGAAATCCACGACGCTCTTGACAGTTTCGCGTCACTGGCTAGGCTTAAGACATAATAAGATTTTGGCATCTGGGCCTCGTTGGGAATATTGTTGTTCCCGCCGGGGCCTTTTGCGTTTGGGGAACGGGTGTGAGCGTTTATCCGGTAGGGGTTTTATTTTCGCGTTCGGGCGGTTACAGCCGTCCGGCCGAGCAAGGCTATTTCGGCGCACTGGCGGCAGTGAGCGACATCAACGCCGACAACGCCTATCCCTTTCAGCTCAAGGTTCATCATGCCGACCCGAAGGGAAATGCCGACCGCTATGCGGAGCTTTGTCGCGATCTGATCCGTAAGTCCGGCGCTCAGCACATCGTCGGCTGCACCACCTCGTGGAGCCGCAAGGAGGTGATCCCTGTCGTTGAAAAGCTCGACGCGCTCTTGTGGTATCCATGCGTTTATGAGGGCTTCGAAGTTTCGGAGAACCTCGTTTACGTGGCCGCCTGCGCCAACCAGCATCTCGTGCCACTGCTCGACCACATCGTTCCGCGTTTCGGCGCCCGCGCCTTCCTGACCGGCTCCAACTACATCTGGGGCTGGGAGACGAACCGCATCGCCCGCGACATCCTCACCCGCTCCGGCGGCGCCGTTTTAGGCGAGCGCTATGTGCCCATAGGCGACGAGGATATTGGCCACTTGATCACGGAAATCCGTGAGAAACGACCGGACTTCATCCTCAACAATCTGATCGGCCCATCCTCCTACGCTTTTCTTGCCGCCTACCGCGCGCTTGGGCAGGAAGATCCGGCCTTTCTGCCGGAAAACTGTCCGGTGATAAGCTGCAATCTCTGCGAGAACGAGACCACGCGGCTCGGCGAAAATGCCGCCGGGCACTATACGGTTTCGAGCTATTTTCGGGCGCTGGCGAGCGAGGAAAACGACCGGTTCGCGGCACGCATGAAGGCCGACAACCCGAGTCAAGTGGCGGATGCCTTCTTCGTACAAGCCTATGCGGCGGTGGTAATGATCGCTGAAGCCATCCGCCAGACCGGCAGCGACGAGGCGCAGGGCGTTCTGGAGGCCGTGCGCAGCAGCGGAACGGCAACGCCGCTCGGTTCCGTACGTGTCGATCGCGGCACGAACCATGTCAGCCTTTGCGGACACATCGGGCGGGCGCGCGCCGATGGCGATTTTGACATCGTGCACCACTGTCGTGAAACCATAACGCCGGATCCCTTCCTGACGGCAACGCCGCTTGACCGGCTGTATGCCAGCAGTGGCGCCGATGCGCGTCAGCTAAGGGTGGTGCGATGAGCCCTTCGCTTGCCCATACCCCCAATTTCGTCGGCTGGCGGGCACTGATCCTGCACCGCCCGCACCAGAACGTGGACGCCCTGAGCGCGCAATGCGCGCGCATCGGCATCACGGCCGAACAGGCCTGGCCCACGCTTGACGATCAAGATGCGATGTCCGGTTTCAACGTGCTCTTGATCGACGCCGATATGGGTCATGACGAACAGTTTCCCTGGGCGCCGGGACTGGCACCCATACCGATCATCGCGCTGATCGGCTCCGAGGCACCGGGCCGGATCGCCTGGACTATCGGCCAGGGGGCGGACGCACAGCTTCTCAAGCCCATCGGCAGCGCCGGGCTCTACAGCGCACTTGTCGTGGCGAGCCAGGGGTTTCTGCGGCGCACGACACAGACCCAGGAAATCGTCCGACTGAAAGACCAACTGGCCAAACGGCAGGTCATTGCCGAGGCGACCGCCATCCTCATGCTGAAACACAATTGCGGTGCCGAGGCCGCCTACAACCGCCTTCGCAAGACAGCCATGGCCGAAAGGCGCTCCATCGAAAGGGCTGCGGCCAGCATCGTCGCTGGCTTCGACACGCACGGACAAACGAATGTCACAAACGGTCGCTGAGACGGAGAGACCCGTGTCGACGCCGTCGGTTCTGGCGCGCCTTCTGCGCCGGCCGCTGGCGCTGACCGGGCTCATCATCATCGCGGTGGTGGTTCTGGCCGCAGTTTTTGCACCATGGCTCGCGCCCTACAATCCCTATGAGCAATTCTTCGAGGGGTTGACCATCGAGGGCGCGCCGCTGCCGCCCAATGCGCAGTTCTGGTTCGGGACGGATCTCGTTGGACGCGATCTTTTCAGCCGTCTCATCTATGGCGCGCAGACATCGCTGGTGATCGGCGTGGTGGCCAACGGCATCGCCGTGGTGATCGGCTCGGCCGTGGGCATTTCGGCCGGCTATTTCCGCGGCTGGGTCGACACGGTGCTGATGCGTTTCACCGATCTGATGATGGCCTTTCCGGCGCTGCTTCTGGCCATCGTTCTGGCGGCGATCTTCAGCCCGAGTCTCTGGATCGTCGCCATGGTGATCGCCATGGTGAACTGGGTGCAGATCGCCCGCGTGACCTACACGGAGACACGCTCCATCGCCGAACGCGATTTCGTCGTGGCCGAGCGCGCCATGGGCGCGGGCGCGGGGCGCATCCTGTTCCGCCACATTCTGCCGCATCTTTTGTCCACCATCATCGTGTGGGCAACGCTCGGCATCGCAACCACCGTGCTTCTGGAGGCAACGCTCTCCTTCCTCGGCATCGGGGTTCAGCCGCCCATTCCTTCCTGGGGCAACATCATTTTCGAAAACCAGACCTATTTCACCTCCGCGCCCTGGCTGGTTTTCATTCCCGGTGCGGCCATTCTGGCGCTCGCGCTAGCCTTCAACCTCGTCGGCGACGCGCTGCGCGATATTCTCGACCCGACACAGCAGGGGCGCCACTGATGCCCGCCTATGTCGCCCGCCGCCTGATCCAAACCGCGCTGATCCTGCTCGGCATCAGCTTCGTGACCTTCGTGCTGCTCTATCTCGTGCCGGCCGATCCGGCACGCCAGATCGCCGGCCGCAGCGCCACCGCGGCCACGGTGGAGAACATCCGCGAGCAGCTTGGCCTCAACCTGCCCTTCTATGAACAGTATCTGCGCTATCTCGGCGGCCTTTTGAACGGCGATCTCGGCCGCTCATATCTGCAAAAGACCGAGGTTTCCGAACTCATCGCTTCCCGCCTGCCGGCCAGCCTTCTCCTGATGGTTGGTGCGATCTTCTGCGAACTCGTGCTCGGATTGACCATGGGTGTGGTGGCGGCGTTGAAACGCGGCTCGCGCACCGACGACACGCTGATGATCGCCTCTTTCGTCGGCGTTTCGGCACCGCAATTCGTGATCGGCATTCTGCTGCTCTACGTCTTCGCGGTGAAGCTCGGCTGGTTCCCCATCGGCGGCTACGGCACGTTTGCGCATCTCGTCCTGCCCTCCATCACGCTCGGCTTTCTGGGAGCCGGCTGGTATTCGCGCATGATGCGTTCGTCGCTGATCGACGTGCTCAGGCAGGATTACATCCGCACCGCCCGCGCCACCGGCGCGACCCGCGCAAAAGTGCTTTTCGGCCATGCGCTGCCCAACGCCATCTTGCCCATCATCGCCATGATCGGCATCGACATCGGGCTTTTCATGTCGGGCATCGTGGTGGTGGAAAGCGTGTTCGGCTGGCCTGGCATCGGTCAGCTCGCCTGGCAGGCGATCCAGCGCGTCGACATTCCCATCATCATGGGTGTCACGCTGGTTTCGGCCTGCGCCATCGTGCTCGGCAATCTGCTTGCCGATCTGATCACCCCACTGATCGACCCGCGCATCAAGCTGCGCTGATGCAAGACAAACAAAACGTGCAGCACCAGAGAAAGGAACACTTGAGATGAGAAAACTGCTTCTGGCCGGCGCCGCCGCCGCTGCCCTTTCCACCTCCGCCATGCTCGTCCCGGCACTTGCCCAGGACATCAAGCAGGGCGGCTCCATGACCGTGACCTACAAGGACGACGTGTCCACGCTCGATCCGGCGATCGGATACGACTGGCAGAACTGGTCGATGATCAAGTCGCTGTTCGACGGGCTGATGGACTATGTGCCTGGCACCACGGAACTGCGCCCGGAAATCGCCGAATCCTACGAGATTTCCGACGACGGCACGGTCTTCACCTTCAAGCTGCGCGAGGGCGTGAAATTCCACAATGGCCGGGCACTGACCGCCGAGGACGTAAAATACTCCATCGAGCGCACGGTGAACCCGAAGACGCAGAGCCCGGGTGCCGGCTTTTTCGGCTCAATCAAGGGCTTTGAGGAAGCCTCCGGCGGCAATGCGGACGGGCTTTCGGGCATCACCGTGGTGGACGATCACACCATCAAATTCGAACTCTCCCGCCCCGACGCAACCTTCCTGCATGTTCTGGCGCTCAACTTCGCCCATGTGGTGCCCAAGGAAGAGGTCGAGAAGCATGGTGCCGATTTCGGCAAGCATCCGGTCGGCTCCGGCGCGTTCAAGCTGGCGGAATGGACGCTTGGCCAGCGCCTGGTCTTCGAACGCTTCGAGGATTACTGGAACTCCGGCGTGCCGAAGCTCGACCAGATCGTCTTCGAGGTCGGGCAGGAGCCGGTGGTTGCGCTGCTGCGTCTTCAGAACGGCGAAGTGGACGCGCCGGGCGACGGCATTCCGCCGGCGAAGTTCATCGAGGTTAAGAACGATCCCAAATTCAAGGATCTGATCATTCAGGGTGGCCAGCTACACACCGGCTATGTGACCATGAATGTGAAGATGGAGCCCTTCGACAAGCCGGAAGTGCGCAAGGCCGTGAACATGGCTATCAACAAGGATCGCATCCTGCGCATCATCAATGGCCGCGCTGTTGCCGCCAACCAGCCGCTGCCGCCTTCCATGCCGGGCTACGCCAAGGATTATGAGGGCTATGCTTATGATCCCGAAGCGGCGAAGGCGCTTCTGGCCGAGGCCGGTCTTGCCGACGGGTTCGAGACCGAACTCTATGTGATGAACACCGACCCGCAGCCGCGTATCGCACAGGCGATCCAGCAGGATCTGAAGGCCATCGGCATCAATGCCTCGATCAAGTCTCTGGCGCAGGCCAATGTGATTGCGGCTGGCGGCGAGGAAGATCAAGCGCCGATGATCTGGTCGGGCGGCATGGCGTGGATTGCCGACTTCCCCGATCCGTCCAACTTCTATGGTCCGATCCTCGGCTGCGACGGCGCGGTGCCGGGTGGTTGGAACTGGGCCTGGTATTGCAATGAGGATCTCGACGCCATGGCGAAGGACGCCGATGCCATGGTCGATCCGGAAAAGGCCGGTGAGCGCGAGGCCATGTGGCGCGACATCTATCTGAAGGTGATGGAAGACGCCCCGTGGGCACCGATTTTCAACGAAGAGCGCTTCACCATTCGCTCCGAACGCATCGGCGGCGACGACAAGCTGTTCGTCGATCCGGTGCACATTCCCGTCCACTATGACGAGGTCTATGCCAAAGATGTGCAATAACTGCGACTACACCATCCACGGGCGCCATCACCACTTTGGGTGGGATCATTCGATCCCGCCCGCAGAACGGGTGACGCCGGGCTCGACGCTGGAATTCGAGTGTCTGGATTCCGGCTCCGGCCATTTTTCGCCGGAAAGCACCGTGGCCGATATCGCGACGCTGGATTTCTCCAAGGTCAATCCGGTCAACGGCCCCATCTATGTGGAGGGGGCCAAGCCGGGTGACGCGCTGAAGGTGGAGATCCTCTCGTTCAAACCGTCCGGCTTCGGCTGGACGGCGAACATTCCCGGCTTCGGCCTTCTGGCGGACCAGTTCGAGGACCCGGCACTGACGTTGTGGAACTATGACGCGACGAGCCTTGAGCCGGCTGCCTTTGGCAAGCATGGCCGTGTTCCGCTCAAACCCTTTGCCGGAACAATCGGGCTGGCACCGGCGGAAGCTGGCTTGCACTCGGTTGTGCCGCCGCGCCGCATGGGCGGCAATCTCGACATTCGCGATCTGGCAGCGGGCACCACGCTCTATCTGCCGGTCGAGGTGGAGGGGGCGCTGTTCTCCATCGGCGACACCCATGCTGCCCAGGGCGATGGCGAAGTGTGCGGCACGGCCATCGAGAGCCAGATGAACGTGGCGGTAAAGCTGGATGTGGTGAAGGATGCCAACCTTGCCATGCCGCGCTTCACCACGCCGGGACCGGTCACGCGGCATCTGGATGCGGAAGGCTATGAGGTGACGACGGGCATCGGCTCCGACCTCATGGAAGGTGCACGCGCTGCTCTTTCCGGCATGATCGACCTTCTGTGTGCCACGCGCGGGCTCTCGCCCGAGGACGCCTACATGCTGTGTTCGGTGTGTGGCGACCTGCGCATCAGCGAGATCGTCGACCAGCCCAACTGGGTGGTCTCGTTCTACTTCCCGCGCATCGTATTCTCGTGAGAAGGGCTCAATGACCATAGCGCGCGCCATGGAAAAAACAGCAAGCACCGGCCTTCTAGAGGTGAGCGGGCTCACCGTACAGGTGGCCACGCCGACGGGCGCGCGCACGGTCGTGGACGATCTGTCTTTCTCGCTGGAACGCGGGAAGACACTTTGTATCGCCGGCGAAAGCGGTTCGGGAAAATCCATGACCGCGCTGTCGCTGATGCAGCTTTTGCCAAAGCCTATGGCGCGCGTCTCGGCGGGGACGGCCACCCTGGCAGGGCGCGACATCCTTGCCCTACCGGAAGCCGAAA
>NZ_CAJXGF010000020.1 GCF_913053745.1 uncultured Nitratireductor sp.
GCCATGCGCCGGATCGGGCGTTCGCAAAAACCTGCCAGATGGTGTTTCAGGATCCCCTTGCGGCCTTTAATCCCCGCGCGACCATTGGGGGTGTGCTGGCGGACCCGCTGCGCATCCACGGGCTCGCAGATCGCGGTTCGCGCCCGGCGCGGGTCGGCGAGCTTCTGGAACGAGTCGGACTTCCCACTGCCTATGCTAGGCGCGGCGTTCATGAAGTATCGGGGGGCGAGCGTCAGCGTGTCGCGATCGCCCGCGCGCTGGCGGTACGACCCTCGCTTATCGTATTCGACGAGCCGGTGTCCGCACTCGACCAGTCGGTGCGCGGCCAGATCCTGGAACTCATCGCTGATTTGCAGAAAAGCGACGGCCTCTCTTACCTCTTCATAGCGCACGACCTTGCGGTGGTGCGTCTCATCGCCCATCGGGTGGCGATCATGGAGAGGGGACGTATTGTCGAGACAGGATCGACGCCGCAGATCATCGCAAAGCCGCAATCGCAGGCGGGTCGGGCGTTGGTGGCGGCTGCGCCGCGACTTCGAGACCGCCGCATGCAATAGGCTGAGCGGAATCGTGCCGGGCGGGTTGCATTCCCTTTGCACCATGCCGCTATAGTGCGTTTGCAAGACCCGATCAGCGCGAACCCGGAGTCATCGCCCATGACGATCCGCAATCTGGAATTTGCCGCCCGCCCGCGATCCGTCGCCGTGATCGGCGCGTCGAGCAGACCCGGAGCCGTTGGACATATCGTGATGGAGAACCTGCGGGAAGGCGGGTTCGACGGCGACATATGGCCGGTCAATCCGAAGTACAAGGAGGTCGCAGGTCGCCGCTGCTACAAGCGCGCGGCCGACATTCCAGCGGTACCGGACATTGCCGTGATCGTGACACCGCCTGAGCCCGTGCCCGGTATCATCACCGAACTGGGCGAGAAAGGCACGCGCGCAGCGGTGGTCATAACCGCCGGGCTTACGCGGGAGAATGGGCTGCGCCAGGCTATGCTTGATGCGGCGAAACCTTACCTGTTTCGTATCATTGGCCCGAACACGGTGGGGTTGATTGTGCCGCCGATGAATTTCAATGCCAGCTTTGCGCACATGCAGGCGAAGCCCGGTGGATTGGCTCTCTTGTCGCAGTCGGGTGCAATCGCGACTTCGCTTGTGGATTGGGCGGCGGCGGAGGGGGTGGGCTTCTCGCACATCGTCTCGCTTGGCGACATGGCAGACGTGGATGTGGGCGATTATCTTGAAATGCTCGCTGGCGACGGACGCACGCGCGGCATTCTCATGTATCTCGAAACGATCCCAAATCCGCGAAAGTTCATGACGGCCGCGCGGGCCGCCGCGAGGCTAAAGCCGGTGATCGTGATAAAGTCGGGTCGTCACGCACAGGCGGCACAGGCGGCGGCAACCCACACGGGCGCGCTGTCAGGCGCCGATCGCGTTGTGGAGGCGGCGCTGCGTCGCGCCGGTATTCTGCGCGTGCTCGACCTCGGAGAGTTGTTCGACGCAGCCGAAGTGCTCGCGCGTTTCCGTCCCTTGCAGCGCGCGCAAGTGGGCATCGTCAGCAACGGTGGTGGCGCGGGCGTGCTGGCGGTCGACCGTCTCAACGATCTCGGTGGAACATTGGCGGCGTTTTCGCCCGAAACGATCACGCGTTTGAACAAAGCGCTACCGCCCAACTGGTCGCACTCCAATCCCGCAGACATCATCGGCGATGCGCCGCCGGAACGCTACAGCGAGGCTGTTTTGGCGGTGGCCGACGACCCCGATACGGACGCCGTTCTCGTCTTCAACTGTCCGACGGGGCTTGCATCACCCTCCGATGCCGCGCATGCCGTCGCGGCGCACGCGGACAAGGGCCGGATCAATGGCAAGCCGCTTATCACCTGTTGGCTGGGCGAGGAAACGGCGCGAGAAGGGCGCCGCATTCTGCAGGAATCGGGCATTGCGAACTTCAGTACGCCGTCGAGCGCCACGGCCGCGCTCTCCTACCTGAGCGAATGGTCGCGCGCGCAGAAGGCTCTGACCCGTGTGCCTTCAAGCCGCAGCGAGGATGTGCATGGCGATCGCGATGGGTTGCGCGCCATTCTCGAAAAGGTTGCAGCCGAAGGTCGCCGGATGCTGACGGAGCCCGAAGCCAAGGCGGCGATTGCCGCCTACGGAATTCCAGTGCCCGAAACGGTGATTGTCGAAACGCCGGAAGCGGTGGGCGCGGCCACCGCGCGGATGCTCGAGAGTTCGGAGAAGGTTGTCGTCAAGCTTCTCTCCAAGACCATCACCCACAAATCCGATGTCGGTGGTGTGGTGCTCGGTCTCAAGACTCCGGAATCGGCCACAAAGGCCGCTGAAAACATCGTGAAACGGCTTGAGGATGCCGGAACGGTCGAAGGGCTGGAGGGCTTCGTGGTTCAGCCCATGGTGGTGCGCAGGCATGCGCATGAATTGATCCTCGGTGTCAGCCAGGATCCGATCTTCGGGCCGGTGGTGCTGTTCGGTGCCGGCGGCACGGCTGTGGAGGTGATGGAGGACACGGCAATCGCGCTGCCGCCACTCGACGATGTGCTGGCCGGCGATCTGATGGCCTCGACGCGCATCGGCAAGTTGCTTGCCGGGTATCGCGACCGCGCGCCCGCCGACCGGGAGGCGATTGCCGGGGCGCTCAATGCGGTGTCGCAGATGATCGTCGATTTTCCCTGCATCAAGGGCATGGACATCAATCCGCTTCTGGCGGATGCCGACGGCGTGGTGGCGCTCGATGCGCGCATCGAGATCGAACCGGCGGAAATCGGCCGTGCGGGACCGAACACCGATCTCGCCATCCGGCCTTACCCGGACGGGTGGGAGAAGGATGTGAACCTCGAAGGCCATCGTTATCATCTGCGCCCGATCAAGCCGGCGGATGTGGCGCTGTTTCCGGATTTCCTGTCGCGTGTTTCGCCGGAGGACATCCGCTTCCGTTTCCTGGCGCCGCGCAAGCACTTTCCGGATGAAATGCTGGAACGGTTGACCCAACTCGACTACGAGCGCGACATGGCCTTCATCGCGCTGCGGGAAGAGGATGGGGAAATGGCCGGCATTGGCCGCCTCTCTTCCGATCCCGACAAGGAGATCGCCGAGTATGGCCTGCTTGTGCGCACCGATCTTCAGGGGCACGGGCTTGGCTTCGCGCTTTTGAAGCAGCTCATCGACTATGGCCGGGAAGAAGGAATCGGCGCTATCGAAGGCATCGTGCTGAGCGACAACACCAAGATGCTCGCCATGTGCCGGGATTTCGGTTTCGTGGTGAAGGAAAGCGGCGAGGCCGGCGTGATCACAGTGGTGCTGGAGCTTTAGGCAGACCCAGTGTAGTCCCTCACCCGTCTGCCGGATGAGGAACGTTTGACAGCGGTCAAACCTCAGATACAGGCTTCGAACAGTGCCTTCGTGTTCGCAACGGTCAGCTTGACCGGGTTGCCGCCGGCACTCGGGTCTTCCAGCGCCATTTCGACCATCTCGTCGATGCGGTCCGTGCCCACACCCATGTCGCCAAGCCGGTCGGGAATGCCGAGTTCGGCACGCAGGCTCATCACGTAATCGAAGAACCCGTCAAATCCGCCTGCAATGCCCAGATAGGCGGCTGCCGCGGCGATGCGGTCCTCGATTTCAGGCCGGTTGAGTTTCAGCACCGCGGGCATCACCACCGCATTGGTGGTGCCATGGTGGGTGTTGTAAACAGCGCCGACAGGGTGCGAAAGTGCGTGGATGGCGCCGAGCCCCTTCTGGAAGGCGACCGCGCCCATGGCGGCGGCGCTCATCATGTGCGCGCGCGCTTCCAGATCGTCCGCGTTCCGATAGACGCGCGGCAGGTTTTCCTTCACCAGACGAAGTCCTTCGAGCGCGATGCCCTGGCTCATCGGGTGGTAGAAGGGCGAGGAATAGGCCTCCAGACAATGCGCGAAGGCGTCCATCCCCGTGCCGGCGGTGATGGCCTTTGGCATGCCCACCGTCAGTTCCGGATCGCAGATCACCACGGAGGGGAGCACCTTCGGATGGAAGATGATCTTCTTCACATGGGTCCTTGAATTGGTGAGCACGCCTGCGCGCCCCATTTCCGAGCCGGTGCCGGCGGTGGTGGGCACGGCCACATTCGGTGCGATTTTCGAGGCGTCGGCGCGGGTCCACCAGTCGCCGATGTCCTCGAAGTCCCACACCGGCCGTGTCTGACCGGCCATGAAAGCGATCAGCTTGCCGAGATCGAGGCCCGAACCGCCGCCAAACGCCACGACGCCATCATGCCCGCCATCGTTGAACACCTTGATGCCGGCTTCGAGATTCGTCTCGTTGGGGTTGGGGTCGACCTCGGAAAAGATCGCGCGCCCAAGACCGGCATTCTCCAGAATGTCGAGCGCATTCTTCGTGATGTCCATGCCGGCCAGCCCACGGTCGGTGACGAGCAGGGGCTTTGAAATGCCGGCCGCCTTGCAGGCCTCGGCCAGTTCCTTGATCCGGCCCGTGCCGAACCGCACAGACGTGGGATAGGACCAGTTTCCTTCGAGCTTCATGCCTGTTTCTTTCTCAAATGGTAGGATTTCGGGCGGGTCAGATTGTGGTATCCGATTTCCGACAATGCGCCGCCGCGCCCCGTGTTCTTGCAGCCGGTCCAGCACAATGCGGGGTCGAGATAATCGGCACGGTTCATGAACACGGTGCCCGTTTCGATCTCCGAGCCAAGTGCCGCCGCGCGGTCGGGGTCGGCGGTCCACAGCGAGGCGGTGAGGCCGAATTCGCAATCGTTCATGAGGTCGAGCGCTTCGGCGTCGTCCTTTACCGGCATGATGCCGACGACGGGGCCGAAGCTCTCCTCGCGCATCACCCGCATCTGGTGGTTCACGTCGATCAGAATCTGCGGCATGAGATAGGTGCTGCTATCGTCTTCGGGGAAGCGCTTGGGATCGACCAGCGCTTTCGCGCCCTGTGCCACGGCCTCTGCGGTCTGGCTGCGCACTTCGGCTGCAAAACGCTTGTTGGCCATGGGGCCGATCGTGGTTTCCTCGTTCAGCGGATTGCCGAGCTTGAGCTTGTTCGCCCAGTCGACGGATTTCTCGACGAAGCTCTCGAAATGCTTCTCGGCCACATAGATGCGCTCGATGCCGCAGCAGCACTGGCCGGCATTGAACATCGCGCCGTCCATCAGCCCGTCGACGGCCCAATCGATGTCCGCATCGTCCATCACATAGGCCGGATCCTTGCCGCCGAGTTCGAGCCCGAGCCCGGTGAAGGTGCCGGCCGCGGCGCGCTCGATGGCGCGTCCGCCGCCAACGGAACCGGTGAAGTTGACGAAGTCGAAGGAGCGATCGCCGATCAGCTTCTCCGTGCCGGCATGGTCGAGGAACAGATTGACGAACAGCTCTTCGGGAATGCCGGCCTCATGGAAGGCGCGCACGATACGCTCGCCCACCAGCAGCGTCTGCGTGGCGTGTTTGATGGCGACCGCATTGCCCGCGATGAGCGCCGGAACAACCGTGTTGATGGCCGTCATGTAGGGGTAGTTCCATGGCGCGATGATGCCGACAAGACCATGCGGTACGCGTTCGATGCGACGCGCGAAGCTTTCCGAATCCTCCAGAACGATCGGTGCGAGTCCGCGCTCGGCTATCCCGGCCATGTAGGAGGAGCGTTCGTTCATGCCGCCGAACTCGCCGCCATAGCGCACCGGGCGACCCATCATGTGGGCAAGCTCCGGCACCACCTCGTCCTTCATCTCGTTGAGGCGGGCGATGCCGGCATTGACCAGCGCGATGCGCTCATCGAGCGGACGCGCGGCCCAGGCCCTCTGCGCCTGGCGGGCGGTGGCGAGAAGCGTGGCAGCCTTGTCGGGGGCCATCACGGGTCGCTCGGCGAAGACCGATCCGTCGATGGGGGAAATGCATTGCAGGGTTTTCGTCATGTCATGCTCTCTCAAAACCGCGCCTGACCTCCCAGTCGGTGACGCGGCGGTCATATTCGGATTGTTCCCAGCGGGCTGCATGGACATAGTGATCGACAACGTCGTCACCAAAGGCCGCACGCAGCATTTTCGAACCGTCGAGCGCGGTGGCGGCGTCGCGCAGGGTTTTGGGTATCTCGCGGATCCCTTCGCCCTCATACGCGTCGCCGACAAAGGCCGGCTCCAGCTCTTTCTTGTTTTCGATGCCATCAATGCCTGCCGCAATTAGCGCCGCGAAGGCAAGATGGGGGTTCAGGTCGGCGCCACCGACACGGCATTCCACGCGCACCGCCTTGGTGTCCGAACCGCAGACGCGGTAACCCGCCGTGCGGTTGTCGAACGACCATATCGCCTTGGTGGGGGCGAAGGTGCCAGCCGCGAAACGCTTGTAGGAGTTGATGTAGGGCGCGAGGAAATAGGTGATCTCGCCGGCATGGGCGAGAAGGCCGGCCATGTAGTGCCGCATGAGTTCGGACATGCCGTGCTCGCCCGACGGATCGAAGAACTGGGGCTTTCCGTCGAGCGCCCAGAGTGACTGGTGCACATGCGAGGAATTGCCGGCGGCATTGTCGTCCCACTTTGCCATGAAGCTGACGGCGCGCCCGGCCTTCCAGGCGATTTCCTTGCAGCCGTTCTTCACGATGGCATGGCGATCCGCCATGGTGAGCGCATCGGTGTAGCGGACGTTGATTTCTTCCTGACCGGCATCGGCTTCGCCCTTGGAGTTTTCCACTGGCACATCGGCACCGTTGAGGCCGTTGCGGATCGCTCGCATCACGTCTTCCTCCTTGGTGGTCTGGAAGATGTGATAATCCTCATTATAGGCGCTGATGCGCTCCAGCCCGCGATAGCCCTTGGCGGCGGCTTCCTCGAACGTGTCGCGGAACAAGAAGAATTCCAGTTCCGAGGCCATCATGGCTTTCATGCCCATGGCTTCCAGCCGCGCGACCTGCTTTTTCAGGATGGCGCGGGGCGAATGGGGCACGTCCTCATGGGTGTGGTGGTCGAGCACGTCGCACAGAACCAGCGCCGTGCCTTCCAGCCAGGGAATGCGGCGCATGGTCGAAAGGTCCGGTTTCATCGTGTAGTCGCCATAGCCCGCCGACCAGCTCGTCGCGCGATAGCCCTCGACCGTGAACATCTCCATGTCGGTGGCGAGCAGATAGTTGCAGCTGTGTGTCTCCTCGAAAGCGCTTTCGAGGAAGAAGTCCACATGGAACCGCTTGCCCATCAGGCGCCCCTGCATGTCGACCAGCGCGACGAGAACCGTGTCGATCTCGCCGGCCTCCGCTGCCGCCTTGAGGCTTTCCAAAGTCAGTTTGCCCGCCATTCAATTCGTCCTGTCGGTGGTTTTGGGTTTGGCCCCGGAGTATTTGCCCCGGAGCCATGAAGTTTCGATCTAATCAGCCGTAGCGATAGGGTGGGCCGGCCTTTTGCATGAGGGCGCGATAGTTGCGCAAGATCTGCACGACGCGCTCCCTGCGCCCGCCCTCGGCGGCGATCTCGTCCCAGAATTTTTCCGCCTCGGCTTCCACCGTCGCCCACTCGGCGTCGGGTATGGTGGTGAGCTCCATCTTGCCGCCATTGACGCGCAGATCCGCTTCGCCGGCCCAATACCAGTGCAGGCGGTAATAATGCGAGGAATCCATCGCCAGTCGGAAGAGCTGCTTCAGATGGTCGGGCACTTCGTTCCATCGGTCCGAATTGGCGAAGAAGGAGCCCACCCACGCACCGCAGATATTGTTGGTGAGCAGGTAGGGCGTCACGTCGGCCCAGCCCACCGTGTAATCCTCGGTGATGCCCGACCAGGCGATGCCGTCGAGTTCGCCGGTCTGCACGGCCACTTCCACGTCTTCCCAGGGCAGGGTGACGGGAACGACACCGAAGCGAGAGAGGAATTTGCCGGCTGTCGGGAAGGTGAAGACACGCTTGCCCTTCAGGTCTTCGAGGCTGTTGATGGGTTCCTTCGTGTTGAAGTGGCAGGGATCCCAGGAGCCCGCAGAAAGCCATGTTACGCCCTCCACTTCGCCATAGGCTTCTTCCCAGATCTCGGCCAGGCCGTGCTTGTAGAACAGGGCCTGCACGTCGAGCGAATAGCGCGTGGCGAAGGGGAAATAACCGCCGAAGACCGACACATCGACCGGGGCCGCCATGGAATCGTCATCCGACTGCACGGCGTCGATCGTGCCGTTCTGCATGGCGCGGAAAAGCTCGCCCGTCGGTACGAGCTGATCGGCGTAGTAGAGCTCGATCTCCATCTCGCCATTGGCTGCCTTGTTGAAGGCGTCGATGGCCGGTTTGACGACATGTTCGGCAAGGGCGGCGCCAGCATAGGTCTGCAGCCGCCAGCGGATCGGGCTTTGCGCATGAACATAGGGCGTTGCAAGGGCCGTGGTTCCGGCTGCTGCCGCCGATGCCATGCCCGCCTTTTTTAGAAAGTCGCGTCTGTTTTGCATCTTCGTTCACTCCTCTGGTTGTTGTCCCGGTCGCTTTTGCCGGGCATTGCCGCAGGCTTTTCTTGTCGTCACCTCCGTGGTTTCTTTGGTTTCAGCGCGAATAAACGTGTTGCGGGAGCCATAGCGCGATCTGCGGGAAAGCCATGACGATGATCAGTGCGAACACCATGACCGCCACGAAGGGCACAATGGATCGGTATATGTCTCCGAGCCCGATCTCCGGCGGTGCCATGGCCCGCATTAGGAACAGATTGTAGCCGAAGGGCGGGGTCATGTAGGCGATCTGGCAGGTGATCGTGTAGAGCACGCCATACCAGATGAGGTCGAAGCCGAGCAGCTTGACGAGCGGCACATAGAGCGGCGCGACGATGACGAGCATCGCCGTATCGTCCAGAAACATGCCCATGATGAGATAGGAAAGCTGCATCAGGATCAGCACTTCCCAGGGCGACAGGCCGAGCTGATCGAGGAAGAAGCCCTCGATGGCCCTGACCGCGCCCAGCCCGTCGAACACCGCGCCGAAGCACAGCGCGGCCAGGATGATCCACATGAACATGCACGAGACGGAAAGCGTTTTGCGCACCGTGTCGTGGATCACCTTGAATGTGAGGCGGCCACGAATGGCGGCGGCAGCGGTCGCCGAAACCGCGCCGATGGCTGAGCTCTCCACGAGGCTGGTAACGCCCATGACGAAAAGCCCGGTCATCAGGAAGAAGATCATGAAGGGCAGGATGCCGGCGGAAAGAAGCTTGATCTTTTCCGACATCGGTATGCGGCGTTCTTCGGCAGGAAGCACAGGCCCGAGATTGGGCTGCAACCAGCAGCGCACGGCGATGTAGAGAATGAAGAGACCCGCCATGAGCAGGCCCGGAAACACACCCGCGAGCCAGAGCTGGCCGACCGGCTGGCGTGCGATCATGGCGTAAAGCACCAGCACCACGCTGGGCGGCACGAGAATGCCGAGCGATGAGCCGGCCTGAATGACGCCGGTCACCATGATCTTGTCGTAGCCGCGTCTGAGCAATTCCGGCAGGGCGATGGTCGCACCGATGGCCATGCCGGCGACGGAAAGGCCGTTCATGGCGGAGATGACGACCATGAGCGCGATCGTGCCGATGGCGAGACCGCCGCGCACCGGACCGAACCACACATGGAACATCTTGTAGAGATCGTCGGCAATGCCCGATTCCGACAGCATGTAGCCCATATAGATGAAGAGCGGCAGCGTCAGCAGCGCGTACCATTTCATCAGTTTCATGGCAGCGGAGAACGCAATTTCGGAACCACCTGTGCCCCAGAGCAACAGTGCGAAAACAACGGCGATGAAACCGATGGCGCCGAAGACGCGCTGGCCCGTCAGGAGCAAACCCATCATACCGGTGAACATCAGGATTGCGGTGAGTTCGTAGCTCAAGACAGTTCCTCCCCGCGTGCCTGCGCTACGTCCTTGAAAAGCTGCGCGATGGCTTGGAGCAGCGTCAGCGCGATGCCGATACACATGATGATCTTGATCGGTGCCATGTAGGGCGACCACGCAGAATAGCTGGTTTCATCGTATTTCAAGGCATAGGAGGTGGAGGAGAAACCGCCGTAGAGCAGAAGTGAGAGATAGAAGATCAGGAAGAGGACGGTGACGGAATCGACGATGGCTTTTGTGCGCGGCGACCAGCGTGCGTAGATCAAGTCCATGCGCACATGGGAGTCGTTTTGCAGCGCCCACCCGCCGCCGCCCATATAATAGGCGACCATGGCGAACTGCGCCATTTCCAGCGTCCACAGTGGTGGAATGGCCACGGTCTTCATGATCGACGAGTAAAGCAGGATGCCGATCATCAGGAAGATCATGTACATGACCACAAGACCGACATAATGGTTTGTCCGATCGATCAGACGCACGTAGCGCCTTATGGCGTTCGGCATCGGTTCCGGTCTCCCATTTCTTGCTCCATTGTTTTCCCGCTTCGGTTCCGTGCCGGTTTTTGTCAGGCTTTTTCTGGCCCGGCTGCGTATATGTCGACGTGAAAGCGCTCCAAAGCCGTTTCGAGCAGTCGAGCGGTGCGCTTTGCCCATTCGTCTTGTCCCGCAGCGGTTTCGATGAGGTCGCTGCAATATTCGATCATGACGTTGAGCAGGCCGTTTTGAACCGCGTGCAGGCGCAGCGTGTGCGTGACCCCGTCTTCCGGCCCGTAAGGGTAGTTGCGCAACGCGTTGGCGATGCCCTGTCCTTCGGCAAGCTGCAGCATGGCGTCGGCGAGTCGCCGGTCGCGGTCGTGCAGCAGGCCGATAGCCCGATGTCGGGCGATGCCGAAATAGACGCGCGTGAAAGAATGGATGGTAACGATGACCGGCAGTTTGGCCGGGCCGGTACGGGTTGCGATGAGATCCGCTACCGCCTGGCGGAACGGTTCGTAGATTTCAGTGACCCGCTGACGCCGTGCCTGCTCGGCAAGTGTGCGATTGCCCGGGATCGCGTGGACTTCGCTCATCTCGGGAATGGCGTCCATCGCCTCCGGTGGTCGGTTGCAATCGTACACCAGGCGTGAAAACCGCTGGTGAATGAGCGGTGCATCGAGCAGGGCGGAGAGCTTCTGCGCGGTTGCCAGCGCGCCGATGTCCCAGGCGGCATGACTTGTCAGTGTTTCCGGTTTGGCCCCCAATGTCGAAAGGGCACGGGGTATGCGGCGTGAAGCGTGTTCGCATACGAGAATGACGGGCGACCGTCCACCGGCGCGCTCGATCTGGAATGGCTCTCCCTCGGACGGATCAAGCAGCGCTCTGACCATCAAACCTCCACACAGTTCCGCCCGTTCCTTTATTGTTTTCCGGGGGAACGTCTCTTTGAAGCGGCTTTGTAATATTGATTAGCATTGCCGGGAATTTGTCAATCGTGTAATTTTCATTACGGGCCGTGATTGGATGTCTTGTCGAGGAGACGCGCTTGGGAACGAAAGAACAGGTTCATGTGGCGCTCGGCCAGATGACCGACGCCGAGCGCAAAGTGGCGCATGCGTTTCTCGCCAATTATCCCAGCAGTGGCCTGTCGACCGTTGCCGAGTTTGCCATGCTCGCCAGCACCAGCGCGCCGACCGTTTTGCGTTTCGTATCGCGGCTCGGCTTCTCCGGTTATCCGGAGTTTCAGCGGACCCTGCGCGCGGAAGTTCAGGCGGAGCTTCTCTCGCCGCTCGAAAAGGGGGACAGCTCGGCGACACGCAGCCTCAACGGCTCGGCGCTCGGCGCTTATTTTTCAAGGGCCATGGCCAACATCCAGACGACGCTGGAAGCTATACCCGAAAGTGAGTTCGAGGCGGCCTGCACACTGCTGTCGGACCCGAAGACGGCTTGCTACACGCTGGGCGGCCGTTTCAGCGATGCCATTGCCCGCTATATGGCTGCACACCTGCGTATTGTGCGACCCAATGTGCGCCGCTTTCAGGACCAGACCTCCACCTGGGACGACCAATTGCTTGACGTTAAGGCTGGCGATGTGGTCGTGCTTTTTGACATTCGTCGCTATCAGCGCGACCTGGTGCATCTGAGCGAACTTCTTTGTGAACGCAAAGCGCGCATCGTGTTGATCACCGATAGCTGGCTTTCGCCGATCTCGCGATACGCGAAGGTGGTTCTGCCTTGCGCGATCGATTCCGGCCGCACGTGGGATTCGGGTGTGGTGTTGATCGCTTTGGTGGAAGCGATCGTCGACCGCGTGACACACAAAGACTGGGACGCCGCGCGCAGCCGTATCCAGGCGTTGGAGCATATTCACTGGAACAAGCCGTCCGCAAAGGAGTGACCAAGCGCACCTGAACGGAACTTTCCGTTATCCGTAGACCGCCGCCGCTGCTTCCTTCAGCCAGGCTGTGGCGCCGCGATAGGGGCCTGGGCCGTGGCTGATGCGGGCGACGCCCAGCCGCCCTAGTGCCGCCGCATCCGGCGCGGACTTCATTGCCATGATGTTGACGGGCAATTTGGACGCGTCGCAAAGATCTTCTATCAGTGGCGCGTCCACCAGCGCCGGAGCGAAGAAGCCGTTGGCGCCCGCATCCGCAAAGGCTTTGGCACGCGCCTTCGCTTCGGCGATCAATTCCGCGTGCCGATCGCGATCGCTTTCCTTGAGGAACAGGTCCGTGCGCGCATTGATAAAGAGTGGCAGGCCGCGCTTGTCGGCCATTGTGCGGATAGCGGCGATACGCTTGGCCTGATCGGCAATCGGGTGCAATCCCTCGCCCCCGACGATCTGGTCCTCGAAGTTGATGCCCACCGCGCCAGCATCGAGAATGCGTGACACATTCTCGGCGGCACCTTGCGGGTCGGTCGCATAAGCACCTTCGAAATCGACCGATAAGGGCAAGTCTACGGTTTCAACGATACGCCGAACCACCTGAGCTAGAAACGCGACCGGGATTTCCTGACCGTCGCCATAGCCGTGAGCGGCCGCGACGGACCAGCTTCCCGTCGCCAACGCGCTGGCGCCGGCGTCGGCCACGGCTGCTGCCGAACCGGAATCCCAGATGTTGAAGAGTATGAGAGGATTGCCTTTGACGTGCAGGGCGTGGAAGGCGTGGGCTTTGTCATTCTGGCGCATGGCATGTCTCCAACGGGCCGAGATGGTTCTGAAACATTAATTTCTCGTGTTCGAGCAGCCAGCGCTTGCGCCACAACCCGCCGCCATAGCCAACCAGCGATCCGTTTGCGGCGACGACGCGATGGCACGGAATTACGATGGCGAACTGGTTGGCCCCGTTCGCGCGGCCGACGGCGCGGCTTGCGTCAGGGCGATCGAGCGCGGCGGCAAGCCGAGCATAATTCATCACCGTGCCTGGCGGAATGGTCCGCAGCGTCTCCCAAACCCGGCGCTCGAACGGCGTGCCGTGAGTGGCGAGCCGCGTCCTGAAGTGATCGGCGTGGCCTGCAAAGTAGGCTGCGAGCTCGTTTCGCGTCTGTTCGATGGGACCGTTTGATCCCATGGCGATGGTCGAGCCTGTGGCTTTGTGCAGTTTACGGATCTCTGCAGGCAATGCGGTACGTTCCAGAAATTCGAGGAGATGCAGGGCGTGGTCGTCGGCAATCGCCACCATGGTTCCGATGGGGGTCTCGATCCAGTCGGCGCGTAGCAGCGCCTTGCCCCGCATTTGCCTGGGGGCTTCGCCTATCAGCCGTGCGACTGCGTCTCGAAAGCCGCTTCCCGAGCTGAAGCCGGCCTCTTGCTGGGCCTCGATGACGCTCGCGCCACCGGCAATGTTTTCCACCGCGAGCGCAACGCGGCGTAGCCGGGCCATTTCCAGGAAACTGATCCCATAACGTCGCTTGAATGCACGACGTACCGTGGAAGGGTCGTAGCCCACCCTGGCGATATCGTCCTCGCTCCAGCGTCGTCCTGGTGCCCTGTCGAGCGCTTCCAGCAGCGTTGCGACGACGGGTTCGGCTTCGCCGGACGGTGCCAAGGGACGGCAGCGCTTGCACGGGCGCAGGCCTGCCTCGAAACATTGCGCAACCGTGTCGTGGAAGGTCACGTTCTCGCGTTTCGGTTTACGGGCGGGGCATGTGATCCGGCAGAAGACGCCAGTGGTCGTTACGCCGGCATAAACGAAACCGTCGTAACCGGAATCGCGCGCCATGAGAGCCTGATAGAGTGTGTCATCGTCGGGACGTTGGAACAGCATGGCGCGAGATTAGCGCAAAGTGCGGGGACTGCCGCCGAAAATCGGGCGTTTATTTCAGGGCTCCTGACAAACGCCGATTTCAATCGCAAAGCGGGCGGAGCAGAGCTTGTGTCGCGCTGATGTCCTCACTGATCGCCCGACGCACGCCTGATCCGTCGCGTTTGCGCAATGCCGCGATGGCGTCATGATGATGGCGTGTGTACGTTTCGCCTTCGTGCGAGCGCAGGGTCGGCTCCAGGTGGCGGGTCAGCACGCGCATATAGGGACCGAAACGCAGCCACAGGGTCTCCGCCAGTTGCAGCAACACTTCGGAACCGGAGCCCTGGTAGAGAGCGAAGTGAAACTCCCGGTTCTTCACCAGCATTGCGTATATGCTCTCTTCATGACTCGATGTCTCGTGCGCTTCCACAAGCCGTTCGAGCTCGCTGATATCTGCGTCGGAACTGTTGGGCGCAGCAAGCTCTGCCGCCAAACCTTCGACCGCGATGCGGGCGCGGCACAGATCGTCGAGCCGTGCCTTGCTGATGGCGGGCACGCGGGCCGAGCCGTTCGGTGCGATTTCCAGAGCGTTTTCCGCCGCCAGTCGGCGCAGGGCTTCACGCACCGGCATATGGCTGGTAGCGAAGGTTTCGGCGAGTGAAGCGATGGTCAGCGTCTGGCCCGGATCGAAGCGGCCGACCATAAGTGCGTGGCGAAGTTGCTGGTAGACGCCATCCTGTATGGTAACTCGCCTGGACACCGGAACAAATTCGCTTTCCATTGCCGATCCACCCCTGTCCATCTCGCCATTGTCAGCGCAGCTTCCGCGAGCACTGGTTAACGACCGACTAAGCGGGCTTTTCTTGCGATGCAAGGTTTCCAAGCCGATTAAAGCGTTATCTCACATGTTCGCATTGAGAAATGGACAGTGCCGCAACGACCGGCAGCAGAATGCGACGCGTCGCAATGGTGTTGTTGTTCGGCGTCTCAGTTTGTCCGGCGGATAACCTTTCCCTGATCGTCAAAGCGGAACACCCGGCTTTCATCGAACTTTGCGTGCAGTTCGCTGTCGATCTCGAACTGGTGTTCGCCGAACAGGCGCGCGCATAGCAGACCGGCTTCGCCGCAATCCAAATAGAGATTCGTATCGGCGCCCAAATGCTCGATGTGAGAGACGCGCCCCTTGATATCGCCATCGGCGGGAACGATCGAGATGTGTTCCGGCCGAATGCCGATGGTTTTTGCATCATCTCTGTTGAGCAATGTCGCATCTATGAAGTTCATTTGCGGCGAGCCGATGAAGCCGGCGACGAAAAGATTGGCCGGATCGTTGTAAAGTTCCATCGGAGTACCGACCTGCTCGATCCTGCCACCATTGAGGACGACGATGCGGTCGGCCAGTGTCATGGCCTCGGTCTGATCGTGCGTGACATAAACCATGGTGGCGCCGAGCTCGCGATGCAGGCGGGCAATCTCAAGACGGGTGTTAACGCGCAGCGCCGCATCGAGGTTCGAGAGCGGTTCGTCGAACAGGAACAGCTTGGGCTTGCGCACAACCGCACGGCCGATGGCAACGCGCTGCCGCTGGCCGCCGGAAAGTTCGGCCGGCCGCCGGTCGAGATAAGGCTCGAGTGACAGCATCTTTGAAGCGAAATCCACCCGCTCGGCGATATGATCCGCGGGATGTTTGGCCTGTTTCAGGCCGAGGCTCATATTGTCGCGCACATTGAGATGCGGGTAGAGCGCGTAGGTCTGGAACACCATCGCGATGCCGCGCTTGGATGGGGGTGTGGAGCCGACTTCGGCGCCGTCGATCTCAACGCTGCCGCCGCTTGCATCCTCAAGGCCCGCGATGATGCGTAGAAGGGTGGATTTTCCGCAGCCCGAAGGGCCGACGAAGATGACCAGTTCACCGTTTTGAACCTCCAGATCCACGCCCTTGATGACGTCGACCTGACCGAACGATTTGGTGATGTTTTTCAGTGCGAGTGAGCCCACGGTTTCGTCCTAGAGTTCGATTTCCTTGCCGCTTCGCACGCTTTCGTCGGCGGCGAGGCAGATATTGAGGGATTGCACGGCATCGTTCATGTGCCGCGAGAGATCGAGGTCTTCGCTGATGGCCTGCAATACGAATGCCTGCTCGCGGTCGCAAAGTTCCTGATGCCCCGGCTCGCCTTCCATGGAAAGAAGCGTGTCTTCATGGGCGAATTGGCCCGTTGCGTTTCTCTCCGCCTTGTGGAGGCGTATGCGCGAAGTCTGCGTATGCGCGTCGATGTCGTCCGACTTGGCACCCTCGTCCATGACGATGGAGACGCAGCCCTTCGGTGACACGATATCCTTCACGAAGAAGGCGGTTTCCGACATCATCGGTCCCCAGCCGGCTTCGTACCAGCCGACCGAACCGTCTTCGAAGAGCACCTGGAAATGTCCGTAATTGTACATATCCGGTGCGATCTCGTCGGAAAGGCGCACGCCCATGCCCCGTACCTTCAGCGGCTTGGCGTCGGTGATCTGGCACATAACGTCCACATAGTGCACGCCGCAGTCGACGATGGGCGGTGTTGTCTGCATCAGTTGCTTGTGCGTGAGCCAGGTGGGGCCGGAGGATTGCTGGTTGAGGTTCAGCCGGAACACATAAGGTCCGCCGAGCCCGCGAGCTTCCTGGATCAGTCGCACCCAGGAGGGATGATGGCGCAGGATATAGCCCACCACCAGCTTGCGGTTTTGGGCTTTGGCCGTCTCCACCACGCGCCTTGCATCGGCGACATTGGTCGCCAACGGCTTTTCGACAAAGACATGCGCACCGGCTTCCATCGCCGCGATGGCATAGGGCGCATGGCTGTCCGAGTAGGTGTTGATGGAGGCGAGGTCTGGCTGCGTCTCAGCCAGTGCCTCATCATAGCCGGTGAAATGCGGATAGTTTTTCAACGCATCGGGCAGGTCCGGCTTGGAACGGGTGACGAGGCCGACAATCTCGAAACCTGGATTGGCGTGATAAGCGAGCGCATGGCTCATGCCCATATTGCCGAGCCCTGCAACCAATACCCGCACGGGGGCCTCCTGCGCACTCATTTCACGGCTCCCGAGGTGATGCCGCGGATGAGCTGGCGCGAGAAGATCAGATAGAGGATAAGCACCGGCAGGATAGCGAGCGAGAGCGCTGCCAGAACCGCGTTCCAGTTGGTGACGAACTGCCCGATAAAGACCTGTGCGCCAAGCGTGATGGTTTTCGTGGCCTCAGCGGGTGCCAAGATCAGCGGGAACCAGAGATCGTTCCAGATCGGGATCATGGTGAAGACCGCGACCGTCGCCATGGCCGGCCGAACCAGCGGCAGGACGAGGCGGAAGAAGATGCGGTATTCGCTGAGCCCGTCGATCCGACCGGCATTCTTCAGGTCATCGGAGACCTGCCGCATGAACTCCGACAGGATGAAGATGGCGAGTGGCAGGCCCTGCGCCGTGTAGACCAGAATGAGCGATGTCAGCGTGTTGACGAGGCCGGAGGCCGCCATCATCTGCAGGATTGCCACGGTGCCGAGCCGGATCGGTATCATGATTCCCAGCGCCAGATAGAGGCCCATCAGCGAATTGCCCTTGAAGCGGTATTCGGCAAGCGCAAAGGCTGCCATTGCGCCGAACAGGAGCACCATGAACAGCGACACCACGGTGACCACGAAGCTGTTCTGGAAATAGAGCAGGAAGTCGCCCTGTTTCAGAACGGTTTCGAAACCGACCAGGCTGAAGGTTTCCGCATTGGGAAACTCCAGCGGTGTGCGGAAGATCGCTTTGCGCGATTTGAAGGCGTTGACCACGATCACGAACACTGGAAAAAGCGCGATGACCGTGTAGGTCGCCAGCACCGCGTGAGCGGCGATGGAGCGGGCGGGGGAATGTCTGGCTGTGCTCATGGTTGCTGCTTCCCGCTCAGAATTGGTAGCGGCGCAGCCGCCGCTGGATGCCGAACAGATAGATCGACACGCCGATGAGAATGATGCCGAACATCGCGGTGGCGATGGCCGCACCAAGATTCGGATCGCCGAGCTGAAGCTGGAAGCCGAAGAAAGTGCGGAACATGAATGTGCCAAGAATGTCGGTGGAGAAATCCGGTCCCGCCAGCGCGCCCTGCGTGGCGTAGATCAGGTCGAAGGCGTTGAAATTGCCGACGAAGGTTAGGATCGAGATAATACCGATCGCGGGCAGGATCAGCGGCAGTTTGACCTTCCAGAATTGCGACATGCCTGTAATGCCGTCGCACTCGGCAGCTTCCAGAAGTTCGTCGGGAATAGAGAGAAGTGCGGCATAGATGAGCATCATCGGAATGCCCACAAACTGCCAGACTGAAATCAACGCCAGCGTTGTTAGTGCATAGGCTTCCTTGCCGAGCCAGGGCTGGAACAGGCTTTTCAGGCCGACGAGATCCAGAAGGTTGGGCGCCACGCCCCAAAGAGGGCTGAGAATGAGCTTCCATGCAAAGCCGGCAATGACGAAGGAGAGAATCGTCGGAATGAAGATGGCTGTGCGGTAGAAAACGCGCAGGCGCAGTCGCGGGCTCGACAGCAGCGCGGCCAGAAGAATGCCGATCGGATTTTGCACCAGCATGTGTATGATGAAGAACCAGGTGTTGTTCTTGAGCGCGTTCCAGAACTGCTCCGACCAGCGCGGATCATCGAACAGGGTTCGGAAATTTTTCAGCCCTACGAAAACCTGGCTGTTGTTCACATCGCTGAACATTGCAAGCTGCAATGTGCTGAACAGCGGAATGATCATGATTGCCGTATAGATCAGAACCGCCGGCGCCAGAAAAACGGCGATATGCCAGCGGAAGGGCTTCTTGACTGCTTGGGCCATGGAACGTCTCTCTATGGCGTCGGGCCCGCGCATCAGGCGGGCCCGGCTCTTGTTCGAGGCTCAGGACTTACTGCTGCGGTTCGTACCAGCCGGCAAGGCCGTCCTGAAGCTGTTTCGCACCGTCTTCGGGCGTCTGGGCGCCGCGCAATACGTTGGCCGAGACGTTCCACATCTCGTTCCACAGGTTCGGTGTGCCGCGCGAAAGGATCTGGTGCGCGGGACGGATGGTCGAGTTGCAGTTCTCGCGCCAGGAGACGAATTCCTTGGCGAGCGGGTCTTCCATCTCTACCGTCTCGTTGGAGAGCGAGAAGAAGCCAGGCAGCGAATTCGCATAGAGTGAGGCGAATTCGGCCGAACCGACCCAGTTGAGGAAGGTACGCGCTGCTTCGGCGTTTTCCGTTTTCGCGTTCATGCCGATGCCGATATCCGTGTGATCGGAAATGTAGCATTCGTCCCCGGCGCTCTGCAGCGGTGGCGCGAAGGCCCCCATCTCGAAGTCGGCCTGTTCGTTAAATATGGCAATTTCCCAGGAACCGGCCGGGAAGATGGCCGCACGGCCGAGGGTGAAGAGATTCTGGCTGTCGGGATAGCTCTGGGCTTCGTATCCATCGCCCAGGTAGGGCGCCCAGGCAGCGAGCTGACGGAAGGGCTCGACCCATTGTTCGTCGGTCAGCTTCTGCTCGCCCTCGATCAACGCCAGCCGGCCTTCTTCACCCTTCCAGTAATTCGGGCCGATATTGGTGTAGCCCATCGTGGCCGCTTCCCACTGATCCTTGGCGCCCATGGCCATGGGGATGTAGGTGCCGTCTTCCTTGATTTTGTCGAGGACTGCAAAGAACTCTTCGTTGGTGATCGGCGGCTCGATGCCCAGTTCCTCAAAGGCTTCCTTGTTGTAAATGAACCCATGGATCACGGAGGCCATCGGTACGCAGAAGGTTGCAGAACCGTCATCCGTACTCCACGCGGCCTTCGCCACATCGGAAAAGTTCGCCATGTTCTCCAGATCCTGGATCGCCGATAGGTGACCCTTCTCGTAGAGGCTGAGCGATGCGTCGAACGGGCGGCAGGTGATGAGGTCACCTGCAGTGCCGGCATCCAGCTTGGAGTTGAGAACCGCGTTGTATTCGGTCGGGGCGCTCGGCGCGAAAGTTACCTTGATGCCCGGATGCTTGGCCTCGAAGGCCGGTATGAGCTTTTCTTGCCAGATGGTCAGGTCGTCGTTGCGCCAACTCTCGATGGTGAGTTCGGCATCCTGTGCCATCGCCGCGCCGGTTGCGCCCAGCATGGTCGCGGCAAGCAATGCCAGTTTCGTGGTCTTCATCATGGTCTTCTCCCTGTTGTGCCCAGCGAGCATCCCCGTCGCTCGATACGCAAGCACGGGGTCCGCTCGGGGCGCGGCTGAACTCGTCCCTTGGAGGTGCGTATTTGGTGCGGTTCGTGAGCCCCACGAAGCTTTAATCAGTGCTTCCGGTCTGCCTTGCGCGGTTCTGGAACGTTCTTCCGTGCCCCTTATATGCGCCGCTTCCCGGACCCCTCTGTGTCCTCCAATGGTGAAATTAAAGTCCAAAAAGATACCATTTGTCCAGAGAAAATCCGGGTGCCTCAGCCCATTGTGTCGACTTTAAGCGGTAAGGTCATTTTGAATCAATGATTTGAACCGATTTTTGGGGTCGGTGATTTTTGTTGTTCCCTGGAGGTATCTTTTTGGTATTATATCCGTGAGGAGCGATCATGAGCGAATACGTCATTGCGATAGATGGCGGTGGAACCAGTTGCCGGGCCGCGCTGGCTGATCGGCATGGCCAGGTGATCGGCCGCGGCAAGAGAGGTTCCGCCAACATCTTCACCACATCCGATGCGATCGGAGAGAACATCGTCGCGGCTGCGAACGAGGCGTTGCGGAATGCGGGGCTCAACTCGATAAACTTATCTGATATCCCGGCTTATCTGGGGCTTGCCGGTATCAATGTGGGCGAGCGCCAGCATGAGCTTGCAACGGTGCTTCCCTTCGCCGATACGCAGTTTGTTCACGACGGTCTGATCGCGCTTCAGGGCGCGCTGGGTGACGAGGACGGCGTCATGGCCATTCTGGGTACCGGCTCGGTTTATCTGTCGCGTTCGAACGGTGCCCTGCGCAGTATTGGCGGTTGGGGGTTTGCCGTTGGCGACCAGGCGAGCGGCGCGGTGATCGGTAGAACGTTGTTGCAGCAGACGCTGCTGGCCCATGACGGGATTCATGAACATACACCGTTGAGCCGGGCGATCATGGCCCGGTTCGATGACGATCCCGAAGCGGTGGTGGAGTTCGCTCAGCAGAGTGCGCGGCCCGCCGATTACGGTGCGTTGGCGCCGATGATCTTCGATTACGACGGCAGGGGCGATCTGCTTGCCCGAGAAATTCTTCTTGAAGCCGTGCGCGACATTACCCGGGCACTGGACACGATTGTATTCCAAGGATGTGAGCGTCTGTGCCTGCTTGGCGGGTTGGCTCAGGAATATGCCAGGCGGCTTGCGCCGCGTCATCGAGCGATATTGAGGGATCCGCGGGGTGACGCCCTTTCTGGTGCCGTTCAACTGGCGCTGCGTGCCTTTCCACCGGAGATGGCGGGCGAGGAGCGGCGATGAGCGCGCCGGATCTCTTCACTGCGCAACGGGTCGCGGCCATGGGTTCGGGACCGCTCTATCTGCGTTTGCGCCGGCTTCTGGAAGACGCGATTGTCGGAGGGATGCTGGGCGAAGGCGAGGCTTTGCCGACCGAGCGTGATATTGCCGAACTCACGGAATTGAGCCGGGTAACGGTGCGCCGCGCTGTCGACGATCTGGTCAAGCAGGGCCGGCTCATTCGCCGGCACGGCTCGGGCACCTTCGTCGCGCCGTCCGTTTCGCGGGTAGAGCAATCGCTGTCTCTTTTGACCTCGTTCACCGAGGACATGGCGCGACGCGGACTTTCATCGCGCTCGGAATGGCTGGAGCGTACGGTGGTCGCGCCGTCGCCGGACGAGATGATGGTGCTTGGACTTTCCGTGGGCGACACGGTTTCCAGGCTGGAGCGCCTGCGGATTGCCGACAATGTACCGATGGCCATCGAACGCGCATCAATCATCGGCAGCTTCCTTCCCGATCCCGCCTCGGTGACGGATTCTCTTTACGATGTCCTCGACAAGCGCTCGGCACGACCGTGCCGCGCCACGCAACGCATTTCCGCGCGCAATGTCGACGAGCGTGAGGCTGCGCTCCTCAAGGTCGCGCCGGGGGAAGCCGCGCTTTATATCGAGCGTGTTTCCTACCTGCCCAATGGCCGGGTCATCGAATTCACTCGTTCGGTCTATCGCGGCGATGCGTATGATTTTGTCGCTGAGCTTAAAATCCCCGAACGCTGACGCAATCTGAAACATCGGAACCGCTATATGTCTTCATTCGCAATTGCCGGCGCGCGCATCTTTGACGGGGAAACCTGGCTGGGCGACCGGACATTGATTGTCGAGAACGGCAAGGTCGCGGGGATCGAACCGCGTGGGCGCCATGCCCCGACACTTCCGGTACGTGAAGCCGGCGGCGCGATGATCGTCCCCGGTTTTATAGACCTGCAGGTCAATGGCGGCGGTGGGGTTATGTTCGACGGAGATTGCGGCGTCGATGGCCTGCGAAAGATTTGCAATGCCCACGCAAAATTCGGCACGACGGGCCTTTTGCCCACCTTGATTACCGATACGCGAGAATCCACTGCGGCATCTGTGGTCGCCGGGCTGGAAGCAGCACGGTTGAAAGTGCCGGGTTTTCTCGGCCTTCATCTGGAGGGGCCGCATCTCTCCATTGCGCGCAAGGGCGCGCACGATCTGGCCCTTATTCGTTCAATGGAGGACAAGGATCTTTCTGCCTTGATCGAGGCACGTAAGAAATTGCCGGCGCTTATGGTGACGCTGGCGCCTGAGAATGTGACCATCGATCAGGTGAGGGCACTGGTGCGCGGCGGTGTGAAGGTCAGTCTCGGCCATACGGACACGAACTGCCGCACCGCGCTTTCCTATGTTGAGGCCGGGACTTCCCTTGTGACGCATCTTTTCAATGCGATGAGCCCGCTGGCGCATCGCGAACCCGGCCTGGTGGGCGCGGCGTTGGAAAGCGATCGGCTTTGGGTTGGCATCATCGCCGATGGCATTCACGTCGACCCGGTGGCCATCGGCGTTGCCTTACGCGCCAAGAACGGCCCGGCGCGCATCTTCGCTGTCACCGACGCCATGTCGACCATCGGCACGGATATGAGGTCGTTCACGCTGAACGGCCGAACCATCAAGAGGGAGGAGGGACGTTTGACTCTGGAGGACGGGACGCTTGCCGGAGCGGATATCGACATGATCTCAACGGTTGTCTATCTCCACCGCGAGGTTGGCCTGCCTCTGGATGAAGCGCTTCGTATGGTGAGCCTTTATCCTGCCGAGGCCATCGGTCTCGATCATGCCAAGGGTCGTCTAGCGCTGGGCAAGGATGCCGACTTCGTGATGCTGAACGAGGATCTGGGCGTGATATCGACCTGGATCGGCGGCGAGATCGTGCATGTGTCCGCCTGATCGCGAAACTTTATTTTTCCTCTTGAAGCTCTAGTGACTAGAGATTCTATCCTTGCAGTCGTTGATAGACTGCAAGGAGAATCATCGTGTCCTTGAAACAGGATGATCGCGCCGCAACCACCCATTCATGGACGGTGGGCGGCATGGATTGCGCAAGTTGCGCAAACAAGATCCGCACGGCGCTCGAGCGCCTTCCCGGTGTGGGCGATGTCAAAGTTTCGGTGATGTCCGAAACGCTCACGCTCGCGCTCGAAGAAGACAGTACCGAGCCTGGGAAAGTTAAGCGCACGGTCGAAAAGCTCGGTTATTCGATCGCTGAGCGCCCGGCTGCCGAGGCTTTTTCGCAGGCGTCCGCCGCCGATGACGTTTGCTGTGGTAGCAACCGTAGTGAAGGGGGTGAAGAATCGGAACGAACCGACCCGGGACATGGCGTCGCCGGCCACGTGCATCGTGCCGACAATGACGGCAGAAGCTGGTACCGGACCGGCAAGGGGCGTCTCGTTGTCTTCACCGGCCTGCTGCTTGCTGCCGCCTGGGGTGCTAAATTTCTGCTGTCGGGCGAAATTGGGATGTGGGCTTTCGTGGCCGCGTGTCTGATCGGCGTCGCGCCGATTGCCCGTCGGGCTGTTGCGGCACTGCGTGCGGGCATGCCTTTCACAATAGAGATGCTGATGACGGTTGCCGCCGCCGGCGCCCTGGTTATCGGCGCGGCGGAAGAAGCAGCGCTGGTGGTTTTTCTCTTCGCCGTTGGTGAGGTGTTGGAGGGCGTCGCGGCGAACCGTGCGCGTGCTGGCATTCGGGCATTGGGCGATCTGGTGCCCAAGACAGCTCTGCTCGAGGAGAACGGCAAAACACGAAAAGTCCAGGCGTCGGAACTCGTCATCGATCAGGTTGTTGTTGTGCGGCCAGGAGACCGAATCCCGGCGGATGGCGAGATCGTCGATGGGACAGCCGGTATAGACGAAGCACCCGTGACGGGTGAATCCGTTCCCAAGACGAAAGGCGAGGGTGAAGAGGTCTTTGCCGGATCGATCAGCACTGATGCGGCGATCAAGGTGCGTGTCACCCGCGCGCCGGAAGACAACACCATCGCGCGTATCATCCGCCTGGTCGAAGAGGCACAGGAGGCGCGTGCGCCCACCGAGCGCTTCATCGATCGGTTCAGTCGCTACTACATGCCCGCGATCGTGGGTTTTGCGATCCTGGTGGCCATTGTGCCGCCGCTGGTTGCCGGCGCGGCCTGGGATGTGTGGATTTACCGTGCGCTGGCGCTGCTTCTGATCGGCTGCCCCTGCGCGCTGGTGATCTCCGTACCGGCGTCTATCGCTTCGTCCTTGTCGGCCGGTGCGCGCCGCGGTCTTTTGTTGAAAGGCGGTGCGGTGATCGAGGCTGCCGCCAAGACCGATTTGGTAACGTTCGACAAAACGGGCACGCTGACGGTCGGACGCCCCGCGGTCACGGATGTCTGGTCGCCCGAGGGGGACGAGGCGCGGACGCTCGCCCTGGCGGCCGGTGTGGAAGCCGGGTCGAGCCATCCCCTTGCCGAGGCCGTGGTGGCCCATGCCGAGGACAGGAGCATTCCGTTCAAGGTCGGCACCGGCGCGCGTGCAATTCCTGGCCGGGGTGTGGAAGCTCATATAGGCGGTGAGACGGTGTTCGTTGGCTCGCCGCGCCATGCTGAAGAGCAGGGTGCCATGACTCCGCAGGCGAAAGAACGCATCGCAGCTTTCGAGGCGGACGGCAAGACGGTTGCTGCCGTGTTCCGAGCCGGCGCGCTTGCCGGAGTGATCGCTCTGCGCGACGAGCCGCGCGAGGATGCTGCGGTCGCGATGCGGGATCTCAAGGCGCTGGGCGTACGCTCCGTAATGCTCACGGGCGACAATGCGCGCACCGCCGAAGCCATCGCCGAAAGTCTGTCGATGGAGTATCGGGCTGAACTTCTGCCCGACGACAAGGTTTCGGCCATCCGGGAATTGACCGGCCGGCATACGGTGATGATGGTCGGCGACGGCATCAACGACGCGCCGGCGCTTGCCGTGGCCAATGTTGGCGTGGCCATGGGATCGGGCACCGATGTGGCGCTCGAATCGGCCGACGGGGCCTTGCTGCGCAATCGTGTAGGCGATGTCGCAGGCATGCTGCGTCTGGCACGCGCAACCATGGCCAATATCCGTCAGAACATCGCGATAGCGCTCGGCCTCAAAGCGGTGTTCCTGGTAACAACGGTGCTTGGGATAACGGGATTATGGATTGCAATCCTTGCCGACACCGGGGCTACGGTGCTGGTGACTTTGAACGCTCTGCGGCTTCTCGGTTTTCGCCTCGGTCGCTGACCGACGCTGCAGGGCGCCGCCTGCTTGAGCATAGAATCTTTTCGTGAAGCATGACGCCGACCCTTGCGGTCGGCGTTTTTTTACGTGGTTGTATACGCGTCGAAATACGCGGTTATTGTCGTATAGGTTGTATATTCTGCTCAATCGAGACCGGTTTCAATTATCCTATATCTATATGAAAAAAAAGAAAAATTACGACTCTAGACAGCTTTTTTCCTTATCGATTGTGAAGATATCCACATAATCTACTATAGGTTGTATATGCAGTTCGAATCCGTTATCGTGCGGACATTGTATTGGACAGGGTTACATCGAGATTTTCGGGGGTGCGTGTGTTTCAGCGGATAAGCGTTTAACGCCGCAACGATCGAGGTCGGGCGCCATCAAGGCGTCGGGAGCGAGAGGTTGGGGTCGCGCATTGGCAGCGTATCATGCGGCTGATGCTCCACGGTGTCGCAAGCGCCGTGAAACTGCATTGCGCGGATGAACCGCGTCGTGCGGACGGGTGGCTGTTGCCGCTTTTATCAGCGTTTTGTGCCGCGTTCGCGGCGGCGTCCTTAGGGTCAGATTTTCACCTCTTATGAAGCGAGGCGTAGAGCATATGGGCATGCACAAACAGGATGGACTTTCATTTGCAACATTGCGGGCCGCAGAAGCGGTCATCGACACACGCAGCCTGACCGGCGCTGCACAGAAGCTGGGCATCAGCCAGCCGGCGGTCAGCATGCATCTGGGGCGTCTGGAAAGGGCGATCGGCACACCGCTGATCAAGAAACTCGGCAATAGAATCATCGTCAAGGAGGAGATCTCCGGGCTCATCCGTCAGATGCTCGATCTCGAACGCCGGTTGCGCACGGTCGGTTACGAGAAGAACGTCTCGAAGCTCAAGGTGGGAATTTGCACCTACACAGCTCCGCTCTTGCTGGGGGGGGGTGGGGCGGCTGGGAAAGATCAGGGAGACGGTGAGCTGGCGCATCGCGGATTCCAAGCGCCTCGAAGAAATGTACGATCTCGGACAGGTGGATGCGGTTTTTCGCGCTCTCTACCCCAATGAAATGGGCCCTGACCTGATCTGCGATTATTCCATGCGTTGGATCGGATCGCGCGAGCTGGGCGATCAGAGCAAGCGTGGTTCGGCCACGATACCGGTTGTTCTTACCAACCCGCAGTCCCCTCTCGGCATTGTGGCGAGGGAATGGCTGCGCCAGCGGAACGTTTCCTATGAAGTGATCGGCGAGGTGGACGATATCACCAATGCCATGAAGCTTGTGATCAGTGGCGCCGCTGTATCACCGCTGCCTGGGTTTGTCTTCGATGGCGTTTCCCCCTCATTGGAAGATTGTACCGAAATCATACCCGGCGGCCTCGATATCCGCTACGGTATGTTCTTCGACGACAAGCGTTTCAATCTGCGGTTGGCGATGGATATTTTCGAGCTTCTGCAGGGCGAACTGCATCGCCTTACGCCGCCGCCCGCCACTTATCAGGGTCACAGCCTGGCACATCAATAACGTCCTGTCTTCAGGCCGACGCCGCGCAGTCCACTGCGCGGCGCGCTTGTGCCTAGAAACTGTCGTTAAAATTTCACCCAGCTGCCGCTTTGCCGTCAGGTTCCGAGCGCAAGATTCCACACCATGAGCAGACCGATTCAAAACGCCCGTTCGGACGCGCAGACCGATGCGCAGATCGACGCCCTCCTGTCGCCTCAGGATGAGGTTTCCATTGTCGATTCCCTTTTTGCGATGGCGAAAGGGCGTGCGGCTCCGGGCACGCGCGATGTGCTTGAACGTGTGCTTGAGGCGCGGCTTGAAGCCCGTCTTGCGCGCCGCATGCGACAGACCATCGAGAACCCACCCGACGATTCAGCCGGAAGATCCAGGAGCGCGGCATGACACGCCACATCGTTCCATTGAAAAACGAGGCGCCACTGGAAGGGCGGCGTCTATTGCAGCGCGAGAAAATCTTCGATCTCCCGCGCGGCTTGCCGCAAGGGCGGCAACACGATTTTTTCCATCTGCGTACAGGTGAACCGGGCGGATTGCGTGGACACGTTGAGAGCGGCAGCAATGCGTCCCGCCTTGTCGTGGATGGGCACCGCGATCGAGCGCAAGCCGAGTTCCAGTTCCTGGTCGACGATGGCATAGCCGCGTACACCGGACAACGTTATGGTTTCGGCGAGTTTGGTCCGGTCCGTCACCGTTCTTTCGGTCTTTGCCCCGATCGACGCCTGCGCGAGAAAACGGGTGAGTTCGGCAGGATCCAGATCTGACAGAAGCACCCTGCCCATTGACGTGCAATAGGCAGGCAGGCGGGTGCCGACGTTGAGCGCTACGGAGACAATGCGCCGCCCACTCACACGTGCCACATAGACCACGTCCTCTCCTTCCAGAACGGCAGCGGAGCAAGATTCGCCGAGCGTTTCGGATATTCCCCGCATGATCGGCTCAGCATAGTGCCAGACCGCTGCATCTCCGATCCATGTCCGAGTCAGCCCAAGCAACTTTGCAGAAAGCAGGAAGCGCCGTTCTGCCTGACGCGCATAGCCGCTGGCTACCAGCGTGAGCAGGAAGCGGCGCGCGCCTGCGCGCGTCAGCCCGGCCTCCGTCGCCACTTCCGTCAGCGTCATCCCCTCCGGCGCGTTTGCCAGAATTTCAAGAACACTGAGCCCCTTCTGCAGCGATCCCACGAGGTCGCGCGAGCCGCGGGTGTCGGGTGTGGCGGGCGCATTTGACTCGGTTTCAGACTCCATCTAGAAAGTATCGCATATAAAACTTTTGTTCGCAATACGAACTTACGAGGAGTGCCATGGCGCGTTTCGTCCCGCTGCCCCAGGCGGTTGCGGAGAACCTGAACAATGGCGACAGCGTCGCTTTCGAGGGGTTTACCCATCTTATCCCGACCGCTGCCGCCCATGAGGCGATCCGCCAGGGTTTTCGCGATCTTACACTGATCCGCATGACCCCCGATGTGGTCTACGACCAGATGATCGGCATGGGCCTCGCCCGCAAACTGATCTTTTCCTATGCCGGCAATCCGGGAGTGGGGCTTCTGCGCCGCCTGCGCGATGCGGTGGAAAACGGTTTTCCGCACAAGCTCGAGATCGAGGAACACTCCCACGCCGCCATGGCCAATGCCTATGAGGCGGGTGCGGCCGGGCTTCCCTGCGCGATTTTCCGTGGCTATCGCGGCGCGGAGCTCGCCCGTGTGAACCCGAACATCAAGTTCATCGAGTGCCCCTTCACGGGCGAGAGCCTGGCCGCCGTTCCGGCGCTGAAGCCCGATGTCGTCTTCATTCATGCGCAGAAGGCGGACCGGAAGGGCAATGTTCTGGTCGAGGGCATTGTCGGCATTCAGAAAGAGGCGGTGCTTGCAGCGAAACGCGCTGTTGTGACCGTCGAAGAAGTCGTCGACGATTTCTCCGACCTGCACCCCAATCTGACCATTCTGCCCCACTGGACGGTGACCGACATCGCCGTGGTGCCGGGTGGCGCGCACCCCTCCTACACGCATGGCTATTACGCGCGTGACAACGCCGAATATCTGAAATGGGACAAGATCGCCGCAGACCGCGACCTGTTCCGCGACTGGATGCAGAAGAATGTGCTCGATGCGACGCCCGAGGATTTCGCAGGCCGCGTCGAGAAGCTGAGGGACGCATGATGAGCAAGCCCGAATTCACTCCCAATGAAATGATGACGATTGCGGCCTCACGCGCGCTGAAGAATGACGATGTGTGTTTCGTCGGCATCGGCGCGCCATCGGCTGCCTGCAACATTGCGCGTCTGACTCATGCGCCCGACATCACGCTGATCTATGAATCCGGCACCATCGGCACCGCGCCGGACGTGCTGCCACTTTCCATCGGCGATGGCGAGTTGTGCGACACCGCGCTGACCACGGTGCCGGTGCCGGAGATGTTCCGCTACTGGTTGCAGGGCGGACGCATCACCATCGGCTTTCTGGGCGCGGCCCAGATCGACAAATACGGCAACATCAACACCACCGTGATCGGTGACTATGATAGCCCCAGGACGCGGCTTCCCGGCGGCGGTGGCGCACCGGAAATCGCCACCTCTTCGCAAGAAGTCTACATCACGCTCGCCCAGTCGAAGCGGGGTATGGTGGAGAAAATCGACTTCTACACCTCCTTTGGACATGGCGATGGCGGCGACCACCGGGAGAGGCTTGGCATCGACACCAAGGGGCCGACGCTGCTCGTCACCGATCTTGCGATCTGGAAGCCCGACCCGGTGACGAAGGAGTTCACCGTCGTTTCGCTGCATCCGGGCGTCACGCGCGATCAGGTGCAGGAAACCTGCGGTTGGACGGTGACATTCGCCGACGGTGTCGAAGAGACGCCACCACCCACCGAACTCGAGCTTGCGACATTGCGCGACTTGAAAGCCCGCACTGAAGCGGCTCATAAGACCGCATGATCTTTCTGCCGGGCGCTGCCCGGCATCCATGGTTAGGAGACCTTACGCATGGCTGAAGCATTCATCTGCGATTACATCCGTACGCCGATCGGCCGTTTCGGCGGCGCGCTTTCCTCCGTTCGCGCCGACGATCTGGCCGCTTTGCCGATCAAGGCGCTGATGGAGCGCAACCCGAAGGTCGATTGGGCGGCACTCGACGATGTGTTCTATGGCTGCGCCAATCAGGCGGGCGAGGACAACCGCAACGTGGCGCGCATGGCCGTGCTTCTTGCTGGCTTGCCAGCCGATGTGCCGGGCTCCACGGTGAACCGCCTGTGCGGTTCGGGCATGGACGCGATCACCATTGCAGCGCGCGCCATAAAAGCGGGCGAGGCCGAGATCATGATCGCCGGCGGCGTGGAATCCATGAGCCGTGCGCCCTTCGTCATGCCGAAAGCCGAAACGGCCTTCTCGCGCCACGCGGAAATCTACGACACCACGATTGGCTGGCGCTTCGTCAACAGGGTGCTCAAGAAGCAGTATGGCGTCGATTCCATGCCGGAGACGGGCGAGAACGTGGCGGCGGATTTCTCCGTCAGCCGCGCCGATCAGGACGCCTTTGCCGTGCGCAGCCAGAACAAGGCTGTGGCCGCGCAGGAAAACGGGCGTCTCGCAAGCGAAATCGTTCCCGTCACCATTCCCCAGCGCAAGGGCGATCCGGTGGTGGTCGAAAAGGACGAGCATCCGCGTCCCGGCACCACGGTGGAAAAGCTCGGAAAACTGCCGACGCCCTTCCGCGAGGGCGGGACCGTGACCGCCGGCAACGCCTCCGGCGTCAATGACGGTGCGGCGGCCCTCATTATCGCTTCGGAAGAAGCGGCGAAGAAATACGGCCTGACGCCGATTGCCCGCATTCTCGGCGGTGCGACGGCCGGCGTTCCGCCGCGCATTATGGGCATCGGCCCGGCGCCGGCAACACAGCGCCTTTGCGCGCGGCTCGGCCTAAAACCTTCGGATTTTGACGTGATCGAGCTCAACGAGGCGTTCGCCTCGCAGGGCATTGCCGTTCTGCGCGAACTGGGCCTTGCCGAAGATGCGCCGCAGGTGAACCCCAATGGCGGCGCGATTGCGCTTGGCCATCCGCTCGGCATGTCGGGTGCACGCATCTCCGGCACCGCCGCGCTTGAGCTACAGACCTCCGGCGGCAAACTGGCGCTCGCCACGATGTGCATCGGCGTCGGGCAGGGGATCGCGCTGGCCATGGAGCGGGTTTAATTCCGATGGTGATGGGGTGGGGTAACCCGCCTTGCCTATCAATTAAGCGGAATATCGTTCTCCGCCTTGCCGTCCTGATAGCGCTTAGAAAGCGCGGCATAGGCTGCGGCCAGTTTGGAAATCCGCGCCTTTAGAACCTCAGCCTCCGGTAGCGCTTCTGCGAGAACGGGCAGGGCATAGCTTTTCCAGAAAGCGTTTTCGGCATTGTAGCCGCCGGGCTCCAGTGTGAAGACCTCTTTCAAAATCTTCAGATCGTGCGGGATCGCGAAGGCGTCGCGCGAATCCTCGTGGCTGAACAGATAATAGAAATTGTCGAAGCCGGTCCATGTGATCGCCGAAAGACACAGCGAGCAGGGCTCGTGCGTGGACAGGAAGATGCAGTCTTTCGTGTCGGGGCGCGCATCCTTCGGCAGTTCGTAAAACCGCTTCAGCGTATGCACCTCGCCATGCCAGAGCGGGTTTTCGCGTTCATTGTTGGTTTCGGCAAGCACCAGCGACAGATCGCTTTTCTTCAGGATTGCCGCGCCGAAGAGCTTGTTGCCATGGGCGACGCCTTCTGCGGTTTTCGGCAGGATGTCCTGTTCGATCACGTCGAGCAGCCGGTTGATGAGATGAGTGTCGGGAGCAGTCATGTGAGGGATGGCACCGTGATTTCATAAGGGGCGGGGAAGTGGAATTCTTCGAGATTGTTGCCGTCTCCGCCACGGTCGATCACGACGAAATCCTGCGGTTCGCCGATGGGCGTCAGGACGCCATGCCAAGTGCCGCGCGCATAGTTCACGCCCTGTCCCGACCGTGTGACGAAGGCGCGGGGTTCGCCGGGCTTCCCGCCCTCATCCGGGCAGACGACCACCAGAAAGGGAGCCGGCGAAAGCGGCATGAAGGCCTGACTCCCGAGCGGGTGCCGCTCGACCATGGAAAGCCGCAGCGGCAGTGCATAGGGCGTGCCGCGAAAGATGTTGATCAGAACGCGGGCGTTTTCGCCCGCCGTTTCGACCTTGGCCAGATCGTGAAAGCGGCGGCACTTGTCGGCATTGATGAGGAAGCTCTCCGCGCCCTCGGTCTCGATCACGTCGCCGAAGGGCGCGAAGGCCGCGCGTGTGAGCTTCCCGGCCTCGATCCGTTTCATCGCGCGAAGCTGCCGCCCAGCCGGGCGTGCCGGTTGACGTCCTTGTAAAGCAGGTAGCGGAATTTGCCCGGCCCGCCCGCATAGCAGGCCTGCGGGCAGAAGGCGCGCAGCCACATGAAGTCGCCGGCTTCCACCTCCACCCAGTCCTGGTTGAGCCGGTAGACAGCCTTGCCTTCCAGTACATAAAGCCCGTGTTCCATGACATGCGTTTCGGCGAAGGGGATCACCGCGCCGGGTTCAAGCGTGACGATGGTCACATGCATGTCGTGGCGCAGATCCGCCGGATCGACAAAGCGCGTCGTGGCCCATTTGCCATGGGTTCCCGGCATGGGGGAAGGCGCAATGTCGGCCTCGTTCAGAAACAGCGGATCGGGCGCGTCGAGGCCGTTGACGGGCTCATAGGCCTTGCGGATCCAGTGGAACCGCGTGGGCGCCTCGCTCCGATTGTGTGCCGTCCAGCCGCTCGATGGCGGCAGATAGGCGTAGCCGCCGGGCGTCATTTGGTGTGTCTCGCCGCCGATTTCGACGGTCAATTCCCCCTCGACGATGAAAAGAACACCTTCCGCGGTCTCGTCGAGCTCTGCCTGGTCGCTGCCGCCACCGGGCTGAACTTCCATGATGTACTGCGAAAAGGTTTCCGCAAAACCGGAAAGCGGCCGCGCGATGATCCAGCAGCGGGTCTTTTCCCAGAAGGGCAACAGGCTGGTAACGATGTCCTGCATGACGCCCTTCGGCATGAGCGCATAGGCGTCTGTCAGAACAGCGCGGTCGGTCAGGAGCTGGGTCTGTGGCGGATGCCCGCCATGCGGGGCGTAATAGGTGCGGGCGTTCATCTGTGTGGTCCTGATTTCATGCGGGGAGAATGTCGTTGAGGCGCAGCCGGGCGATCCGCTCCACCTGCCGGCAGGCGGCGGCGAATTCATCGTCGCGGCTGTTTTCCAGCCGGGCCTCGAACGCCTTCAAAATGCTGTCCTTGGTGTTGTCCTTGACGGCGATGATGAAGGGAAAGCCGAATTTCCGCGTGTAGGCGGTGTTGAGTTCGGTGAAGCGGGCGCGTTCGCTGTCGGTCAGAGCATCGAGCCCCGCCGAGGCCTGCTCTCTGCTCGATTCCTCGGTCAGCCGCTTGGCCGCCGCCAGCTTGCCGGCAAGGTCGGGATGCGCTTTCAAAACGCCGAGGCGCTCGTCTTCGCTGGCCGAGCGGAAAGCGCGTGCGAGCGCGTTGGCAAGGCCGCCCGCCGTGTCGTGCGCGGGGCCAAGCTCCAGCTTCACCGCGCGTTCGGCGATCCACGGTGAATGCTCGTAGATGCCGCCGAACCGCTCGATGAATTCCGGTTCGCTCATGCGGCTCGGGCGCAGGGCCGGCGCCTCATATGGGTGCTTTTCGCGCCAGTGCCGGGCGATCTCGCCCCGTGTCGCCAGCCACACATGGTCGCGGCTTTTCACATAGTCGATGAAACGCTGAAGCGCCGCGGCGCGCCCCGGCCGGCCGATGAGGCGGCAGTGAAGCCCGATGCTCATCATGGCCGGGCGGCCGGCAGCCCCCTCGGCATAGAGCGTGTCGAAGGCGTCTTTCAGATAGCTGAAGAACTGATCGCCGGAATTGAACCCCTGCGCCGTGGCAAAGCGCATGTCGTTTGCGTCGAGTGTATAGGGAACGACCAGTTGCGCGCGCGTGCCCTGCCCATGGCCGTCATGATCGATCCAGTAGGGCAGATCATCGTCATAGGTGTCGGAGATCCAGTCGAACCCGCCTTCTTCGATGGCCAGCTTGACGGAGTTGACCGAGGTGCGGCCGAGATAAAGGCCGCGTGGGCGCTCGCCCACCACCTCGGTGTGCAACCGGATGGCTTCCAGAAGGTCGGCGCGCTCGCTTTCTTCCGAATGGGCGCGGTAGTCGATCCATTTCAGGCCGTGCGAGGCTATTTCCCAGCCGGCATCCTGCATGGCGGCAAGCTGGTTCGGACTGCGGGCAAGGGCTGTGGCAACGCCGAAAACCGTGACGGGCACCCCGGCTGCCGTGAACATGCGGTGAAGCCGCCAGAACCCGGCGCGCGAGCCGTATTCATAGATCGATTCCATGTTCCAGTGGCGCATGCCCTGCCAGGGGGCCGCGCCCACCACTTCGGACAGGAACGCTTCCGAAGCCTCGTCGCCGTGCAGAATGCAGTTCTCGCCGCCTTCCTCGTAGTTAACGACGAACTGAACGGCGATTCGCGCACCGCCGGGCCACTCGGCATTCGGCGGGGTCTGGCCATAGCCGGCCATGTTTCTGAGGTAACGGGTCATGCAATCTGTCCGGTGTTCGTTATTGGTCAGGATAATCGATGGAATGCGGCGTGAACTTTCCCGAAAAATTTGAAAGAGTTTAGTTGTCGATCCTCCGCGTGGCCTCTTATGCTCGCAATCAATTTGCCCCACAATCAAGTGGTTCAAGGGCAAGTGGCTTGAACGAGTTTACAGGGAGGCCGCATGAGCAACGCGGGTGGAGGTCGTCTGACGACCCATGTGCTGGACACGGCCAGCGGCAAGCCGGCTGCGGGGCTGGAGATCGCGCTCTATCGTTTGGAGGGCGAGGCGCGGACCCATGTGAAAACCGTTGCCACCAACAGCGATGGCCGCTGCGATGCGCCGCTGCTTGCGGGCGAGGCGTTCCGCACGGGCTCCTACGAATTGGTTTTCGAGGCCGGGGCCTATTTGCGCGCCGCGGGCGTTTCCCTGCCAAAGCCGGCCTTTCTCGACCAGGTGCCCATTCGCTTCGGCATGGCCGAACACTCTCACTATCATGTGCCGCTTCTCATCTCGCCTTACGGCTATTCCACCTATAGGGGAAGCTGATGGGCGCGCGTCATGAAATCCGGTTTCTACTGAATGGCACGCCGGTGGCGCTGAGCGATGTCCGTCCGGACGAAACCCTGCTCGATTACCTGCGCCTGCGGCAGCGCCTGACCGGCACCAAGGAAGGCTGCGCCGAAGGCGATTGCGGCGCATGCACCGTGCTTGTCGGCCGGCTGCGCCATGGCGATCTGGCTTATGAGAGCGTCAATGCCTGCATTCGTTTCCTCGGCTCGCTCGATGGTTGCCATGTGGTGACGGTGGAGCATCTGAGGCGGGCCGATGGCACTTTGCACCCGGTCCAGCAGGCGATGGTCGATCATCACGGCTCGCAATGTGGCTTCTGCACGCCGGGCTTCGTCATGTCGCTCTATGCGCTCTGGATGCGCGAGCCGCAGCTATCCGAAAGAGCCATCGAAAAGGCCTTGCAGGGCAATCTGTGTCGCTGCACCGGCTATGAACCCATTGTTCGGGCCGCGCAGGCGGTGTCGGATTACGGTGATGTGGCGTCCGATCCGCTGGCGACTGAGCGCGCCGCCGTCATAGCCGCGCTGGAAGCCATGAAGGATGGTGTGCGCGTGGAGATCGGCTCCGGCCGCGAGCGCCTGCTGATCCCGGCGGATGTCGACGATTTCGCCGCGATTCTCGAAGCCGAGCCGAAGGCCACCATCGTTGCCGGTGCGACGGATGTGGGGCTTTGGGTCACCAAGTTCATGCGCGAGATTTCGCCGGTCGTTTTCATCGGCGGGCTCGACGGGCTGCACGGGATCGACGAGCAGGACGGCATCATCACCATCGGCGCCGGTGTCAGCTACACCGGTGCGTTCGCGCTTCTGGAAAAACGCATTCCCGCCCTCGGTGCGCTGATAGATCGGATCGGCGGCGAGCAGGTGCGCAATATGGGCACGATTGGCGGCAACATCGCCAATGGTTCGCCCATCGGCGACACGCCGCCGCCGCTGATCGCGCTTGGCGCGACGCTCACGCTGCGCAGGGGCAAGGCCCGTCGCACGATTCCGCTGGAAGACTTCTTCATCGACTATGGCAAACAGGATCGCGTGCCCGGCGAGTTTGTCGAGGCGGTGCATGTGCCGGTGCCCGATGCGTCCTCCCGTTTCGCGGTCTGGAAACTCTCCAAGCGCCGGGATGAAGACATCACGGCGGTTCTGGGCGCATTCGATCTGAGGATCGCCGATGGCAGGGTCGAAGCCGCGCGCATCGCCTATGGCGGCATGGCGGCGACGCCAAAGCGCGCAAAATCGGTCGAGAAAGCGCTTGTCGGAAAGCCGTGGACTGAGAAAACCGTCGAGGCAGCACTTTCGGCCTATGAGGGCGATTTCCAGCCGATCAGCGATATGCGCGCCTCCGCTGATTATCGCATGATGGCGGCGAAGAACCTGCTGCGCCGTTTTTACGTTGAAAGCACCGGCAGTTTGGCGAATCTTTCCAGATATGAGGCCGCTTGATCATGTCGCGGCACGAAACACTTGATCCGGACCAGGCAAAAATCGCTGGTGGTGTCGCCAGTGACCAAAAGCACGATTCCGCGCATAAACATGTCAGCGGTGATGCCGTCTATATCGACGACATGCCCGAACCGGCGGGCACGCTACATGCCTGTCTTGGCCTTTCCGAAGTGGCGCATGGCACGATCAAAGGTATGGATCTATCGAAAGTGCGTGCTGCACCCGGTGTCGTTGCCGTTCTGACGGCGGACGACATTCCCGGTGAAAACGACATCAGTCCCACCGGGCTGCACGACGAACCTATTCTCACAGACGACCTGGTTCAGTTTTTCGGCCAGCCGGTCTTTGCAGTGATTGCCGAAACACGCGATGCGGCGCGGCGCGCCTGCCGACTGGTGAAGATCGACTATGCGGAAGAACCTGCGCTGATCGACATTGCCGATGCGGGCGCCGATGCGCGGCTTGTCACCGCGCCGCTGAAACTTGAGCGCGGCGACAGTGCCGCGGCCATCGCCGCCGCCCCGCATTCCATCAAGGGCCAGATGCGGGTTGGCGGGCAGGACCATTTCTATCTCGAAGGCCAGATCGCCTTCGCCATGCCGGGCGAAGATGGCGACGTGACCGTGTTTTCCTCCACCCAGCACCCGAGCGAGGTGCAGCACATGGTGGCGCATGCGCTGGGCGTCTCCTCCCACGCCGTCACCATTGAGGTGCGGCGCATGGGCGGCGGCTTCGGCGGCAAGGAAACGCAGGCCAATCTGTTCGCGGTGATCTCTGCCATTGCCGCCAAGAAGCTGAACCGTCCCGTCAAGCTGCGTCCGGATCGCGACGACGACATGACGGCGACCGGCAAGCGCCACGATTTCCTGATCGACTATGAGGTCGGCTTCGATGACGATGGCGGCATTCTCGGCGTCGACTTCACCTATGCCGCGCGCTGCGGCTATGCGGCCGATCTCTCTGGCCCGGTGACGGATCGGGCGCTGTTTCACTGCGACAACGCCTATTTCTACCCCGCCGCGCGGGCCGTCTCGCGCCCGCTCTACACCAATACCGTGTCCAACACTGCGTTTCGCGGTTTCGGTGGGCCGCAGGGCATGGTGGGCGCGGAACGCATCATCGACGAGGTGGCTTTTGCGCTGGGCAAGGACCCGCTCGAAATCCGCAAGAAAAATCTTTATGGCACCGACGACCGCAACGTCACACCCTATCACCAGACGGTGGAGGACAATGTTGCCGAACGCATCATCGCCGAACTGGAGGCAAGCAGCGGTTATGCCGCGCGTCGGCGTGAGATCGCGGCCTTCAATGCGAAAAGCCCGGTCATCAAGCGTGGTCTGGCGCTGACGCCGGTCAAGTTCGGCATCTCCTTCACGGCGACGCATTTCAACCAGGCCGGCGCGCTGGTGCATGTCTATACGGATGGCTCCGTGCATCTGAACCATGGCGGCACCGAGATGGGGCAGGGGCTCTACACCAAGGTGGCGCAGGTCGTGGCCGAAGAATTTCAGATCGACATCGATCAGGTGAAGATTACCGCCACGACCACGGGGAAGGTCCCCAACACCTCTGCCACGGCGGCCTCCTCCGGTTCCGATCTGAACGGCATGGCTGCGCAGGATGCGGCGCGCCAGATCAAGACCCGGCTGATCGACTTCGTGTCCGAAGCCCATGATGTGCCGAAGGATCAGGTCGTGTTCCTGCCAGGCCGTGTGCGCATCGGCAACCGCGAAATCCCCTTTGCCGAGCTGATCCGCGAGGCCTATATGGCACGCGTCCAGCTTTCGGCCGCCGGTTTCTACAAGACGCCGAAAATCCACTGGGACCGCGACAAGGGCGAGGGGCGGCCATTCTACTACTTCGCCTATGGCGCGGCCTGCGCCGAGGTTTCCGTCGATACGTTGACCGGCGAATACATGGTCGAGCGCGTCGACATCCTGCATGAGACGGGCCGTTCGCTGAACCGGGCCATCGACATTGGCCAGATCGAAGGCGGTTTCATTCAGGGCATGGGCTGGCTGACGACGGAAGAATTGATTTGGGATGGCAAGGGGCGGCTTCGGACGCATGCGCCTTCCACCTACAAGATACCGCTCGCTTCCGACCGGCCAAAGGTGTTCAACGTGGCGCTGGCCGATTGGGCGGAAAATGCCGAACCGACGGTGCATCGTTCCAAGGCCGTGGGCGAGCCGCCCTTTATGCTCGCCATGTGCGTGCTTCATGCTCTGTCCGATGCGGTGGCGAGCGTCGCCGACCATCGGGTCTGCCCGCGTCTCGATGCGCCGGCCACGCCCGAGCGTGTGCTGATGGCGGTTGAGCGGCTCCGGGCGGTAGGCGCGCGCTAGGGGCAGGACCTATCGATATGACCGATTCGACCTCCGGCCTCGGGACCTTCTTGCAAGCCTCGCCGTCCGTCGCGCTCGTGGAGGTGCGCGAGGCGAAGGGATCCACCCCGCGCGAAAAGGGGGCGTGGATGCTGGTTTCGCCAGAGGCGATTTTCGGAACCATTGGCGGCGGTCAGCTCGAATTCATGGCGATTGCCAAAGCGCGTGATCTCATCTCGGACAATCTGGCAAATGGCGCTCTCGAGATTCCGCTGGGACCGGAAATCGGCCAGTGCTGCGGCGGCCGGGTGGCGCTCGACATTCGCCTTCTGGATCGGGCTGAGCGCACGGCGCTTGTGAAGCGCGCCGGCGATGAGGCAAGCGCCTTTCCGCAGGTGATCCTGTTTGGCGGCGGTCATGTCGGCCATGCGCTGGCGGCCGCGCTCGACCCGCTGCCCGTGCGGGTGCTGGTGGTCGAAACCCGTCAGGAGGCGCTTGAGGGCTTTCCGGCGAATATCGAAACGCGCCTTGCGGTCCTGCCGGAAGAGGTGGTGCGTGAAGCTCCCGCCGGAACCGCCTTCGTGATCCTCACGCACGATCACGCGCTCGATTTCCTGCTGGTCGCGGAAGCCCTTGCGCGCGCCGACGCAGCCTATGTGGGCATGATCGGTTCGAAGACCAAGCGCGCGACCTTCAAAAGCTGGTATCTCAAGAATGGCGGCGACGAAGACCGTTTTTCCAGGCTCGTCACCCCCATCGGCGGCGATGCCGTACATGACAAACGCCCCGCCGTCATCGCGGCGATGGCGGCTGCGGAGATACTGGTGGCGTTGCATTCATATTGACATTTGTGTGTACAAACCTACATACTTCATGAATGAAGATCGCGGGCTTTGACTGGGATGCTGGAAACTGGCCGAAATGTGCAAAGCACGGTGTCTCGAAGACTGAGATCGAACATGCGCTTCTTCATAACCCGTTGATTGCGCCGGACCCGGCTCATTCCGGGCACGAAGACCGCTACATCGTCATAGGACGCAATCCGCAGGGGCGTGCCATGTTCATAGGCGTGACCTTTCGGGTGGTCGATGGGCAACGTCTTATCCGTCCCATCACAGCGCGCTACATGCATGCCAAGGAGGTGAAACGCTATGAAACGCAGCGTTCCCAAACTGAAAACCGATAAGGATGCGGAAGACTTTCTCGATCAGGATCTGTCCGATCTGGATTTCGGTGCGTTCAAACCCGCCGGTTTCGAGTTCGAGAACAAGGCGGCGCGGGTCAATATGCGCATGCCTCAAAGCCAGCTTGACGCGGTGAAGGCTGAGGCGGAGAAGCGCGGCGTTCCCTATCAGCGCTTCATGCGCGAGCTTGTTCAGCGCGGTCTGGAAAGCCTGCGCGGGGGTTGAGCCTTATCGCACCGACAAGGTTTCGCCGATCATGCGTTGGCAGCGGCTTGCCATGAAGTCCACCAGAAGCCGCACTTTCGGGTCCTGAAACTTCTTGTGCGGGTAAAGCGCCGCAAGCTTTACCGGCACCGGTGGGGTCTGGGGCAGGACCACCTGAAGCCGCCCGTCGCGCAGGAATGGCTCGATCTCGAAACGGGGCTTGTTGACGATGCCGCGTCCGGCGAGCGCCCAGTCGGTGATGACGTCGCCATCGTCGGAATCGAACGGGCCGCCAACCTCGAATTTCCGCGCACCCTCCGGCGTCTGCAACACCCAGAAGTGCTCGCGCGCGCCGGGAAAGCGCAGCATCAGGCAATCGTGCCGCTCATCGATCAGCGCTTCGGGCGTCTTCGGTTCGCCGCGTCGTTGCAGATAGTCGGGCGCTGCCGCCAGAACGCGCGCGCAATCCATGATGCCGCGCATGCGGAAGGAGGAGTTTTCCAGAATGCCGAGCTTGAAGGCGACGTCGATGCCCTCGCGCATCATGTCCACCTCATGGTCTGAAAGTCTTAAGCGAACCTCGATCTCGGGATATCGGTCACGAAATTCGGGAATGCCGCTGGCTATCAGCCGCTTGCCGATGCCGAGCGGCGCGGTGACGCGTATCGTGCCACGCGGCTGGCCCGAAAGGTCGGCCACCGAGGCTTCGGCTTCCGCCACCGCTTCGAGAACCTTGCGCGCGCCCTCATAGAAGACACGGCCCTGCTCGGTCGGGGTCAGTTGCCGCGTGGTGCGGTTGAAAAGCCGCACGCCGAGATGCTTTTCAAGCTCCTTCACCCGGTTCGATGCGACGGCCGGAGAAAGCCGCATATCGCGCCCGGCGGACGACAGGTTTCCCAGTTCCACGACGCGAACGAAAACGGCGATGTTGTCGAGATAGGCCATGCGATTCCTTTAGGGCTTCGCGCGCATTATTTTCCAGAATTTTTTGAAAGTCATCGTGATCTTATCCGCTTTCCGTTTATC
>NZ_CAJXGF010000021.1 GCF_913053745.1 uncultured Nitratireductor sp.
AGCCCGCCGCAGACCAATGAGATCGGCCGCGCGGCCATGCTCCTGCCGGGATTCCTGACAATCGCCCGCGAGACCGGCCTACCGCTCGATCTCCGTGAGATCGGCTCGAGCGCGGGGCTGAACTTGCTGTTCGACCGGTTCCACTATCGCTACGGCGAAAGCGAATGGGGTGATGCTGCTTCACCGGTGAAACTTGTGCCTGAGCTGCGCGGTAATGCGCCGGATCTTTCCGGCGCGCTCGATATTGCCACGCGCTTCGGTAGCGATATTGCGCCTATCGACGTCTCGGATGCGGGGGAGCGCCTACGGCTTGCATCTTATATCTGGCCGGATCAGACGGCACGGCTCGCGCGGATGAAGGCGGCCGTCGAACTCGCCGGTGGAGAACCGTTGGTGCCAGAAAGAACCGATGCCTTCGGTTTTCTCGAAACCGCACTCGCCCAGCGTCGGCCTGACCGGGTTCTCGTCCTCTTCCATTCGATCATGTGGCAGTATTTGCCGGCTGCTACACGCCTGCGCATCGAGGCCGCACTGGCGTCGGCGGGCACGGCGCGCGGTGCCCCCATCGCCTGGTTGCGTATGGAACCGGCAGACACTGGCGAGCCCTTCGCGCTGGTCTCGCTCACCTTGTGGCCGGACGGAAACCGTCGCGATCTGGCGCGCTGCGATTTCCATGGCCGCTGGATCGAGTGGATCGGCGAGGAGGACTAACGCGTTGCGATGGCCGCTGCCGCACCCGCCATCATCGAGGCGCCGGTGCGGTTGGCGATGCGCATGGCGCGCTGGCTTTTCAAGAGTTTGCGCGCCTGTGTGGCGGCAAGCACCCAGGCGGCATCCACGGCGATCAGAACGAGCACCATGGTGAACGTCAGTTCCGCCCAACCGATCAGCGTGACCGATGCGACGTCGATGATGGTGGGCAGGAGTGCCAGGTAGAACATCATGATCTTCGGGTTGCCGAGCGTTACCGCCATGCCGGTGAAGAAGAGGCGCAGGCGTGAACCGGCATTGGGCAGGGTTTCGCAATCGGTATCCACCGGTGCGGTCCACATCTTCCAGGCGAGATAGAGCAGATAGGCGACGCCCGCATATTTGATCGCGACAAAGGCCATGTGAAAGCTCTCGGCAACAAAGGCCAGTCCGAAGATGGCGAAGGAAAGCCAGACCGCCTCGCCGATCCACATCGCTGCCAGAAAAGGCAGAACGTCGCGCCAGCCGCGTGCGATCACGCGTGCGACCAGTGCCGCGATGCTGGGGCCAGGGGAACCGGCCGCGACAAGCAACGCACCGGCGAAGATGACGAGAGCGGAAATGTCCATGGTTTCACCGTGTGGAAAGGGCCAGGCGCAGGCCGAGCGCGGCAAACGCCGCCGCGAAGGAACGGCGCAGCCACTTCATGATGGTGGGACTCGACAAAACCCTGCCTCGCACCAGTGAGGCCATCTGTCCGTAGATGACGAAGACGACGAAAGTCATGGCCATGAAGACGAAACCGAGCCAGGCCATGTCGAGCGCGGGCAGGGCGCTTTCGGCGGGTATGAACTGGGGCAGGAAGGCAAGGAAGAAGATCGACAGTTTCGGGTTCAGAATGTTGATCAGGAAACCGCGACGAACGATGTCCCGGTGGGGGATCGCGGCGCGGTCGGGCTCGGCATTCAACATGCCATTCTCTTTCAGCGCTCCCCATGCCATCCATAGGAGATACAGCACGCCGGCAAATTTCACGATCTGGAACAGCATTGCGCTGGCATGCAACAGGGCGGCGATACCGAGGATCGCGGCGGCGATATGGGGCAGGATGCCCAGCGTGCAGCCGAGAGCCGCCGAAACGGAAGCCAACCCACCGCGACCCAGTGCAATGGCCAGCGTGTAGAGCACGCCGGTGCCGGGGATGAGCACGACGATAAGCGCCGTGAGCAGGAACGCCGGGTCCATTTGGGAACTCCTCCAAAATCGAAAAGCGATTAGTGCGCCTTGTTTGAAGACTGTCAAGCCGGCTGCGTATAAGGCCGGGCGTCATCAGGAGAAAACCTTTGTTGGTGGCGGGCGATTGGCTCCAGTGCCGATGCCAGATTCACGCTATCGCGCCATTCAACAAGCTACAGTGACAGCCCGCGTCCAAGCGGAATGATCTCTTTCGACGTTGTATCGAAAGGCACGCCGGACCAATCCCCAAACCACCGTTCGACCTTGAGCCCGCTGTCATGCAACAGCGCTGCTATGACGTTCTTTGGTGTATAGCGAATGCGTGCCGTGGCCGTGTGAACCTCGCTGCTCTTCCGGATGCAGTAGCTGTTTCGATAGCTGAGTGTTTGCGTCGCGTCGTCGAAAACGGATTCGTTCCATGCCTCGATCTCACCGTGCCGGGGATGTGTGAAACGGCGTCGCGTTTCGTCTTTCGTTCGGGTCTTTCGACCGGGAAAATCCGGATTGCGGCTGTCGAAGACAAAGCGACCGCCCGGTTTCAGGTGTGCGGCGACGGTCTCGATTACCGCGCGCTGGTCAACCTCCGTAAGGAAAACCTGAAACGTATGACCGGTGAGGAGCACCATGTCGAAACGGTTATCAAGCCGGATCGTGCGCGCATCGCCCTCGATCCAATCCACCATTCCGCCATTCGGGCGGGTGCGCGCAATATCGAGCATGGCAGCTGCGGGATCGACCCCGACGACGCGGCGGTTTTCGGCCAGCAGCGCCGCCAGTTCGCCGGTTCCGCATCCGAGATCGAGAACCGAGCGGCAGTCGCCGGCGAGTTTTCTGCAGAAAGCAAGGTCTGGCCGCGCAGCGCCGCGAAAATCGTAGAACTGTGCGACAGCTGGGTCGGTATAGAGCGCTTCGGCCAAGTCATTCATGCGCGAGCAACCTGGCCGGAAAGCATTCATACCTCAAGCGGCGCCGGCGCGGCTTTTTTCGAAGCGCTTGCGCTCGTGCGGGTCGAGATAGAGCTTGCGCAGGCGTATCGACTTCGGCGTCACCTCCACCAGCTCGTCGTCCTGGATCCAGGAGAGCGCGCGCTCCAGCGTCATCCGGATCGGCGGTGTCAGCTTTACGGCTTCGTCCTTGCCGGCGGCGCGGACATTGGTCAGCTTCTTGCCCTTCAGCACGTTCACTTCCAGATCGTTGTCGCGGGAGTGAATGCCGATGATCATGCCGTGATAGACTTTAACGCCGGCGTCGATCACCATCGGGCCGCGATCTTCCAGGTTGAACAACGCGTAGGCTGCAGCCTCGCCATCGTCGTTGGAGATCAAAACGCCGTTCACGCGACCGCCGATCTCGCCCTTGTAGGGCTGATAATCATGGAACAGCCGGTTCATAATGGCCGTGCCGCGCGTGTCGGTCAGTAGTTCCGACTGGTAGCCGATCAGACCACGCGTGGGCGCGTGAAAGACAAGACGCTGGCGGTCGCCGCCCGACGGCTTCAGTTCCACCATCTCGGCCTTGCGTTCCGACATCTTCTGGACGACGACGCCGGAATGCTCCTCGTCCACATCGATCACGACTTCTTCGATCGGTTCCAGAAGCTGGCCGCTTTCATCCTTCTGCATCACAACGCGGGGGCGCGAAACGGCAAGCTCGAAGCCCTCGCGGCGCATGGTCTCGATGAGAACTGCAAGCTGCAGTTCACCGCGGCCGGAGACGTAGAAAGAATCCTTGTCGTCGGCTTCCTCGATCTTCAACGCCACATTGCCTTCGGCCTCCTTCAGGAGGCGGTCGCGGATCACGCGGCTTGTCACCTTGTCGCCTTCTGTGCCGGCCAGCGGCGAATCGTTGACAATAAAGCTCATGGTCACGGTCGGCGGGTCGATGGGCTGGGCCTCCATCGGCTCGTTGACGGATGGATCGCAGAATGTGTCGGCGACCGTGCCCTTCGAGAGGCCGGCGATGGCGACAATGTCGCCCGCCTGGGCTTCCTCGATGGGTTGGCGCTCAAGGCCGCGGAAGGCGAGGATCTTTGAAATACGGCCGTTTTCCAGCAGCGTGCCGTCGTGATGAAGCACCTTGACCGACTGGTTCGGCTTGATGGAGCCGGCGGCGATGCGCCCGGTAATAATGCGTCCGAGGAAGGGATTGGCCTCCAGAATGGTGCCGATCATGCGGAAGGGGCCGGGCTCGGTTGTCGGCTCGGGCACATGTTTGAGCATCAGATCGAACAGCGGGGCAAGACCCTGGTCCTTGGGGCCTTCCGGTTCGTAATTCATCCAGCCGTCACGACCGGAGCCATAAAGAATGGGAAAGTCGAGCTGCTCGTCTGTCGCGTCGAGTGCGGCAAATAGGTCGAACACCTCGTTGATGACCTCGTCGGCGCGGGCGTCGGGCCGGTCGATCTTGTTGATGGCAACGATGGGCTTAAGGCCGACCTTGAGTGCCTTGCCGACCACGAATTTGGTCTGCGGCATCGGGCCTTCGGCCGCGTCCACCAGAAGCACGGCACCGTCCACCATGGAGAGGATGCGCTCCACCTCGCCGCCGAAATCGGCGTGGCCGGGCGTGTCGACGATGTTGATGCGGGTGTCGTTCCATTCCACCGAGGTGGCTTTGGCGAGAATGGTGATGCCGCGTTCTTTTTCCAGGTCGTTGGAATCCATGGCCCGCTCGGCGACACGCTGGTTGTCGCGGAAGGCGCCGGATTGCTTCATAAGCTCGTCGACGAGTGTCGTTTTCCCATGGTCAACGTGGGCGATGATCGCGATGTTGCGCAGTTTCATGTGTGCTCTTTTGGGGTCGGTAGGCGCGCGAAAGGCGTGGCGCGGCCAGTTGCGTTGCCGCGCTCATACAGGTTTTTTCGCATTTGCGAAAGGGTACAGTGACCAGCCCGGTGCGCGCGCCCGATCAACTCCAGGCCGCGCCCTCGAGTGCATCGAGCGGGAACCTCAGATAGCGCTTGCCATTCGCCTCCGGCGCCGGAAGCCGTCCCGCGTTCATGTTCACCTGGAGTGCGTGGAGGATGAGCTTCGGCATGGGCAACGTCTTGTCGCGCGCCTCGCGGACAGCGACAAACTCGGCCTCCGTTTCGCACTTCGAGATGTGGCTGTTGGCGGCTCTTTGTTCGGCAACTGTGCTTTCGAAGCGTGGCTCGCGGCCGCCCGGCTGGTAGTCGTGGCCGACGAAGATACGAGTCTCGCCCGGCAGGCTGAGGATGTCCTGGATCGATTTCCAGAGCCGCTTCGCGCTGCCGCCGGGAAAGTCGCATCGCGCCGTGCCCGAATCCGGCATAAACAGGGTGTCGTGGACGAAGGCAGCGTCACCGATCACATATGTGATCGATGCGAGCGTGTGGCCGGGCGAAAAGATGACCTTCGCAGGCATGGTGCCGATTGTGAAGGTTTCACCGTCGGTAAACAGCCGGTCCCATTGCGAGCCGTCCGCCCTGAAGTCCGGCCAGTTGTAGATGGACTTCCAGAGCTTCTGAACCTCGACCACTTTTTCGCCGATGGCGATGGGCACACCGGTCTTGTCCTTCAGATAGCCTGCCGCGGAGAAATGGTCTGCATGGGGATGGGTGTCGAGGATCCATTCGAGCGTCAGCTCTTTTTCGCGGACGAAAGCGAGGAGCTTGTCGGCGTTTTCCGTCGATGTGGCGCCGGATTTTTCGTCGAAGTCGAGCACGGGATCGATGATTGCGCATTTGCCGGTCGCCGGATCGGCCACCACATACTGTGCCGAAAAGGTTCGCTGGTCGAAAAACACCGTTACATCGGGGCGAACAGGAGCGACGTTTGCCGATGTTTCGGTTTCCAGGGACGCGCGTGTCTGGTCCATCATGCTCTCCAAGGTATCAGCGTTACAGCGTAATTAATGCGTGCCCGGGAAAGATGCAATTTCTCTCAGTGCGACCAATTGGGGATGATTTTCCAACAATTTGGACAGTACGGCAATCCTATGGCGTAGATTTCGCAAATCGCGCAACAAACAACCGGGGCGTGAAGGCCCCGGTTGAAGATCGTGGGATGCGTCTCAGGCGGAGCGCACAGGATCGAGTGTCATCCTGTAGAGCTCGTTGTCGTCGCGATCCATGAGCCGCACGGTCATTTGCTCCGTGGCGGCCTCGATATCGACGAGACCGAAGAACTGGAAACCGGCGGACGGCGGCAGGTTGGCGCCCTGCTCTTCGCTGGGGGCTTTTACGTATTTCAGCTCCGGGCCGAAGGTCTGATCCAAATCGTTGGGGCCAAACGTGCCGGCGTGCAGTGGGCCGGAGACGAATTCCCAGAACGGATTGAAGTCCTGGAAGTCGGCCTTGTCGGGATTGTAGTAGTGGGCCGCCGTGTAATGGACGTCGGCGGTCAGCCACACGGTGTTGTCGATGCCGGCGTTCTTGATGAATCGCAGCAAATCGGCGATCTCCAGCTCGCGGCCTTTTGCAGGGCCGTTGTCTCCGTTGGCGATGGCTTCGATGTTGTCGCCGTCGCGCACCACAAGGCCGATCGGCATGTCGCAAGCGATGACTTTCCAGGTTGCGCGCGAGTTCGATAGCTCACGCTTCAGCCACTGCATCTGTGCGTCGCCCAGGATGCGCGCTTCGTCAGTCGGTTCTTCCTGCATCGAGTTTGTGTTGGGCCCGCGATAGGAGCGCAGATCGAGGAAGAACACATCCAGCATCGGCCCGTAGGCGATCTTGCGGTAGACGCGGCCGGGTTCGGCCGGAGTATAGCGGATCGGGGTCATCTCGTGGAAAGCGCGGGCGGCGCGCGCCTGTAGCAGCGCCACGGATTTTTCGGTGTAGCGTTCATCTTCTGAGAGGTCTTTGGAGGCCGACCAGTTGTTGACCACCTCATGGTCGTCCCACTGGAAGAAGGTCGGACAGGCGGCGTTGAGCGCCAGAACGTGCTCATCCATCATGTTGTATTTCCACTGACCGCGGAATTCGTTCAGCGTTTCGGCAACCTTGCTTTTCTCCTCGGTCGTCACCTTGTTGATCCATTTGGTGCCGTCCTTGAGTTCGACCTCTTCCTGGACGGGGCCGTCGGCATAGATGGTGTCGCCCGAGTGGAGGAAGAAATCGGGCCGATGGTTGGCCATCGTGCCGTAGGTCTTCATACCGACCTCATCGATGCCCCAGCCCTGTCCGGCGGTGTCGCCCGACCACGTGAAGCGGATGTCGCGGCGCGCAGCGGGCGCCGTACGGAACTGGCCGACAACCGGTTCGGAACTCGCGGAAACGTCGTTCAGATCCACAGCCGTCATGCGGTAGAAGATATCCTGGTCCGATGCGAGATTCTCGAGCAGCCGTTTGACGGCAAAGTCGCTTTCCGGAAGCGCGTCCATGGTTGGCAGACGGGTGGCGTTGGCAAAGCTTTCGGTTGTCGACACCTCGAACTGGATACGGGCCGGCCGGTCGGTGCGGGTCCAGATCATGCCGCTGGTCGTGTCGACGTCGCCGGACTGGACGCCGTGGGTGAACACCGGGCGCGCGGCGGCGCGCGAAACGGCGGGCGTGGCGAGCCCGCCGAGCGTGGTGGCAAGCGCCGTCGCGCCGCTTCCGATCAGGAATTCGCGGCGGGTACTCACTGTTGCAAAGGTCTTCATGACAGTCTCCCTCGAACTGGTTGATTCTCGGGAGGCAATCTGGCGGCCGATTGTTGCAGCCGCTTATCGACTGCATGACAGATGTTTGAACTCTGGATGACGCAGGCCGGACAAGCTGCGGCGAATCAGAATCAGGCCAGTCCCTTCTTCTCCATCATCGCCTCCGGGGTCGGCATTCGGCCGCGAAATGCCTTGTAAAGATCTTCGGGATCGGCCGAGCCGCCGGCGGCGTAAATGTGTGTGCGCAGTTTCTTCGCCGTTTCCGGGTCGAACGGATCGCCTGCTTCCTCGAAGGCGCGGAAGGCGTCGGCGTCGAGCACCTCCGACCACATGTAGGAGTAATAGCCGGCTGAATACCCGTCTCCCGCGAACACGTGCAGGAAGTGCGGCGTGCGGTGGCGCATGGCGATGGCATCCGGCATTTCGAGTTTCTCAAGGGTTTCGGCCTCGAAGCGCAAAGGCGCCTCAGGCGCGTCCGCCTGGCTATGGAATGCCATGTCGACCAAAGCCGATGCCGTGAACTCCACCGTCGCGAAGCCGGCGTCGAATGTGCGTGCGGCACGCATTTTATCGACAAGCGCCTGTGGCATGGGCTTGCCGGTTTCGTGGTGCAGGGCGAACTTCTGCAACACTTCGGGCACGGTGAACCAGTGTTCGTAGAGCTGCGAGGGCAGTTCCACGAAATCGCGCGACACCGAGGTGCCGGAGATCGACGGCCAGGTCACCTCGCTCAGGAGCCCGTGCAGTGCGTGGCCGAATTCGTGAAACAGCGTGCGTGCTTCGTCGACGGAAAGCAGGGCTGGGCTTCCCTTGGGCGGCTTGGCGAAGTTCATCACATTGTAGATGATCGGTATTTTGCCGTTACCCAGGCGGTAGCCCGACTGCAGACCGCTCATCCACGCGCCGGAACGCTTCGACGGACGGTTGAAATAGTCGGCCAGGAAGAGGCCGCGCGTCGAGCCGTCGGCGTTGCGCACGGCGAAGGTGCGCACATCCTCATGCCACGCCGGCACGCCTTTGCGCTCCTCGAAGGTGAGGCCGAACAGCCGGCCCGCGACATCGAATGCGGCGGCGATGATGTTCTCGAGCGCCAGATAGGGTTTCAGGGCGCTCTCGTCGAAGGCGAAGCGCTCGGCGCGGCGTTTCTCTGCATAGTAGCGCCAATCCCACGGTTCAATGGTGTGATTGTGTCCTTCTTGGGCGGCGAGGCGGGCCAGCCCCTTCTCGTCTTCGGCCGCCTTTTCCCGGGCTTTGCGCCAGACCGGCTGCAACAGCTCCTGCACCGCATCGGGCGTCTTGGCCATGGTGTCGTCCAGTTTCAGCGCCGCATAGGTCTCATAGCCCAGAAGGCGCGCCTTTTCGGCGCGCAATTTCAGCGTCTTCGCGACAACAACCGTATTGTCCGTTTCGCCGCCATTCTCACCGCGCATTGTAAAGGCATTGAACACCTTTTCGCGCAGGTCTCGGCGTTCCGAGGAGGCCAGGAACGGCTCGGCGATCGAGCGTGAAAGCGTCGCCGCGAAACGCCCCTTCTGGCCGCGCGTTTCAGCGGCTTCGGCCATGGCGCTTTTCAGTGCGTCCGAGAGACCCTGAAGATCCCCTTCTTCGAGAAACAGCGCCCAGCCGCTTTCATCGGCGAGCACGTTCTGACCGAATGTCGCACCGAGCCCGGCGAGTTCTTCGTTTATCTTTGCAAGTCGCGCTTTCTCGGTCGCGCCAAGCTGCGCGCCACCGCGAACGAAGCGCTTCCAGGTCTTTTCCAGCACGCGGTCCGTCTCCGCATCGAGGGCGAGCGCTTTACGTTGCCGGTAAAGCTGGTCGACACGGGCGAACAACACATCGTTCATGAAGATGGCGGACACATGCCGGGCCATGCGAGGCGATATCGTTCGTTCCAGTGTCTGAATCGTTTCACTGGTGTGAGCACCGGCGCGGCACCAGAAAATCGCCGATACTTTCGAGAGTGCATCACCGGCAAGCTCCAGTGCGGCAAGCGTGTTTTCGATGCTCGGCGGTTCTGCATTGCCGGCAATTTCAGCGATCTCCGCTTCATGCGCGGCCAACGCCGCATCGAACACGGGAGCGAAAGCGGTTTCGTCGAAGGCCATGAAATCCGGTAAGCCATGCGGCCCGTTCCAGTTCGTGAGCGGATGCGTTGCAAGGTCGATGGGCGCGGATTTTTGCATGGTGGGTCCGGGTTGTTTTTGAGCGGTTGTAGCGATGTAGGCGCTGGGGCTCTTGTACGCAATGGCGGTGTTGACGACGATAAAGCATGACTATATGTATGGCTTATATTAAGTCTTCCTTATTATAAGGATCCATACGATATGGCGCATCCTGTCAATCCGGAATCTTTCGGCTTTCTGGTAACCGACATCTATCGCCTGATCCGAGGCACAATGGACCGTGCCATTGCCGATGCGGGCATCGGCGTAACGCCCGGCGAAGCGCGCACACTCGTGCATGCGGCACGTGCGGGTGCCGTCCGGCAGAATGTTCTGGCCGAGCGCATGGGCGTCGAAGCCATGACCCTCAGCGGTTATCTCGACCGGTTGGAAGCGCGAGCGCTGGTTCGCCGTGCGAACGACCCGAAGGACCGGCGGGCCAAGCTGGTCGAACTCACTGATGCGGCCGATGGCGTTCTTCTGGCGATCGATCGGGTCGGAGCCGAGGTGCGCAAGAAAGCGGCGGGCTCCCTCAGCCAAACGGAATGGGACGCCATGCTGGATCAGCTCAAGATCGTGCGGGCCAATCTCGCGTCCTTGTCGCAGAAACCGGGCAATGCCCGCGTGGAGGAGCGCATATGAACGTGCGTGCCGATGCCCCGGGTCAAGATGTCTCGCCGCTCATGAGCGAGCGGCGTGTCAGCATTATCGGTGCGATGCTGGTTGCGCTGGGGCCCGTATCCATGGCCCTTTTCACGCCCGCCTTGCCTCAAATCGTCCAGGCGTTTGGCACCACGGAAGCGGCGGTCAAGATGACCATATCGCTTTATTTCGCCGGCTTTGCATTTGCGCAGCTTTTTTGCGGTCCACTATCCGACGGACTGGGCCGCAAGCCCGTCACTTTTGCATTCATAGGCATTTATGTCGTGGCGAGCCTCATCGCATTGATGTCGCCCAACATCGAAATACTTATCGCGGCGCGGTTCCTTCAAGGTTTCGGCGCGGCCGTGGGTGTCGCCGTATCGCGTGCTGTCGTGCGCGATCTTTTCACCCATGAAAGCTCCGCCCGCATCATGAACCTGATCGGCATTATCCTGGCGATCGGCCCCGCATTCGCCCCGACCCTGGGCGGGCTGACAATGCAGCTGGCCGGCTGGCATGCGATTTTCGTTCTTATGCTGGTTGCCGGGACGATCATTGCCCTGGTCGTGCATTTTTGCATGCGCGAGACGGTCGAGCGCGACGTTTCGCGCATCAGCCCCAGGGCCCTCGTTCATTCCTACGGGCTCCTTCTCGGCAATGCCTACTTCATGCTGTCGAGCCTCGTTATCGCCGGCGCTGTGGGCGCCCTCTATACGCAGGCGACCGTTCTGCCCTTCATTCTGATGAGCCGCGTCGGGCTCACGCCAGCAGAGTTCGGTTTCGGCATGCTGGCGCAATCGGGTATGTATTTCATCGGTGCCGTTGCGGCGCGGATTCTGATGAGATCGCTCGGAGCCTACAAACTTGTGCCCATCGGCCTGGTCGCAATCGGAACCGGAAGCGCGCTTCTGATTTTCTCGCTTAGCCTCTTCGAACCGAGTTTCATTGGCGTGATGGGGCCGGTAGGGATTTACGCTTTCGGCATCGCTTTCGTCATGCCCGCCATGATGACGGCGGGTCTGGCACCGTTCCCGCGCATTGCGGGTTCGGCGTCCTCGCTCACCGGTTTTCTACAGATGGGCACCGGGCTTGCGGGCGGCAGCATCGCCGCACTTATCGGCGATCCGGTTCTGGCAATGTTGCTCATCATCCCGACGCTGGGAACCGCCGCGATCGTTTCATGGCTGATCTGGAACAGATTGCCGGAGCCGACATTGGCCACAGCCTTGCGTCCGAGCCCTCCCGGACCCGTCTAGAGGTCCGCTAATCGAGTTCGGGCCGCTCGAAATCGCCGGTCTCTGGGTTCATCGCCCACAACTCGCCGTTCGAAATGTCGAACCATGCACCGTGCAGGGACAGTTTGCCCTTGTCCTCCAGGATTTTCACGCAGGGGAAGCTGCGCAGATTCTGGATCTGATACCGAATGGAGATGCGCTCGAGTGCCGTTTGGCGTTCGGCTTGCGTCATCAGCGCATTTTCGGAAAGCGCCTCGGCTGCCGGGGCAACGAGACCCATCCACTTGCCAATGAAGTCACCTGGCGAGAGCGGTTCGGACGAGGGGTTGAGTGCTGCGCCGATGCCGCCGCAGCGGCCATGGCCCATCACCACGATATGCTTCACCTTGAGGCTTTGCACCGCGAATTCGAGCGCCGCCGATGTGCCGTGATGCTGGTCGTCCGGTGCATAGGGCGGAACGAGATTGGCCACGTTGCGCACCACGAAGAGTTCGCCGGGCCCGCAATCGAAGATCGTTTCCGGAGCGGCGCGGGAATCGCAGCATGCAATGACCATGGTTTGCGGGGATTGGCCTTCCTTGGCCAATGAACGATAGCGGTCGCTTTCAGCGCTGTAACGGCCCGCCATGAAGTTGCGGTAGCCGGAGATAAGGCGTTCTGGCAGATAGGTCATGGGCTCTCGAATAACGGCAAAACGCGTGGTGGGCAATCCGGATTATGCTTCCAGTGTCCCGTTCGCTCAGGGCGAGACGGCAAGGGGGTCCGAGACACGTTCTATTTCGATTGTTGCCTGTGGCCTCGTCAGAATCTGTCGGTCGGTTTCGAGCATCAACTCGTCGGAGCCGCGTTCGATGGCCTTGTTAAGAATTGCGACCACCGATCCTGTGGTTTTGGCAAGCGCTTCTTCTCTGGTTTCGCCGGCGAGCAGGCGCGCGAGATAGAGCGCCGCCGTCAGGTCGCCGGTTCCGTTGGGCGCTTTGGGTATGCTGTCATGCGCTGCGCGCAGGACACCCGTTTCGCCCACAAGCAGGTTCGCAAGTCGGTCGTCGCTGCTCGCGGGAGCGGAAGTTACCATCACCTCGACGGGTGGCGCTCGACGCGCCGCGCGGATGGCTGTTTCCGTACCGTCGATGTCCGTACCGGTGAGCCATGCAAGCTCGTAGCGATTGGGCGTCGTGATATCGGCCAACGGCAACAGCCGGTCGCGGATGGCGGCTGCTGTCGCCTCCGGCACGTAAAGGCCGCCTTTGTCGCCCAGAACCGGATCGCAGACATAGCGCGCCCGCGGGTTGCGCGCCTTCAGGGTTTGAACGAGTCCGGCGATTGCCGCAGTCTGTTCCGGTCCGCCGAGATAACCTGTCAGGATGGCCGAGACCTCGTTCAGCCACGGCGCGCGCTCAAGGTCGTTTATGAAGCGTGCGAACTGAGTCGCATCCGGAACGATGCGTGTGGCGGGGCCGTGTCCCGGATGCCACGGCAGGATCACGGTCGGCACTGCCCAGACCGGAAAGCCGAGCGCTTCCAGCGTAAAAACGGCCGCGCGATTGCCCACGCTGCCGCGCGCAACATGGCTTGAAATGACGATCACGGCGCGCCCCTGGCCGCGGTTCTGTGTGTCGGTGGTGTTGTCCATTATCCGCCAATGATGCCGAAAACGTATAGGAGGAGCCAAAGGATGAGTGCAGTCAGGGCCGTCACCGCGATGGCCCGGCCGATGCGTGTTCCCCACAATTCGATGGGGTCGCTCTGTTCCGCGTCGCTGGCTGCGATGTGATCGCGGGCGCGCGTCATCATGGAACTGCCTTCGCTCTCGCGGCTGACCCGGTCGAGGATGCGACGCGATTCCGTTTCCGCCCGTTCATCCCGTTTCTGTGCTGATCCCATGCGAAAACCCGTTGCAGTGCGGTCCCAGTACGTGCATGTCGACCGTACATCATGGAGCCGCTGATCGGAATTGGTTTCCTATCAGTGGTCCATGTTCTAATGTCGCCAGAGCCAATCTTCCGGAGGTGCTCCTTCATGTCGACTGACAAGTCGCTCGCCGTCGTTTCCTCGCGCGGTCTTTTTTCCGTTCTGGCCCTTTGCCTAATGCTGCCGCTTTTGTCGGCCTGCGGGTTCAACACCATCCCGACGCGTGAAGAGCAGGCCAAGGCGGCCTGGAGCGAGGTGCTGAATCAGTATCAACGCCGCGCCGATCTCATTCCCAATCTGGTCGAAACGGTGAAGGGTTACGCCGCGCAGGAACGCGACGTTCTTGAAGGCGTCGTCGAGGCGCGCGCGCGAGCCACTCAGGTGCAGATCTCGCCGGATATGCTCAGCGATCCTGAAGCTTTCCAGGCCTTTCAGGAAAGCCAGGCGGGCCTCTCCGGCGCGCTGTCGCGTCTTTTGGCTGTTGTCGAAAACTATCCGGATCTGAAATCCAGTCAGAATTTCCTGGCCCTGCAGGCGCAACTCGAGGGCACGGAAAACCGCATCGCGGTCGCCCGGCGCGACTATATTGAGGCGGTGCGCCTTTATAACACTTCATTGAAGACGCTGCCCTCCATGCTGTGGGCGATGTTCTGGTTTACCGGCAACGAACCCTACGAGACCTTCACCATTCCGGACGACAAGATGGATGTGCCGTCGGTAGACTTTGGCGCCGGAAACGGCGGCTGACGGAGGCTGGTGCATGGGGGAGGCCGTTCTGCGTGTGTTGATCGCGCCTGCGCGCCGGGGCATTCCCAAGGCGCTCATGACCGGTCTGGCCGTGATGCTCGTAGCGTCCGCGCTTGCCGCTGCGCTTCCTCAGCTCACCGGCCGGGTGGTCGACAATGCCGACATCCTCGATGCGGCAACCGAAGCCTCGCTGACCGAGCGGCTTGAGGCTTTCGAGCAAAGATCTTCCGATCAGATTGTCGTCGCCACAATCCGCAGCCTCGACGGAGAGGCGTTGGAGCCGTTCGCCAACCGACTGTTTCGCGCCTGGGGCCTGGGACAGGCGGGCGAGGACAACGGCGTCCTGCTTCTCGTTGCGCTCGACGACCGGAAAATGCGCATCGAAGTGGGCTACGGGCTCGAGGGCACGCTGACGGATCTGCACTCCAAGCTTATCATCGAGAACACCATGGTTCCGGCTTTCCGCGCCGGTGATTTCTCCACCGGCATCAGCGATGCCGTCGACGATATCGTCATGGTTCTGGAAGGCAACGCTGCCGAGCTGGAGGCCCGTGCCAGGCGCAACCGGCAGGAGGACAACGGTCTTCCGTGGCCCGTCATCCTGTTCTTCATCGTGTGGAGCACATTCTTTTTCGGCGGTTTCGCCATGGCGTTCCTGCCACCGATCTTTGGCCGGAAAATCGGACCGAAGCGCTATAAATGGTTGGGAATGACGGTGGATTACAACAAGTCGAGCATTGGATCGCCCGGCGGGCGTTCATCCGGCGGCTGGTCGTCCAGCAGCGGTGGCGGTGGCTTTTCCGGCGGTGGCGGTTCGTCCGGCGGCGGCGGCGCTTCGGGGAGCTGGTAGAATGATGCGACGGATCAACAGACTTTCGAGCGCGGAACATGCGCGCATCGCCCGGGCCATCGGAGATGCCGAACGCAACACGTCGGGCGAAATCTACTGCGTGTTGGCGCGGTCCAGCGATCCCTATCTTTATCCCGCCTGCCTTATCGTCGCTCTCGCGATTCTCATTCTCGGACCGTTTTTGGCGCTCGCTTTGCGGCATTGGTGGATTCCGGTCGATCCGGTGATCTTCGCGGTCGCACAACTCGCCGCCTTCGCTGCCGCTGCCGCGCTTGTGGTTGCGTTCAATGGGTTGCGGGTGGCGTTGATTCCAAAGGCGCTGAAATACCGTCGCGCGCATGACAATGCTCAGAACCAGTTCTTCGCCCACAACATACATGTGACCGACCGGCGGACCGGCGTTCTTGTTTTTGTTTCCCTGGCGGAACGCTATGTGGAAATCGTTGCGGATCACGAAATCGACGTCTGTGTGGATCAAAGTGTCTGGAACGAGGGTGTTGCGCTGATGTTGGACCACGCGCGTCGCGGCACGCTCGCCGACGGGTTCGTCGAGACCGTGACCTACGCTGGCGAGGTGCTTTCCCGGCATTTTCCCGCCGGGCGACTTAATCCCAACGAAATCGAAGACCGTTTGACGGAAATCTGAGCGCTTTTGGGCCATTTGCGTGCGGCCGCAAAGATGAGCGCTCTAATGCTTGCGCATGTCGACCCGACGCAGCTATGGTTAAAAAACTATGAACACGCTGACGATCGACATCAGACGAGCTGAGCCGAACGACGCCGATGCCGTGGCCGAGGTCCACGACAGCGCATGGCGCGGCGCCTATACCGGCATCATCCCTTATCAGGCGCTGGGGCGCATGATCGGTCGGCGTGGACCGCGCTGGTGGGGCAATGCGATTCGCCGCTCTGCCACGGTTCTTGTGATCGAAATCGGCGGAGAGATTGCCGGCTATGCGACATTGGGGCGCAATCGCGCCCGCGAACTGACGCAGGAAGGCGAAATCTACGAGCTTTATCTGCGGCCGGAATATCAGGGTATAGGACTCGGCCGTCGCCTTTTCCAGGCGGCGCGAGACATGCTCGAGGCACACGGTCTCAAGGGGCTGGTCGTCTGGGCTCTGGAAGATAACGAGACCGCGCTGGCGTTCTATTCAGGTGCCGGCGGACGCGACATAGCCGAAGGTGTCGAAGTCTTCGAGCATCGTGCGCTGCGCAAACTCGCTTTCGTCTGGGATTAGAGGCGGAACGTCTGGAGTCCGTCTTTGGCGCGACGTGGCATAGTGTCAAATTTTTGCACTGCACCATTCGCTGCATTGCCATGCAGGCCGTGACGCGATAAAGCGGCAGCCATCCATTTCCGGGCTGCCCCGTCCGGCTGGCCTTGTCGGCCGCCTTGCCGGTCTTCGGCAGCCATAACCTGCCAGAACAAAGGTTGCTTTCTCCATGCGCATAGACGCCATCTCCACCGGTGACAATCCGCCGGAAGACGTGAACGTCATCATCGAGGTCCCGGTTGGCGGTCAGCCGATCAAGTACGAGATGGACAAGAACTCCGGTACGCTGGTCGTCGACCGTTTCCTCTACACGCCGATGACCTATCCGGGCAATTACGGTTTCGTGCCGCATACCCTGTCCGACGATGGCGATCCGATCGACGTTCTGGTGTGTAACACCCGCCAGCTCATCCCCGGCTGCGTCATCAATGTGCGTCCGATCGGCGTCCTCATAATGGAAGACAATTCCGGGCAGGACGAGAAGATCATCGCTGTCCCGTCGCCGCACCTGACACGACGCTACGAAAGCGTCAAGAATTTCACCGACCTGCCGGAAATCACACTGCAGCAGATCCAGCACTTTTTCGAACACTACAAGGATCTCGAGCCCGGCAAATGGGTCAAAATCGGCGACTGGATGGATGCGGACGCCGCCCGAAAACTGATCGTCGAAGCCGTCGAACGGGCCAAGGCAAGCGCGTAGACGAAAGGGCCTGCGGCTCAGCCGTCATCGCCACCCGCACTCATCGGGGCGGGAACGTCGCCGGCGTCGACGACCGGCTGATCCGCCCCGCAAGCGAAATCGTTGGCCTGCCCATCGGCGATGCGGCGGGCTTTCTCGTTGGCGTTTTCGTTGCCGGTCGCCACGACGTAGCCGATCACGCAACCCTCGCGCCCGAAGACCTGCCCGACCTTTTCGACCACCAGTACCTCGATCTTGTCGCCAACGCCCAGACCGTCGTCCACGAACCAGCGATGGATCGTCGCGAAGGGCCATTTGCGATCGCCATCGCTCATGATGCGCCATTCGATGGTCGATCCGGTCGAGTTGAAGCCAGCAAAGCTTTCCCATTCCGGCGCAAGGTCACCATCCGGCGGAAAGCCGTAGAAAATCGACTCGCGCGCATCGCCATAGTAGATGAGCACAGGATAACCGCGCCATCCCGTGCAGACGAAGTTGATCCAATCGCCGGGATCGTCACCCGCTGGGGCGGCAAAGGCGGCGCAATTCTCCTGCGTGTCCACCTCGGTATAGGCGCTTTCGATATCGGCGGCCTGAGCTGCGCCAGCAAGTGCGGCGGCCAGGAATCCCGTCAATGCCAGTCGCATGGGCGATGTTCCTCCTCGTAAGGCGCGGCAAGCATAGACGTTTTTTTCCATAGCGCCTATCGCTGCGCGGTGAGCATCGTGAGGCGGGCGATGAGTTCGTCGCGCTCGCCCTTTATCTCCACTGTTTTGAGGCGTGAGGTTTTTCCGCCGGTAACCGAAACGGCACTCGCGGAAACGCCGAGCTGCTTGGCGAGCAACTTTTCGAGGGCCGCATTGGCTTTCCCGTTCTCCGGCGCTGCGCGTATGCGCAACTTTAAACGGCTTCGGCCATCCACTGTCTCTGTTGCGCCCTCGATTGCGTCGCGCGAGGACTTGGGCGTGAGGCGCACGAAGAGTTCCAATCCGCCATCGACCATTCGGTAGAAGCAGGGCGGATTCGTCACGGATCAGGGCGTGCTGAGGTCCGCGCCCGGAGCGGCAGAAAATGGCATTCTTCGCACCTTTGGCGCTCGGGTGCCCGCATACGGATTCTGATCCGGTTTTCGAAAGGCGCCATTCTCGTCTCGCTCAGCCTCGATCCGAGAAGAGCTTAGAGAAGCGCGGGAGCGATCGTTGTGAGGATGAACTGCCGAAGGAAGAACAGCGCCAGCAGCAGAATGATCGGCGAAATATCGATGCCGCCCAGATCCGGAAGAAGGTTGCGGATCGGCCGCAGCGCCGGCTCCGTTACACGGAAAAGGAAGTTGCCGATCGAACCGACGAACTGGTTGCGTGGATTGACAACGTTGAAGGCGTAGAGCCAGGAAAAGATTGCAGAGGCGATGATCAGCCACCAATAGATGTCGAGCGCCATGATGATGGTCTGGATAAGCGCGAGCATGCCGATCTCCTGGCCCGTGTTAAGCGCGGCAGCGGGAAGCGAGGAACAAGCCGTTGCCTGCTTCACATGCCGGGAATTTTGCGACATGTAGCCACTGCCGGCGCATGCGGCAAGTCTGGCCTGTGTTTTTAAGCTCCGGGAACGCGCAAACACGCTTCTTTATCATCGCTTGGGGGCGGTTCGCACTCATGGCGATCCCGCGAGTTGGCTTCTTGACAGGCCGAGGGCGGCGGACCTAAATGCTGGCCACCGGCGAAACGGGGCTGTAGCTCAGATGGGAGAGCGCGTCGTTCGCAATGACGAGGTCAGGGGTTCGATTCCCCTCAGCTCCACCAACCGTCCGCCGGTTAAACTCTGCCCACAAGCCTTGATCCGAATACCGGCGTGTTTTCCGCAGCTTGGCCGATAGTTGTGCATCATCCTCTGCATTAGAGACCCGCTGATTGGGTGTATTTGGTCGATATGTGACCTGCCGTCTCTGTTGGGGGATTTGCGTGCCCACATGTTTGGCAACCTGATGGTGGCGCCATCGCCCAGATGCGCTTGGAATATGGAGATATCGTGGTGCGAACCCGGGGTGGGTGACGTGTGATGCAGGGGCATTCGCATGGGATGTGACAGCAAGGACCAGGCGACGTGGAGAGCGTCACTGGCGAGTGGCCGATGCTACAAAAGTGATGCTTCTTGCTCAGACCAGATCGGGGAAAGCTCGGTGCGGGCAAGCTGACGCGCATTCAACGATAGAGGCTGACGACCGGTGAGGATGGCTTCGAGCGCTGCCGGGCTCAAGAACGCAAGCGGCAGAATGCGCCCGACATCAGCCCGGTCCATCCCGAACCTTTCTGCAATGCGGCTTGTGTTTATGGCCGATGGACCGGTTAGCCGGCTGAGAAAGACATGCGCCCGGGCAACGAGGTCCACCAATGTTTGATCCGGTTCCGGTTGAGTATAGGGAGAGCTGATCACGATGCGTAGGCCATTGGCCCTGCGGCGGAGTGTGATCGGTACCTCGATGGAAACCGGTTCATCCTCTGAGGTTGGATCGTCATGCGTGTTTGTCTTTTCAACCAACCGGTGCGCAATTCTCGAACTATTGACCTCGAAGCGGATTGCCGAGGTTGAAAGGGAGATTGATCGGAACATTAGGTTCAACACCTCGCGCCGACGATCGGTGTCACTCCATTCTTCCATTGATTGGGCAAGTTCGCGCGCCCGCTGCAATCCGAGCTGGGTCCGATTGGTCAATCCGCATTGTTCAACCCAGCCCGCGATCAGGCTTTCGTTCCTTAAGAACGCCGCAGCCTGATTGCAGATCACCTTCTCGATCTCATGTGCGGCAATGCGCCAGCCATCAGGAGCGGCATCCGGTGTTCGCCTGATGCGGCGCGAGACATAATATCGGTAGCGTTTACCGTGCGCCTTACCATGGGTCGGTGCCATGCGATCGCCGGTATCGTCGAACAGGATGCCCGTCAGCAGATGAGCGTTTCCACAGGTGGCCCGGCCCTTTGTACGGTGTGTTCCATCTGCGAGCTGCTTCTGCACCGCCAGGAAGAGCTCTTCATCAATGAGGGGCTCATGCTCGCCGTCATAGACCTCTCCCTTGTGGCGTGCCTTGCCAATGTAAACTGGGTTGGCGAGAAGGCCGTAGAGGACGCCTGAGGAGATGCCGTTTGAAGCATAGCGTTCGAGCCGGGAAGACTGGCCGCATGTGATCACCGCTGCAACCTCCTGGCTGATTTGTCGAGCGAGCCTGGGCACGGATTGCAGTTCCAGATATCTGCGAAAGAGGTTTCTGACGAAACGTGCCTCAGGCTCCTTGATCACGAGCCTGCGATCGTGAACCTGATAGCCGAGTGGCACGGTGCCTCCCATCCACATGCCCTTCTTCCTCGATGCCGCAATCTTGTCGCGGATGCGCTCGGCGGTGACCTCGCGCTCGAATTGCGCGAAGGAGAGCAGAATATTGAGAGTAAGCCGTCCCATGGAGGTGGTGGTGTTGAACTGCTGGGTGACGGAAACGAAAGACGTTTCGTTGTCGTCGAACACTTCCACCATCTTTGCGAAGTCCGCGAGCGACCGGGTGAGGCGATCGATCTTATAGACCACAATCACATCAATCTTGTTGTCACGGATATCGTGAAGCAGCCGCTGCAAAGCGGGGCGGTCCATCGTGCCGCCCGACAGGCCACCGTCGTCATAGCGCTCCGGTACCAGCTTCCAACCAAGACTGGTCTGTGAGGCGACGAAGGAGGCACAGGCTTCTCGCTGAGCGTCGAGCGAATTGAACTCCTGGTCAAGCCCTTCGTCCGTTGATTTACGGGTGTAGATCGCGCAGCGAAGGCGCCGCTGCGCAGAACGAGCTCCATTGTTGCTCATGCCCTGCGGCTGTGGCGACAGGTCGACAGAAGTCGACGCCGGTTGAACACGCTTCATAACCCGAAGAACCTCGGCCCGGACCAGTGGGTGCCTGTGATCTTGCCGGCTATCGCAGTAAGGGAGCGATAGACCCTGGCTTCGAAGACATAGCCGCCTTCGATCACATCAACGGTATGGGTCTGGCCATTCCATTCCCGGATTAGCCGTGCTCCGGGAGCAAGTGTTCGCCGTTGACGTTGAGGTCGCGCATCTTGCGGTGAACAGTCGCCAGCAACCCCTGCCGCTCCGATCTCGGCGCTCCGCTCCTCATCAGCTGCCGCAGTACTTCTTCGTTGGTGACGGGAAAGCAATGACTGCTCGACCCTTCTTACAGCGGCTCTCAACAGGCGGCGCGTCTCGACCGGAATACCGCCAAAGTGTTTGGATTGCGTGTGCCAGAGGATCGCCCTTTTCAGAAGGTCCTGGCGAACGCCTTTCGGAGGCAGGGAGCCATAGATCTTGCGCCAGCGATCAACAAGCTCGTCGCGCGTAAGCTCGTTCAGTGCTTCGGCTTCGGCGGCAATATCGAATGTTGCTCGCATGGCCATCAACTTGCTCCACCTGCGTCCTCATAAAGGATCCGGTATCGCCGTTGGCCGTCTCGCCCAACCTCGCTGACGAGATTGAGGTCAAGCTTCTTCCGCACCACAGCGGACAGGAAACCGCGCACCGAGTGCGATTGCCAATCGGTGGCCTCCATCATCTGGGCGACGGTTACCCCTCGCGCCATGCGCAACTTCTTCAGAATGACATTGGCTTTCGTGGATTTTTGCATCGTGCTTCTCTCCAATAGCGTTGAGCCCATGCAAGCGGCTGCTTGCACGGGCTCAAGCCCGCAATCGGGCGGGCGATGAGGCTTTGGAGACGTGAGGGCCGTTTGTCGGCCGGATTACGTCATGACCAATGCTTCGCTTGCAGAAAAAGTCCAGTGGCCATGCACGTTTCTGGCGACAGTAGGCGGGAGAAAATACATGTCGGTGGATATGGCGAGTGAACTGAGGTGAACGGTCCGACGAGCGTTCGTGTTATTGGCCGCGCAGGACCTCACATACATTGTGCCATTCATTGGTGACACGCTCGACGGAACCGCCGGCCAAACGCGCCAGGGCTTCCAAGGCTACGGGTTCGGTGGCGTCAGCCGTCTCAGACAGGCTTCGAAGCAGCGATACGCTTCCCTCTAGCAAGCGCAGGTCTGGTTCCATCCGATCTAGACGATCGAAGACCGTTTGTCGGTCCATCTGAAGTTTCGTGCCGCTCGATCCTTTTCCCATACCGTGCTCCTTCATCAGTCACGGCACACATGCTTCCTTTGCTGCGGAAGTCCAGTGCAATTATCTTCTAGAGAAAGATGGTTGTGGCTGCTGTGGGGCCGTAAGCCGACTGTCCGGTTCTGGCCGAAGAACTGAGTAAGCCGCCGTTCGGCAACCCGAACCCGATGCGGTCATTCGTGCGACTTGGGGTCTACCCTGAAAGCAAACACTTGAGGACGATTCACTAGCGGCAGATCATTTGTCGAAACAACGATTGGATCTCAGCCTTTTTGGGTTGCCTCACAATTCGATGAACCTGATGTATCGTTGGGCATTTTTACAGCCGCCGACAACGCATCGGTGAAGAGGTGCCACATTGTCGCCGCTTCTTCATCGACGCGTTGAAGATACCATTTTTGGAAAGTCACTGGGTCGCGCATCGAAGGTATGCGCTCGTCCTCTTGCAGCTTTTCCTGAATAGCCTCGAATGCCGCCGTCACAGTGCTGTATGTATTACGCAAAAAGCGTTCGAGAACCTGCCGTTCTTCCTTCGTTTTTATTTCGCCGATCTGTAGCATTCGGGATACGAGAGAAGGACGCTCGTGCGCATGGGTTCTGCGGTGACGTTCGCGCAATCGATGCACGAACTTCCGCCGGAAGTTTCTTGTATATTTGCTTGGAGCCTTCTCGTCCCCGCTGTCGAGTTCAGCAGCCAAGGCGGCGGCGAAACGGATAAGTGCTTCGCCCCTTTCGAGGATGCCGTAGAACTCCGCGTTTCGGACTTCGTAGCAATGCTCGTGGAAAGCCATTCCAATTTCCGTATCTGGCATATCGACGAAGAATTTGTACCTCTCCACGAACTGGTACCGCCTGATCTTCTGCCCAAGGTTCCCCACCTCGAAAGTTGCCAATCCAATGACGTAAAATGGGGTTCGATACGTGTCACGCGCATTGGGGGGGACCATGTCATCAACAATGGCAGTCACCCGTGCCCCAAAGGCTTCGAAATCGGCTGGTATTAGATTTTGTAGGTGACGGTGAAGTCGTTCAGCGAAATCGTCGATCGCTGATTGCGGAACTTCCGAAGGAGGCAAATAGGCGTCTTTGTTCAACCGGTCCAATCCCCTTAATTTTGACATTCGCAAGCCGATACGCGAGTCGCGAAAGCCGTCTTGGAACCCTATTGGCGTATCCGGACAGCCTGTTCGCCGCCCCGAGCCACAAAGCAGCCCAAAGCCGTTAGCCCCAGACCTCGGCGGTTTCGGCTTGGTAGAATGCGACCTCCAGTGGCCACTTGTCGTGTCGAAGGCTCGCCAGCCACTTGGAACGGCTGACTATCTCCGCGTTCCACGCCTCCTGCGGGTCGCCGTAAAGGCCGACGTACAGCTTTTTGAACCGGCCGCGCCCGATGCGGGTAAGGATGTGATCGTCGTTCGCGGCCAACGAATGCCCGAAGATGAACCAGCAATGCTTGCCTTGTATCACATTGCTGGTGAGCTGTTTGAGGCCTTGGTAAAGATAGGCGTTGTGCCGAATTTTGTCCTTCTTCTGGGCGCTGGTCCCCTCTGCTACAAACAGCGGAAACTTGTTGCTGGCGAGCGCGGCGCGGGCTTGTTCGATTAGGGGGATGCCCCTCCTGACCCAGGTGTACTTCAGCAAATCCTTACCCGAATCGAACAGATGCAGCGCACCGTGCAGGAACATTACGCTGGCACTATGCGCATTTGTCTCTCCTTGCCACACGACATAGTCCGCGTCGGGTTCATCCTCGTCATTTTCGAAGCTATCGTTCTTGGCGAGATCAACTGGATCTCCGAATGGAACATCGTCGTGCATCAAGGTCCAGTAGAGCAGCAGGTCGTAGTTCAGCGTGAAAACGCACCCCGCTTTGTCGCCGGACAGAAAGTGAGCGAGGAAGCGTCGGCAGGCCCAGAACTTTTCCACCGGGATGTCCGAGGGGATGTGAGGATGGTTGCCCGCGATCGTCTGTACCAAGATCTCCTTCAGCATCGTTGCGTGTTCGAGCATCTTGGATGGTGCCGCGCCCCCATCGGCGATGTATGCCGGCAGAATGGTGGCAGCGCTCTCCAGTGTGCGGATGACCGACTCGAAGTCTTTGGTACCTAAGGCCCCGAAAACAGACTCGATCTCGGGCGCACCGGAGAAATCGGCCTGATCGTACAGCGATCCGTAGTGAAAGATGTCGGCGCGGCAGGCAATGCTGAACCCGTTTCCAAGCAGGAGGTGTCTTTTAGAGAACTGTTCAGAATCCGCGATAGCCTGTTCAAACGTCAGTAACGACAAATCTTCTCCCCCAACGCTAGTAGTCCCCGCTTTTGCCGTCCTTCATGAACTATCTCAGATGCCGCAAGGAGAGTCACTGCCGACTCGTTAGCAGGTAGCGAACAGTCAGCCGGCTTCGGCAGGTCCAAAGTTCCGTCCACTATCCGCAGCTGAGGAAGATAGGATTGAGAAGCCGCGCAAGCCTCAAATCTGTGGAAACCTAGCCTCGGAACAAAAGACATTTTCGGAAACACGTTTCACTACGGCTAATCTGCATCCGTGGATCATGGGGGAAGAACATGAACTTTCAGCGCAGGGTCCGAGATTGGCTTATCGCATGCTTTCCGCCAACCTCGGTCAGCGACCGTCAGGAGCGGATGCACAGATTCCTCGAAGAGGCCCTTGAGCTGGCCCAGGCGACTGGCTGTAGCAAGGCCGAGGCTCTAGAACTCGTTGACTACGTGTTTGCGCGGGGAATTGGCGAAGTGCGCCAGGAGGTAGGCGGTGTCATGGTGACTCTGGCCGGCTTGTGCCATGCAGCCAATGTGGATTTGGAGGGTGCTGCCCAAGCCGAGCTCGAACGGAATTGGAACAGGATCGACCGCATTCGCGCCAAGCAGGCTGGCCGCCCAACCGAGCGCGCGGCTTGCTCATTCGGAGGGTAACACCCAGAATCTCGAGTGTGCCGCCGCGTGAGCCCACGTTCCTGTTAGCGTCGTCGAGGAGCGTCCGGTACAAGTCGACCAGAAGCATGTCCAGATTATCGCCCACGATTTCCAAATCATCCTCCCAAGTCCCAGCAAAAATTTTCGGGCACGGGCGAAGATATTGCAAGAGCTACTACATTGCGGAGCCTCCATTCCTTACTTTTAGGGTGCTGATTCATTGAATCATACCTGTGCAATCAGGTTTTCGGCATGACGCTCGTTGCCAGCTTCCGGCGCTCGGCATCCAAAGCGAGGGTAGTAGCCTGCTATTGAAGGTCAGCAAGGTCGATAATATCGTGAACACCTATTCTGGAGCCCACGTTAAGGACTGTGGAAGCGCGGGAAAGCGCAGTGTTCTACTTGCAACGCAAGCTTTTGGAGCATTTCCTTTTCGCATGTCTGATTCTGTAGAGAATGCTCGCAGGTTTCTGGAGAACCTGCAGCGCCCCGATTTGTCCAAGCTGCTTGCGTTTTCCGAGGTCGATACCGATGTCGGGGAATGGTTCGACACCATCGTCACCATTCGGTCACCGAAACCGTTCGCGGACGCTATTGCTGCGCTGCCGCCTCATGACCGAAAGCGGATTGCGGAAGCTGTGGTCAGCAATGAAGGCGACACCACCGCCCCGTCTGACATCACCTGCAGGACGCTGCCCGGGCATACGATAGATGGCGCGCAGGCTCTCCTCCCTGAACTCATCGTCCATCAGCAGACAATGATCGATGTCGGTACGGGGAACGCGAGCATTCAGGACGTCAACGACTACTATCTGGCACGCGAGAGGCGGATCGCGGTGCTCTGCTCGGCCAACGGCGTTCCTTACGAAAATCCGCACGACGATCTCTGGAGTTGGTTCCGATACTACAAACAACACTTCGGGACGTATGCTGAGCGCCGACAGTACATCCGAGAGCTTTTCAAGCCTGCTATAAAGGCAGTCTCCGGCCGCACCTTTGCGACGATCCCAGAGCGAGAACCTACCGGCTGGGAGCGTGTTGATCGTGGCTTGGCGAAGGCGCGCTCCGACCTCGAAGTGGCTGCCGCCGAGGAGGCATGGCAGGCTATCGGGCTATTGTGCCGGGAGGTCATCATCTCGCTTGCGCAGGCAGTTCACGATCCGGAAGTGCATCTCACGACTGACGAGCATGGGACTCTCATCAGCAGAACCGACGCCCGACGCCTGCTGGACGCATGGCTGCACTATGAGCACACAGGCGGCAACAACAAGGAAATCCGCGCGCACATCAAGGCCTCGCTGGACCTCGCCGTGAATCTACAGCACCGCAGGACGGCAACACGGCAAATGGCTGCCCTCTGTCTCGAAGCGACGTCGTCTGCGGTCGCCGTCGTGGCGATTTTGGCAGGTCGTTGGGAAGAATAGGTGAACGTTCAGATGCTGGCTGCCGGAGATGGGAGGGAGATTTCCATACTTCAATTGCGAACGAGATCGTTTGTCAAAGCCCTGTCGACATCGAACACTAGCTTACAGCGAAAAGGTCAGCAGAGACTGCGGTGCGATTTCACCCTCTGGTAAAACTTCCACAGGCGTGGGCACTGGGGAAAATGTCCGCTTTCAGGAAGTAATAAAGCCTGTCGCTACGACCGACTAGGGGGCGCATATCAGCCTAAACGTTGGGGTATCTAGGCGGTCAATCTCGGTAGGTCCAATCGGTAACGGCAGCGACCTGCCTAAAGACCCCATCGACTCCATCAACGGTCGGATCGGCCCGCTGGAGCCACTCCTCCGCCCATGCGATCCACTCTTCGACGTTGCGTCCATCGATCTCCGCAGCGGACTCGGTGTCCATTGATCGCAATTCAGTCAGGAAATCGCGCACAGCGGCGAGTTTGTGCCAATCCTGCGCTAGCTCCCTGAATTTTCGCCAGCGGTTAGTGTCTCGCTTGCGCCGTTGCTGCTCCTCATAGCGGCGTCTCTCGGCGAGCTGGCGCTCCGCCGCCTCTCGATCCTTGCGTTGTTGAACGAGCAATGGTCCGGCAGCGACGAAAGTGGCCAGAATGTCCGGCAGCATGCCCTCCATTGGGTGCTTCTCGGATTCAAGCCATTGGCGTGGAAGACCTGCGGGCCATTGCCAAGTCTTGATCTCAAAAACCAGCCATCCCGTCGGCACCAGTTCCTTCTTCCAGCCGTTGTCGCCGGGTGAGCGCCATCGCTTCTCGTCATCGGTCAGAGGGCGCCGTTCCTGCTTTTGCTTCTCGCGAACTTGAAACTCCACCTTTTCGCCCAGGACCTCGGCAAACAAGACTCCTCGTTCTCCCTGCATGACCTTCCCGCCTTGGCGCTCAATCGCCTTGAACAGCGCGTTCAGAATTCGATGTTTGCGACGGTCCGTTTCAGTGAACTCGCTCGGACGATACAGATCACGCCGCCATGGATCGCGTTCATTTCTGGCCCTCCGCTTCTGCTCCTCATGCTCAGCAAGCCATGACGCGATTACCGTGTGTGGTCTCAGAAGGCGCTCGGGCACAACAAGGGCGGATGCGCTTGCGCGGGCTTTGTCCGCCTGTTGCTTGATCTCCGGCGGTAACTCTATGGGAGGTGTCGGGCGAATGGTAATGGAGCGTGCGTTGCTCGATTTCGGCAATGGTGTCTGTTTCGGCGCTTTGTCGACAGCATGCTTCGCCCAATATCCGCGTGGCGGATATGGGATATCTTCCCGATCACAAATCTTTGCGAGGCCATTGCCGCTGATCCCATATTCCTCAGCCAATCGCGACATCGGCGTCGTCCACACCGCTCTATAGAGCTCCTCTCGTGTCATTGTGGTCGGTTGTGTTGGACGTGGCTTTGGCGTGGTCTGCACAGGCTTCTCAGGCGCGGCCGTTGGAGTCTTCTGTACCACGCCAAGAGCAGTTCCCGAACCCGCTGTGACGTGTTTAGGTTTGCGCCTAGCCCCCTGATTCTCGGTATCCAGGACTAGCGGCTCAACACATCCAAACGGCGTTGGCGGCAAAGACGGCTGTTCGACCGGCTTTCCGAACTCTTTCCGCATCCAATGCCCGGACGACGGCGTTGGGATATCAGCACGTCGCAGCAATGTGCTGAGAATGCCCGTAGTGGTACCGAGTTCGGCAGCCAGGTGGGACATCGGCTTCGACCAGACGCGGTCATAGAGCTGTTGGCGGGTGAATCGGTGTTCCATGGAAATCTGACGGAGCGGCGATCGTGGATTCTCAGCGAGAGGATGTGATCGGTTCAATAGAACAAGATAAGAACCTACGAAAGTCGTGGTGAGGTGAAATTCGCTATACGACCGCCAGCAATTCGAACTTTTCATCGCCAAACGCGGCAGCCTTTGTGCCTTCACACAGGCTCTCTTCCGTTCGCAGTTTTGGCGGTTACAGCGTACTGTGGAGAGCAATCGGCGGACTTCAGCGCACGTGAGCAGTTCGAACACCTACACTGAAACTGTCATTTGGCGTTCTGACCTCCCATAGTGATGTCCGACTTTGGGATGCGCTCAACGCAACGTAGACGACCAATGACGGCGCGCGAACCAGTCGTTTCCTGCGCGAAGACGAAGGACTTTGCCCTGGTGTTGTCCGACCGAGCATATTGGATAAATTCAGGCGCGCTCACTTCACAAGGTTGCCACCTACTCAATCCCACATGAGGTTCCGCCAGGATCTCGATCCCAACAACTGTTTGGTTTCCAACGCTGATGGGTGTTGGGTTCTTTCTGCTCCCTTTCAAGGCTTTCATCTCGGTTGCTTTGGCTTCTCTGTTGCCGAGAACGTGTGGGTGCATTTGTATCAGCCTTCTTCACAAAGAAAATTGAATTTTTACAACCAAGTGAGTAAATACCTGGGTCTAGTCTATTGCCTATAGTATCTTTTGTGCTGCATGAAAATTGAACCGGAAAGGTGCAATTATTTCGCACGGATGTTATAAAACCTAATCGATAATGAGATTTACGAATAATTTCCACGCAGCTCAAGTGAGATGCTTTCTTGTTGGAATCATGGAGTTTTTCCTTCATTCCAACGCTGGAGGGCCGCTTGGTTGATGCAAACGTGTTCGATTCTCGCCTCCTTCGAACGATATTATTCAACTCGCCAAATGCGGCACTGAGCGAGGCCTGTCGTTGCTTCCGTATCCGCTGGCTCTCCTCTCCGGAGATTTGTGACGAAATTTCGATCGCTGGCGGAGGTTTCCAGACGATCGTGGCAATCGCCGCCGCAGTCGCAGCGACCGAAACAATATTGGCGATCGGCTCCGATATAGCTCCACTTGCGCGTCCTTCCACGATCGTCGTTAATAGTTCGCTGTAGGCTCCGAGGACTGCGCTCTGTCCGGCAAGGGGGAGTCGTACGAACCCAGCATTGGCGCTGTTTGCAACAAATGCAGACCTGGCTTCCATCTGGCTCTGGCTGGGGCGCGGGTTTGAGGCACTATACCCGGCCCAGGCTTGGTCGAGTTGCCCCATTGCCTCTGCCTGCAATCCCTGAAGATATTTCGTGCCGTACTTCGTTATTCGCTGGGAGAGCCTATGCGCTCCACTTTGCGGCACGCTGTTACCCATGAGCGCTCGCGCAATGGTCGGTGCCCGACTTTGGAATTTGCGGATCGTGTTGAAATCTGGACCGAGGCCTGAAGGACTTGCGGCGCGTTGAGCCGCATTTTGCAGGATTTCTGCCTGCCGTTCGGTTTCCCTACGGCGTTTCTCTTCAAGCTCGCGGCGTTTTTTTTCCTCGGCCTCGCGAGCTTTGTGCGCCTCCAGCTTCGCCATACAGCTTTCACGAAGCTGCTTAATTCGTTGTTCAAGCCCACATTGCTGTTGCTCGTACGGGGCGCATGTAACAAACCCCTTGTTAGTCATCGTGGCGTTTACGGTATTACACTCCATGTTGTCACGGATCATGGAAAGATCGCCTGTCCAGTGGTCGGACCAGCACTGCGAACTCTTGGTTCGGATCTCGTCGAGTCTTTGGCGGAAGGGGTAAGCATCTGACAACATGTTACAATCGGTGTTTTCCGTAGGGTTCAAATAGCTGGCGGTAGCGATGCTGATGGATCCGATCACAGCCGCGATCGTGACCATCAACATGGTCAGCTTGCACTTTAGTGCCGCGGAACCGAGTCCAGCGAAGTGTCTCCATTTGAGCATGATAAAGAACTCCCTGAACCCGAAGCATCGCCCCGTATTTTCTGCGGGTGTGACGGAGTAGAAGTGATCGATGCCCATCCACCTAATGTCATGACTACCTCCCGCCGCAACGTCAGAGTATTTGTCATTCGCCCGTATCCTGGCGATTCCTATGCTCGACGCCCAGCAAACAAAGCGCAATCCCCCCAACGGGGGATTGCAGCCTGAAAGATCCACTGCACCATACGATTTCGGCGCATTTGAATGTCGGGAAATGGGAGTTCCAGCATGCGGAAATTGTCGATCTGGCTGGCGGCGGGATCTGTCCTTTTGCTGTCCGGTATCGTCGCACACTCCCAGGAAGCGGAACGACAGATCCAACAGGCGGTGAGAGGAAACGACGTCGCCGGCCTGCGCCAACTCTTGGAAAAGGGGGTCGATTTCACTCGGTCAGACAGGCCGCAGGTGGAACTGATGGCCATGGCTGCGGCTCAAGCAACGCCGGAGATAATCGAAGTCCTCGCGCGTAACGGGGTCGACATCAATCGGGCGGATAGTGAAGGCTATACGCCCGTGATGCGTGCGCTGGAGGCCGGCCGTATCGAGAATGCACTCGCCTTGCATAACCTTGGTGCTGAGTTGAAGGGCGTAACGGAAGATGGCTATACGGTGCGGGTTCTCGCGGAGATTGCGGGGCTGGAAGATTTCGGGCCCGAATACGCCTCACGCCCTCGCAACGCGTCGCAGGAGGAATTGGACCAGCTGCTTCTTCTCGCTGCGGAAAGCGGAGATGTGGCCGCGGCGCGATTTGCGCTGGACAGCGGCGCGTCGCTGGATACCAAGGTACCGGCGAATGGGTGGAGTGCCGTCATGCTCGCCGCGCTTTCGGGCAATCCGGAGATTGTCGAATTCCTGTCCACGAAGGGCGCGTTGGGAGCAGATGATCAGCCATGGGAAACTGTCGGCGAGGGGGTGGACGTTGTTGTCGCAGCCCTTGTCGGGGAAGGTGGGCCGGAACAGGATCATGACCGGGCGGCCGAGATACTGGGGATTGTCAAGCAGCACCGTCCGGTCGTCTTCCAGAAGAATACTGAACTCTATCGCCAAAAGGCACTCAACATAGGCTACCCCACGGCATTCGTGCGCCGGCATTTCCCGTTGATTTTCCTGCAGCCGGTGGATTTCCGGATCCCCTCTCCAATACGTGGCGGGCCGGATGGGTGGCGTGAACTTCAGATGGTTCTCAAGGAAGCCGGTTTCTATGACGCGAAGGTGGACGGCGTTCCTGGACGCATGACGCTCGCTGCTCTATCGCGCTATGGCGTCAGTAGGCTGAAAGCGCTGCATGACAGCTGCGCGACGGCAGCGCGACGCGCCCTGGACGAATTCGACATTCGGACGTCGGCCACCGACCAGGCAAAAGATGGGTTGCTTTACATCGTCGCGGCCGCGGCGAATGCGGCCTCCGGGGCGGGAAAGATTTGGCTAGGTGAGTTCCGTGTTGCCGGTAGGCACGACAACGAAGGGCATACAGCCCTTACAGAAGCCGGTTTCGTTCTTGAACTTGCGGCGCGTTCAGGCCTCCCGACCGGTGACATGATCTGCAAGGGTGGACCGTTCGACATACGCTATTACGGTTCCGATCCGGGCAGTGCCCGAATCTCCTTCGACGTCATTGTACCGGATGGGACTGTACGGTTTACGATCCATGGCCAAGGGATTCAGGTGGCTTGGCAAGGCCGTTCAGGAACGATTCGTGGCGAGCATCAGCTCGCATCGCCGCTTCAGGACTTTCAAATATCCGCGAGGACGCTGCACAGAATCCGCAATCTCGTTGACGGACGAATTTGTTCGCCAAACCGTCAACCGATCCAACACTGCCGAACCAGAGAGAAGAACGGTAACTTTATTGAAATCATAGAGGATGAACCGGGCACTTGGGAATGCGGTGTGAACCTGGCGGGCGTTCATCAATGCAAGGTGGGCGTTCGCCAATGAGGGATGCTGTCATGCGTTGTTTCTCGAGTGTCCGGTTCGAACTCCTTGGCGTCGTCGCCATTCGGGTCACCCTTCTGATCGTGCTTGAATTCAGCGCCACAGAATCGCTTGCGCAAGTGGACGACGCTGATTCCCTGCCAACCGTGCGGACCGGCAACAGTTCTTCGGTACTCGAGACCGTCAGAAAGTGGGGTTTCGAGGCCGAGATTATCGAAAGGCGGAATGAGATCCTTGTTCGTGCCTCTCAGGACGGCGATATGGCTTCGGCATCCCTGGCGCTTGAGCTCGGAGCGGATGCGAAGGCCAAGGGGCCGAGTTCCTGGACGGCGATCATGTCTGCCGCGTTTGGCGGACACGATGAACTCGTCCGACTGCTGGCTCGAAATGGCGGATTGGCAGGCCAAGATGAACAACTGCACGTTGCGGATGATGAGATGAATGTGGTTCTCGCTGCACTTCTTGGCGCACAGGGCAAGAGCTTCCAGCGAGCCGCGCGTGTGCTTGTTGCTCTGAAAGAAGAGCGGCCCGGTATTCTGGCCAGTGGTGTGGCGCGCTATCGCGAATATGCCGAGAGCCTGGGCTATGATAAGGAGTTCATTGCGAAGTATCTGCCGCTGGAGCGTTTGCCCCCGCTCGACTATCGGCTTCCCAGTCCGCTACCGGAGGGTGTCGATGGTTGGGAGAAGGTTCAGCGGATCCTCAAAGAGGAAGGGCTGTACGATGGTGTTATTGATGGTCGGTATAACCTGGACACGGCGCTTGGCATGCTCGCCTACATTGACGGTTTAGAGGCGGCCCTCTTCAATCGCTGCTACGAAGCTTACACGCGGGCGTTGAAGCACAGGGGCAATGGACAGGTGTTCGGTGGGTTTTCTGCATTTGCGCATTCATTGGATGGTCAGGATGGGGCGTATCGGCTTGTGGCTGGTGAAGGGGACATTCGCCGCTCGGACGACAAGGATAAATTCTTACTTAATGGGGCCGGGTATTACATGGTGGTCGACTTCCGGCCCGGTGATGGCTATTCGATCTCTTGCAGAAGTTCGTATCCAATCAAGCTCGAAATTCAGATTGATGTTGATTCCATCTGGGCGCAGCGGTCCATGTCGTTTGTGAGAAACGTGTACTATCGCGAGAAAGATGGAGGCCATGAAATTCGAAAATCGAAACCCGATGGATCAGTTTATTTTTTCGACAGATTGCCCGGCATGAATCTAGAGACTTCTGCAGGAACGAGTGTGGATGCCAACCTCTTCGGAAACGACGGTGATGACCGGCATATCAAGCTGAGGGTTGGGGACTATCGCACATTGGTGGGCGTTGTCGATTTGACCGAGATTTCAGATGCAGCGGTTCAGCGGGACCCTTGATGGACGCGTGTTTCCTCTTCGGCTTGTATTCTCAATGGTTGGTTGCAGTGTGCCAGATGACGAGCAAGTGATCGATACAGGGGGTCTGTTCGTTCGATTTGCAGCTTCGATGAAGGCAGGCGAGGCTGACAAGTGACGGAGCCTGGGTCGCCTGTTGAGCCATCGACACACCCGTCATCAGGAAGACTCTGGAGTGATGTGACCGTGTCTCACCTTTTCGGGGGATTGCCGGATAATTGTGCATATCTCAATGAGATCATTTGTCATGGGCTCCTGCGACCCTCCTATTGGAGAAGTGAATGCTATTGCGCAAGTTTCTGATGCTGACCGTCGCTCTGGTAACATTGGGTTTCGATCCGGTTTTCTACCAGGACGGCGCAAGGGCAAAAAGCGGCTCGATCGCGGCCCGCGGTAGTCTCGATGACAGGCATTCTGTACCTGTGCTCAGGCATCAATACAACGATAAGCCCTCCAGCCTGTCGGACGAAGAAATCGCGGTTCTGCAGGCTGCAAGTCGGACAGGGTTTATTCAGTTCCCGGACTGTAGGAGGCCATCCAACAATCTTAAGCTAATCGGGAACGCTTTTCTCGTTCGCGCGAATGGTCGGGACGCCATCATGACATCCGGTCACTTGATCCTGGACCCCAAGACCGACGCAATCAGGTATGATTGCACCCCCGACCAATTCAGGCGGATCGTCTATTATCCAGACATATCCTACATCGATCTGAAGGGCGCAGAGGAGCCGGAAGACGGCGATCCGGGAACGATCGGAGTTGCGTTGGATGATACCGAACAGTTTAATCTGGAGGAGCTCGCGCACAACAAGCCGAACCTCGATTTCCGCAATGACTGGGTGATCTTCACGCTGCCAAATCCAATTTCCGAGGAGCAAACGCCGGATGGCAACGTTCGCGGATACTTCAAGATGGCGTCGAGACAGTTCGTTGAAGGGGAAGTCTATGATGGATTTCTTATTGGCTTCGACCCCTATATAGACTCTGAGAATGGTGGTCCCGCCAGCACCTATCAAAAGTGTACGTTTGAGATCGTAGATGGTCGGTTGAAGCACAGATGCTACACCACTCTCGGCTCAAGCTCTGCGGTGGTGGGAACAATGGAAAACGGCGAGATCAAGTTGGTCGGGATGCATAATCAGGATGTGAGCGATCCGGAAGCATCATCAAAAGGAGATTCACGATCGGGTGATGCCGTCTTCGGCCATTATATCGAAGCTACGCAGGACATTCAGTTCGCCCGGTGATTTCTGGACGCAGTATCTCTACGCATGATGCCTTGTCGCCGGCTGGCAATGTTTCGGTGTTTCACGCAATCGAAGCGGTCGAAACTTATGGTTGGCCGCGTACCATGATCGTGAACCCAAGCTCCCGACTCTTTTCCCCATCGGGCCCCAGTACATCGCGCCACACCGAAAGGCATCCATCCGCGTCGTAGAAGGTCATGCCATGACCTTCGGCATTGTAAGACGCGTCGAACGTCTTGGGGTCGTTGTGTTGCGCTTTTTCGGCAAAAGACCGGGCTTCAGCGGTAAGGTGAATATCGACCTCGTCACGACAGAGATTCATCACACCCATATAGGACCCCGCTATCATGGCGACTTCCTTCGATGTGGGAAGTGTTTGCGCCCAGGACGGAGATGCGAGCAGGGCGAAGATTGCCAGGGACAAGGAAATGGATTTCTCTTTCAAGATGCGGTCCTCCGATCTGTGCTTCTGAAACTTTCCGACGATCAATGGAATGATGCCGCGTAGTTGTAGACATAGACGCAAAGGGCCTTGCCGTTTTTATCGATGAACTCGAACACAGCGCGGGACGGGACTGTTTCCAGACCTGCCGGGTCCAAACCAGCGGTTTCTCTATTTAGATGCCTGTCGAAGACATCGGTCAATTCGTACTGAACAAAGTTCAGGATATCATCGTTCAGGCGCATATAGCCCCGATCCTCAATCCAGTTGTCAAATACGGTCTTGGAGGTTTCCCGTCCGGATTTTGAGAGGATTCGTATTGTCAGGACGGGTTCAAATTGCCGATAGGCGTTCAATTTCATTCCATAAAAGTCGAACGATCCATTGCCGATGCCCGGATTGATGAAGAGCGGGGTTTCCAGCATGGGGCTTTCCGGGTCTTCTGCGCCGATCAAGCCGACGATTGGCCCACATGCAACAGATTTCTCGTCCGCAGGTTCCAGCAGGCCCGAAGGTGCAATCCTCGGCACAACACCTTCGCTCGGTCCCTCCGCCGCGTGATTAACGTGCATTCGAGTGGCGTTGGCCAAGGCGGGTGCCTGGCTAGAAGCCGCGAGCATCAAACTTAACAACAGAACCGGTATTCCCCCCAAATTCCAAACACCTCCTTCACAGAATGTACAGCAACTGCATGATCGGCGTCGATTGTGAAGCCATTCGTCAGCTGTACAATCCCCCCGAAAGGGGATATCGCCTGCGCTGTGCTCCGGTCCAATGCACCGTTCGGTGCGCCCTCCCGACCTGTTCGCAGAAGGTCGCAATATTGATCTGACCATCAATCATGCGGGTGCACCTGGTGGACGCGGCGTTGCTCTTGCCTTACGCTGCGATAGTCACCCAAAGGGGGGATGGCAGCATTCGTACTTGGAACCGAGTGCGCCTGGATGGTTGCGACATCCATGGAGAGGGGAAATGCACAATGCGGGGGGCCGCATTAATCTGCACGATGATCCGCCTAGCAGCGCCAGCGCAAGGGCGTGCAGGGATGCGACATCTGACGCGTTGAACTTCCTGGCGGATCAAGAATTCGACGCCTTTGACAAATGGCATGATCGCTATGGCAAGCGCTTTGCTACCAATTCCAGTCTGCATGGGTATCCGGTCCCAGTTCTGCAGTATGCGAATTGGCGTCTGCTCGATACCGAGTGCATCAATGCGCTCGATCACGATCTACATCGAGAGATAGAAGAACGCATTCGGTTGCGCCGAACGGGGCGCAACGAGCAATGCATCCTGCATGGCGACGATCTGCTGATTTTGCACGATACGGCAAGAGATCGCTCGACCGGTTTTGTCGTTATCGTATCCCCGGACGCCCTGGAATGGTTCCTTGCACAACACTTTCCGAACGCGAGGCCGACGCCGGCATTGCTGAGGCTCACCGCATGCTATCTGGGTGGACTCTCACTCTCCGAAGGGGCCCGTCTCGACGGGAAATCCGTCGAGACGCGCAAGAGCCAGGCAAGGGAACTGCGGCAACGGCTCGACCTCGAGCGTACCGAGGATGTGCAGCGAATTGTCGGTGGACAACTCATCGCCGCTCTTTCGGCCATGCTAACCGAGGCCTCGGTGCAGAGCCATGATGTGTTCGAGCGATACCGCGAGCGATACCTGCCCGAAGCCGTGCGCTGCCTGGTGCTGTCGGACAGCGGCAACAAACCCTTCCGAATTCTCGATATGGGCCCCAAGGCCGGTACACCGCTGATCGTCTTACACGCGATGATCCTGCCGGACATCCGTCAAAAGGATATCGCTCTTCTCGACGAGTTGGGGCTTCGGCTGATCTGGCCGTTGAGAAACGGACTTTATGCGCCCGACGATCCGACATTCTCCGAAGACGAGCAAATTCGTCATGCCTGCCATGGCATCGATTTGGTGCGGCGGGTGTTCTGCGAAGAGAAGATTCACATTCTGAGCCTCGCCGCCAGTTCCAAAGTGGCGATCGCCTATGCCAGAAAAAATGCTGAAAACATCGATGCACTGTTTTTCGCGGCGGCCTGTGTGCTCGAGGGGCGGCCTGTCAGCGGCGCTCGCCGGCTGGCGAAGGGGATGCTGGCGCTTGCCAGCCGCAACGAGACGCTCATGAGCGCCACCATGGATTATTTTCGGCGGACGATCCTCACGCCGGCGCGTTTCCCCGCATTCATCCGCGGCCAATTTCAGGCAAGCCGGGCCGACAGCCTGATTGTCGAAGCCGAACTCGCGGGACCGCATGGCGGCGAACGGTTTCGCGAGGCATTGATCCATTCGATTCCATCGGCCCGCCACGATTTCGGATTTCAACGCGCGCTCGATTGGGATCTTGCCCGCGCGCTCGGCATTGAAACGCATTTCCTCCATGGCGACGATGATCCCATCCACCCGCTACCGCTGATCCGGACACTTGTCGAAAGTTTCTCGGAGGCTCATCTGCATGTGATCGAGAAAGCCGGGCAGCTCCTTTATCACGATCATCTGCGCGATATGCTGACACCGATTGCCGCACGGATTCGTGGCTGATGGAGGCGAATGCCGACCCGCGTCGACGCGTTCGCGCAGCCGCAGGGACGGTCCCACCATTGAAAAAGCGGCTGGTGTTCGCCTCGCCGGAAATCGCCATCACCATCCTGTTTGCGACCGTCAATTCCTGGTATTTTTATTTTCTCGTCAACGTTGCCGCATTGCCGCCGATCCTCGCCGGCGGTGCCTTCGCTTTCGGGCGGATCGTCGATGCGATTTTCGATCCGATCGTCGGCAGGTGGAGCGACAGACGTTCCTCGAAACACGGCCGCAAGCGCACGATTCTTTACGCACTCGGTCCCACAGCAATGGCGTTTGCGCTGATATGGAGCCTGCCCGCGACGGTCGAGGGTCCCTGGCTCAAAACGTTTGTGGCGGCGCTCAGTTTCGCTCTGTTCGCCTTCGGTTACACCCTCATTACCGTGCCGCGCATGGCGATGCTGCCGCAATATGAGGCGGACTATCATGGGCGCACCGCCCAGATCGCTGTGGACATGGTGTTCATTTTCCTGTCTCTGGCTTTTGCCGTGGCAGGCGTGCCGGCGCTGATCTCCCTGATCGACGGTTCGACGGAACTTTCGGCAACGGCCGCCGCCGCTTGGTGGCCCGCAGCGGCGGGGCTGGCTGGTATCGCCTGTCTCGCCTATCTGCCTTTTCTCGTCTTTGTACCCGATCAGACTGCCGCACACCCTTCGCAGTCGGCCGACAGGCTTTTGGGCGACCTTCGAGCTACGCTGCGCGTGCCGCGCTTTCGTCTGACAGTCGCTGTCTTCTTCCTGTCGGTGGTCAGTCTCGTTTCCATTCAGTCGATGCTGCCGTTTTTTCTTGAGAGCTTTGTCGGTGTCCCCAAGAACCGGCAGGCTCCCGTTCTGGCAACCGTGTTCGCGATCTCCGTCCTGAGCCTGCCACTGTGGGTGGCGCTGGGCCGCAGGATCGGAAAGGTGAGGGGGCTCATGGCAGGCATCGCCGTTTACGTCATCTTTCTCTTCCTCACCGCGCTCATCGGCAGAGGAACCGGCGTTGGTGCCCATCTCATCGTGAGCGCGGTCTTCGCGGGCGCCAGCATCACCGCGCTCAGCGTCTTCCCCTGGGCCATGGTGCCCGATGCCGTCGATTTGTATCGAACCGCGACCGGTCGAGCGCATCAGGGGCTGTGCGTCTCGGTCTTCACCTTCACCAACAAGCTGGCAAGCACGACTGCCGTTATGCTGAACGGTGTCATTCTTTCCCTCAGCGGTCATGTGGCCGGGCAAGCCGTTCAATCCGAACAGACGATCTGGGCAATCCTGGCGGCGACCGTCGCGTTGCCATTCCTTTTTGCCGTCTTTTGTTTCCTT
>NZ_CAJXGF010000022.1 GCF_913053745.1 uncultured Nitratireductor sp.
CCCGCGCTCACTTTCCCTGTCGCGCCGCGAAGCCGATATTGCGGTAACGGTGGACCGCCCCACCGAAGGCAGGCTCGTGGCCGCCAAACTGGTGGACTACACGCTTGGCCTTTATGCCTCCAAAGCCTATGCCGAGGCACGGGGCCTGCCCAGGAACGCCGCCGAACTCGACGATCACCGCCTTGTCGGCTATGTGCCCGATCTGGTTTTCAGCCCGACGCTCGATTATGCCGCCGAGATTTCGGAGAACTGGGCGGCAGACTTCGCCGTTTCATCGGCCATGGGCCAGGTGGAGGCGGTCCGCGCGGGCGCGGGCATCGGCATCCTGCACACATTCATCGCCCGCCGGCATGGGGACCTCGTGCCGATTGCCTGGGCCGCTCCGATCCGCCGCAGCTACTGGACAGTGTATCACGAATCAATGCGTCCGACGCGACGCATACAGGTGGCGGCGGCCTTCATCGGCGAATTGGTGGAGAAGGAAAAACATCTCTTCGTCTAGAGCATTTCCGGTAAAAACGGGATCACCTCCAATGCCCCACCTCTTCGTTTTTAAGCAATTCCGGATGCAAAACCGGTTCCCACTTTTGCTGGAACTGCTCCAGCCGATCAGGACGGGCGGTAAGTCTTTCGTTAAAGACTAGCCGGCAGAACGGGATAGGCCTCGACCGTCGAGAAGGAAGATCAAGTCATGACGCACCGCATCCTCGCCGCCGCGGCGGCCCTGACGCTCATCGTCACTCCGGGAACCGCACAGGCCGATGACCTTCCGCCGCCGCAGACAGCAGGCGTGACCATTCCCGAAGGCCAGATCGAGAAAGCGGTCGATGCGCTCGACGCGATGATCGAGAAGGCGATAAAGGACACCGGCGTACCGGGCCTTGCCGTGGCCGTGGTGCGCAAAGACGCGGTTCTGTTTGCCAAAGGCTACGGCGTGCGCAAGGCCGGCCAGGACGCGAAGGTCGACACCGACACCGCGTTCCAGCTCGCGTCGCTTTCCAAATCCGTGGGCGCGACCGTGGTGGCGCGAAAGGTGGGCGAAGGCATGGTCGACTGGGATACGCCGATGGCCGATATCCTGCCCTGGTTCAAGCTCTCCAACCCCGACAGCACGGCGCTGCTGACGATTGGCGATCTCTACGCGCACCGCTCCGGCCTGCCCGACCATGCCGGCGACGATCTGGAAGATCTGGGCTTCCCGCGTCAAGTCATCCTCGAGCAGCTTCGACACCTGAAAGTGGGCGCATTCCGGCTCCAGTACGCCTATACGAATTTCGGCCTGACGGCCGCAGCAGAAGCCGTGGCGGGCGTTGCCGGCAAGGACTGGGCGACGCTCAGCGAACAGGCGATCTACACGCCGCTGGGCATGGAGAACACCTCCTCCCGGCTGAAGGATTTCCTGGCGCGCGACAACCGCGCCCATGGCCACATACGCAAGAGCGGTGAATGGGCCGCACTCTATCAGCGCGATCCCGACGCCCAAGCGCCGGCCGGCGGTGTAAGCGCCAGCGTGAACGACATGGCGAAATGGCTGCGCATGGTGCTTGGCAATGGCGACTATGACGGGCGCAACATTGTCGACGCGGAGGCACTTCTGCCGGCACTCAGTCCACAGATCGTTTCGGGCGCGCCCGCAACACCCGCCGCGCGCGCCAGCTTTTACGGCTACGGCTTCGGGGTTAACGTTTCACCGGCGGGCCGCGTGATGATCAGCCATTCGGGTGCGTTTGCGCTGGGTGCGGCGACCAATTTCACCATGCTCCCCTCGGCCGATATCGGCATCGTGATCCTGACCAACGCACAGCCCATCGGCCTGGTCGAGGGCATCGCCATGAGCTTCATGGACCTGGTGCAGTATGGCGAGGTGCAGCGCGACTGGCTGGCATTGTATCCGGTCATCCTGGCGCCGATCCTGGAGCCTTTCGGCAAGTATACGGGTCAGGAAGCTCCGGCCGACGCGAAACCCGCACGCGAACTCGCCGACTACACCGGAACCTTCGCCAATGATTACTTCGGCAAGCTCATTGTCGAGGAAGCCGATAGCGGACTGGTGATGAAGGTGGAAGGCACGCCCAGCACCTTCCCGCTGCAACACTGGACGGGCGACGAGTTCGTTTTCCGCCCGCGCAACGAAAATGCCACGGCGGGCTCCATCTCGTCGGTCGCGTTCACGGTCGACGGCGCGCTGGCCAGAGAGGTGCGCGTGGAGTATTTCGATCAATTGAAGGATGGCACGTTCGTTCGAGAATAACTCCGACGGCGCTGCCGCTTTGAGAAAGCGCCGACAAGCCGTCCGCGCTTTCGGGATTTCAGAACGGAGGCCCCGAGTGGCTGACATGGTGTTTCCGCACCGTTACGGCGGATAGCGGAGCATCGCTCGCGGGCGGGTTCGCGACGCGGCGCCAGGCGTCGAGCGCCGCATCGTTTTCCCACAGTTCGAACAGGTTCACCCGGGCCGGATCGAGCGCGTCTTCGCAGATGGCGAAATCGACGCAGCCGGGATGGTTGCGCGCGCGGCGGATCATGTCCGCATGAGCGGCGACATGGGCACGCCGCTCTTCGGGCGGCACGGCCATATGGCCGGCGATGACGATCATGGTTGTCTCCCTGGAATTCACATCGATACGGCCACAGGACGTTTGCAAACGCACCGAAACGACAGGCGGCGACAAAAAGGCTCCGCCTCGACGCGCATGTCAGACGAACGGCTTCGCGGGATCGTAGCGGCGTGGCAGGAGCCGTTGCAGATAGGCAAGACCCTCGTCGGACAGGCGGTTTTCATCCGGCTTCAGATAGGTTTCGGGCATGTGCCGCGTCTTGCCGGCGACGGCGTCGAGATCGACCAGGCGGCAGACGGTCTTGCCGCCATCGAACTGGAGCGCCACGGAGCCGTCGCCCTTCTCCACCGAACCGACGGCGAATGCGCCAGCCTCGAAAGCCTCGCGCGCATCGGTCTCGCTGATCGTGGCGATGTTGCCGCGCGGCAGATAGCCGAACGTGTCGACGCGCGCACGCTGACCGGCCATGTCCTCGGCAAGAATGCGCTCGATGGCCTGGCCGAGATCGCTGCCGGACAGCTTGATGTTGCCGTGGGCGTCGCGCTCCTGCATCTCGGCGGGCACCAGCGTTTCGACCAGCGAGCGCCCCTCGGCGTCGGACACGCCCTCCGACATGGCGACGATACAGCGCCCGTGGCGCGCGACCGTGGCCTCGACGTCCGCGACGAAACGGGTTCGCTCGAAGGCGCGCTCGGGCACGTAAACGAGATGCGGGCCGCTCTCCTCATCGAGCGCCCAGGCGGCCGCGGCCGCGGTGAGAAACCCCGCATGGCGGCCCATGACGATGCCCACATAGACACCCGGCAATGCGCGGAAATCCAGCTCGACGCTCAAAAACGCACCGGCCACCATTTCACCGGCGGAGATGAAGCCCGGCGTGTGATCGTTCTCCATCAGATCGTTGTCGATGGTCTTGGGCGCGTGCATGAAGGTCATGCCGCCGCCCGACGCATCGCGCAGAATGGCCTGGGTGCCGGACGTGTCGTTGCCGCCGATGTTGACGAAGGCATCGGCGCCCACTTCCTTCAACCCCTTCATGATCTCTTCGCAATAGGCCGCGTCGGGCTTGTCGCGCGTGGAGCCCAGCGCCGCACCGGGCGTGGCGGCGATGCGCCGGAGCTCGGTCTCGGACAGATCGGACAGGGCGACGAAGCGGCCGTCACGGATGCCGCGCACGCCGTGCAACGCGCCGAGCACGCGGCATCCGGGATAGCGCTTCATCGCTTCCAGCGTCGCACCAACGACGGTCTGGTTGATGACGGCGGTGGGACCGCCGCCCTGGGCGATGACGAAGGTTTCGGCCATGGCTCGCGCCCTCTCCTTGCGATGATGTTCCGCCATTCATGGCATGACGGGTGCGCGGCTGAAAAGAGCCACAGCACCCGCGCGCAGGATTAACGGAACAGCATGACCGGAATCTTGCAGGATCGCAGCATGGCTTCGGTCGTCGAGCCGATGATGAGGCTGCGGATGCGCGAATGGCCGTAGGCCCCCATCACCAGAAGGTCGAACTTCTCGCTCTCGACACGCTCGGAAATGACCGTTTCGGGCTGGCCCGGCACGACTTCACCCTGTGCCTCGATACCGCCGCCACGCAGGACCGCCTCGGCATCGGCGAGGCGATTGCGCGCCTCGGAGTTGTCGGCCCCGACCGTGAGCAGCTTGACGGTGAGACCCGCAAAGAGCGGCGAACGGGACATGGCGTCGACCGCTTTCATGCTGCTGGCGCCGCCATCATAGGCGACCAGCACCTTTTCGATGGGCGTGAAGGCGCGGGCGGCAACGAAGACCGGCTTGTGGCTCGACCGCACGACGCGCTCCAGATTGGACCCCAGATGCAATTTGGCGAAATCGGCTGCCTCGCCGCGCTTGCCGATCACCAGAAGATCGGAATCGACCTCCACCTCGGCGACCGTCTCGACCACGTCACCATGGCGCAGACGGCCCGAGACCGCCTCGATGCCGGCGGTGCGCACCGCCGCTTCGGCATCTTCGAGGATCGCGCGGCCACGCTTCATGGCCAGGCGCGCGCGCCGCTCGTCGAGCTCGGAGAGTTCCTTCAGGAGCGAGGAGCGCGCACCGAGCGCGATCTTGCCCGACAGATCCGACGGAGCGCTGCCCGTCTCGCGGCGGCCGAGCACATGGAGTAGTTCGACGGAAGATTCGAGCCTGCCGGCGATCCACGCCGCGTGCTCGCATACGCTTTGCGAATAGATGGAACCGTCGATGAATGCGGTAATCTTTGACATTGTCCCTTCCTCCAGCATCGGGCCGAAAAGCGGAATCCGGTTTTCGGTCATACCGATGCTCTATCAATGATTCGGATCGTCCTTTGTGCGTCTGAAAGGACGCAGGGCGATCTAGTGGCCCATCAGCTTTTCGAGTGCACCCGGCTTGTCGTGAATGCCAAGCTTGTCGACGATGGTTTCGCTGGCCTCGTTCATCCCGACGATCTCCACCTCGGCACCGTCGCGGCGGAATTTGAGCACGATCATGTCGAGCGCGCCAACACTGGAAATGTCCCAGATATGAGCACGGGAAACGTCGATGACGACCTTGTCCAGCGCTTCCTTGAAATCGAAGGCGGCGTTGAAGTCCTCGACCGACGCGAAAAAGAGTTGGCCCTCGACGCGATAGGTGCGCTCACGCCCATCCGCAGACAGGGTCGATGTAACCCGGAAGATCTGCGCGATCTTGCCGGCGAAGAAGATGCCGGACAGCAGCACGCCAACCAGCACGCCGATGGCGAGATTGTGCGTGGCGACAACGCAGACGACCGTGGCCAGCATGACCACGGAAGACGACAGCGGATGCTCGCGCAGACTCTTGATCGACGACCATGAGAATGTGCCGATGGAGACCATGATCATGATGGCGACAAGCGCGGGCATCGGGATCTGGCGCACCCAATCGCCGAGGATCACGATCATGAACAGTAGGAACACGCCGGCCGCGAAGCAGGACAGGCGCCCGCGCCCGCCGGATTTCACATTGATCATCGACTGGCCGATCAGGGCGCAGCCCGCCATGCCGCCGATAAAGCCCGTGGCCGTGTTGGCGAGGCCCTGGCCGATGCACTCCTGGTTCTTGTCGCTCGACGTATCGGTGAGCTCATCCACCAGCGAGGCGGTCATCAGCGATTCCAGAAGGCCAACAGCCGCCACCGCCGCCGAATAAGGCAGAATGATCTGCAGCGTTTCCAGATTGAGCGGAATGTCGGGCAACAGGAAGACCGGGAAGGTCGACGGCAACTCGCCCATGTCACCCACCGTGCGCACGTCGAGTCCGAAGGCGATGGACACCGTGGTCAAAACGATAATGCAGACGAGCGGCGACGGCACGGACTTGGTCAGACGCGGGAACAGATAGATGATGGCGAGCCCGGCAGCGACCATCACATAGGTGAGGTTGGGCACGCCGATCAGTTCGGGCAGTTGTGCCATGAAGATGAGAATGGCCAGCGCATTGACGAAGCCGGTCATGACCGACCGCGACACGAAGCGCATCAGATGGCCGAGCTTCAGGAGCCCGGCGCCGATCTGCAGGAGGCCTGCAAGCACCGTGGCGGCGAGCAGATATTGCAGGCCGTGCTCCTTGACGAGCGTGACCATAAGCACGGCGGTCGCGGCAGTGGCGGCCGAGATCATGCCCGGGCGACCGCCGGCTATTGCGGTGATGACGGCGATGGAGAAGGAGGCGTAAAGCCCGACCTTGGGGTCGACACCGGCAATGATCGAGAAAGCGATGGCTTCGGGGATGAGCGCCAGAGCGACGACCAGCCCGGAAAGAAGATCGGCCCGGACATTGCCGAACCATTCGTCACGGTAATGGGAAAGCGAGAACATGGAACCTTCAGGAGACATGACCTCCCAACCGCCGACAGACACCTGCGGTCGGGAAAGACAGAAACGATCGAGGTTGCGCCGGCGGATCAGCGGCCGGCAGAGCCACCCGGAATTTCACCGGGTCCAAAGCGGATGCGCGGTGTTTAACCCTATTTCTTGCTGCGACGCAACATTCTTGATGCTGCGAAGGAACCTCCGTCAGTCCGGCTTCTTACGGGGTTTTTTCCTGCCGCCGGCGGGTTTGCCGAATTTCGGCTTGCCCGGTTTGCCGTCCTTCCTGGCCCGGGGCTTGGCGTCTTCGCGCCACTCGCCGCCCTTGCGATGCGGCTTGCCGGCGGGACGGCGCTTGCCGCCAAAGGGTTTGGGGCCGTTGCGCGGCGCAAACTCCGGCACACCGTCGAGCTGCACCACACGGATGCTGCGCTCCAGAACCGCCTGCGGACCGATGGCCGCAAGAAAACGGTCCACACTGGCCGCATCGAGCTGAACGAAGGTTTCGTCCTGCTGCATCTTGATCGCGCCGATCTCGCGCTTGGTGAGCTCGCCGGCGCGGCACAGAAGCGGGATGAGCCAGCGCGGCTCGGCATTCTGCTTGCGCCCGACGGACAGCGAGAACCAGACGCTTTCGTCGAAATCCTCGCGACGCGGTTTGCGCTCCTCGCGCATGCCGTCGGCATCGTGGACGGTGATTTCGGTCACATCCTCGGGCGCGGAAAGCTTGCCGCGATGTAGGCGCACGAAAGCCGCCGCCACCTGCTCCGCACCGTGTTTGGCAAGCAGGGCCTCGACGAAATCGGTCTCGTTTTCCTGAATCGGTTCTTCGAGGTTCGGATCCGCCATGAGGCGCTCGTCGTCGCGGCGCAGAACGTCCTCGGCCGATGGCGGGCTGCCCCATTCGAGGCGCACCTTGGCGTCGCGCAGAAGGCGCTCGGCGCGGCGGCGGCCATTGGGCGCAACGATGAGCGCGCTGACGCCCTTTCGCCCCGCTCGGCCGGTGCGGCCGGAGCGGTGCAGAAGCGTTTCGGTGTTGGTGGGCAGGTCGGCATGCACCACAAGCTCCAGATTGGGCAGGTCGATGCCCCGGGCGGCAACATCCGTCGCCACGCAGACGCGGGCGCGCCCGTCGCGCATGGCCTGAAGCGCATGGGTGCGCTCGCTCTGGCTGAGTTCACCCGACAGGGCGACGACCGAGAAGCCGCGATTGTTGAACCGGGCCGTCATGTGGTTGACGGTGGCGCGCGTGTTGCAGAACACCAGCGCATTGCGCGCCTCATAGTAGCGCAGCACGTTGATGATGGCGTTTTCGCGCTCCTGGGGGATGGCGAGGAAGCCGCGATAGTCGATATCGCCATGCTGCTTCTGCTCGGCGGCGGTGGTGATGCGGACCGCATCACGCTGATAGTTCTTCGCCAGATTGGCGATGGTGCGCGAAACCGTTGCCGAGAACATGAGGGTGCGGCGCTCAGCCGGTGCCGCGTCGAGAATGAACTCCAGATCCTCGCGAAAACCGAGATCGAGCATCTCGTCGGCCTCGTCCAGCACCACGGCGCGCAGATCCGACATATCGAGCGCGTTGCGGCGGATGTGATCGCACAGGCGCCCGGGCGTGCCGACGACGATGTGCGCACCGCGCTCGAGTGCACGGCGCTCGGTGCGAATGTCCATGCCGCCGACGCAGGAAGCGATGACGGCACCGGTCTCGGCATAGAGCCATTCCAGCTCACGCTTGACCTGGAGCGCGAGTTCGCGCGTCGGCGCAACGGCAAGACCGAGCGGGGCGGCGGCACGGTCGAAGCGTTCCTCGCCATCAAGCAGGCTCGGCGCCAGCGCGATGCCGAAGGCGACGGTCTTGCCGGAGCCGGTCTGTGCCGAAACGAGCGCATCGGCGCCGGCGGGCTCCAACTCCAGCACAGCCTTCTGCACCTGGGTCAATTCGGTATAGCCGCGTTTGTCCAACGCCCGGCCAAGCGCCGGCACAATGCCTTCGAACTCGGTCATTCATCTTCTTTCGGAAATGAGCGCGCTTTAAGAGATCGTCTGGGGCAGATCGTCTGGCGAGCGCGCAGCGTGGCCATTTCGCCAACGCTTTTGCGCCCTACTACGCGCGTCGGACACAAATGTACAGCACGGTATGGCAATTTCCGCCAACTTCGAAAGCTCAACCAGCCGCCGCCTCGCGCCGCTCGCGCGCCGTCAGACGCATCATCACCATTCCCAGAAGCACGGTCAGGGCAGAGACGATCGACAGGGTGAGAAACGCGTTGAAATAACCCGCGGCGCCGCCGGCATGAGCCAGAAGCACGACGACCGCCACCGCTCCAACCGCGCCGCCAACACGCTGGACGATGTTGACCAGCGTTGTCGCGTCGCCCATCTCCTCCTTGCGGGCGGAGGCATAAGCCGCCGTCATGGCCGGCATCTGCCCCAGCGCCATGCCAATGCCTCTGAGCACGAGAAGCGGCGCGAGCCACGCGGCAGGCAAAGGCGTGGGCAGGAGAAACGGCAGCGTGCTGACAAGAAGCGCGACCCCGCCGGCGAGCGTGACCCGGCCGGCGCCGAACCGATCCGTCAACGTGCCACCGACCGGAAGCGCGAGAGCGCTGCCGAGCCCCATGGCCAGGAGCAGGAAGCCGGTTTCCACCGTATCGCGGCCGGCGATCACCTGGAGATAGAGCGGAAGAAGCAAAAGCCCGCCATACATGTTTGCGCCGGTCAGACCGGTGGTGAGCGTGGCCGCGGTGAAGACGGGCCGACGAAGAAGCGCGAGGTCGATCAGCGGTGGCCGCGCGCGCATGGCATTGACGGCGAACCTCGCGACGAGCAAAAGGCCGACGACGACGCAAACCAGATCGATGCGTGTCAGGCCCTGGGCACCGATCTCGGTCGCGCCATAGAGAAACAGTGGCAATCCCGCGCCAAGCAGAACCAAGCCCGCAAGATCGAGACGGCGCGTCTCGTCGCGTTCGCCGGGCGGAACCAGGCCTCTGGCAAAGAGAAGGGCAGCCACGCCGACAGGAACGTTGATCCAGAAAAGCCAGCGCCATGAGGCGTGATCGAGCAGCAGACCGCCAATGGCCGGACCAATGGCCGGGCCGAGCGCGACGACGAGCCCGAGCGCGCCCATGATACGGCCAAGCTGCTTGGGGCCGGCTGTCGCGCCGATGACGGCCTGTCCCGCCGGCACCATGAGACCGCCGGCCAGCCCCTGAAGAAAGCGGGCCGCGATCAGCGACCACGGACCGGGCGCGATGGCGCAGAGCACCGATGCCGCGGCAAAGCCGGCAAGGCTGAGCGCCCACAGGCGGCCGTAACCGAAACGGTTTCCAAGCCAGGCCGCGGCCGGCAGCGAAATCGCCAATGCGATCAGATAGCCGGTGGCGATCCACTGGATTAGGGGCAGAGTTGTGGAGAAATCCTCGCGGATGGTCTCCAGCGCGAGATTGACGACGGTGGAATCCAGCATCGCCATGAACGCGCCAGCGCCGGTGACGGCGGCGATCTTCCAGATCCGCGCGGGAATGGCCGGCGGCGGTGTTTGACGATCCGGGCTCACGGGCCGGCACCCTCGCCCGCACCCATGGCCAAGTCAATGCGCGAAGGTGTCGCGGCGCATCGGATCTACTTCACCACCTCGCCGTCTTCCTTCGTGAAGGCTTTCACCGCGTCTTCCGGCAGAAGTTCCAGCACAGTCTCGGAAGGGCGGCAGAGCTTCGTCCCAAGCGGGGTTTGGACGATGGGGCGGTTCATCAGGATCGGGTGCTCGACCATGAAGTCGATCAGTTCGTCGTCGCTCCATTTGTCTTCGCCAAGACCGAGTTCGTCATAGGGTGTGCCCTTCTGGCGCAGGATCGCGCGCGGCGACACACCCATGGCGGCAATCAGCGACACCAGGGTTTCACGGCCGGGCGGCGTCTTGAGATATTCGATCACCTGCGGCTCCTCGCCGGCCTCCCGGAGCATGGCCAGCACGTTGCGCGAGGTGCCGCATTTTGGGTTGTGGTAGATGGTGGCGGTCATTTGTCTCTCGTTCAGCTCTTGGGGAACCAGTCCCGGGTGCGGTTGGCGAAGGCGACCAGCGACAGCATCACCGGCACCTCGACCAGAACGCCGACCACCGTGGCAAGGGCGGCGCCGGAGTTCAAGCCGAACAGGCTGATGGCGACGGCCACCGCGAGTTCGAAGAAGTTCGACGTTCCGATGAGGGCGCAGGGCGCGGCGACATTGAACGGCACCTTCCAGATACGGGCGGCGAAATAGGTCAGGAAGAAGATGCCGTAGGACTGGATCAGAAGCGGCACGGCGATCAGCACGATCAGGATGGGCCTTGCGACGATGACATGGCCCTGGAATCCGAAGAGCAGCACGACCGTGACCAGTAGGCCGATTACGGAGACAGGTTTCAGCGACGCGGTGAAGTCCGAGACCGCCTTTTCGGCCTCGGCGCCGGAGGCGCGGCCGGTGAGCCATTTTCGGGTCAAGGCGCCGGCAACGAGCGGAATGACCACGTAAAGTCCGGTCGCCAGAAGAAGCGTTTCCCACGGCACGGCGATGTCGGTGACGCCGAGCAGCAGGGCAACGATGGGCGCGAAGGCGAAGATCATCACCACATCGTTGAGCGAGACCTGCACGAGCGTGTAGGTGGCGTCACCCCGGGTAAGCTGGCTCCACACGAAAACCATGGCCGTGCACGGCGCGGCACCGAGCAGGATCAGGCCGGCAATGTATTGCTGCGCATCGGCGGGCGCGATCCACGGGGCGAAGACATATTCGAAAAACAGAACGCCGAGGGCTGCCATGGTGAAGGGCTTGACGAACCAGTTGACGGCAAGCGTCAGCACGAGGCCCTTGGGCCGGTCGCCGATATGGCTGAGGCTGGCAAAGTCGACATTGACCATCATCGGGAAAACCATGGCCCAGATGAGAACGGCGACGACCAGATTGACCGAGGCGTATTCGAGCGAGGCGAGAAAGCCGAACAGGCCCGGCATCAGATTGCCGAGGGCAATGCCGGCGACGATGCAAAGCGCCACCCATATGGAGAGGTATTTTTCGAAGAAGCCGATGCCGCCCGCCGGGGCGTCGGATCGGTGCAGAATATGCTCGGTCATCAAACGGTTCCTATTGGGAATGCGCCGGCGTGCGGCCGATATTGTCGAGACGCCGCTGAAGGGAAAGCCGGTCGAGCGAAGCGAACGGCAGCGCCGTGAAAATGGAAATGCGGTTGTTGAGCATGCGGTATGTGTCTGCGAAAGCGAGGTGTTTTTCGGCCTCGGTACCGGAGACCGCAGCCGGGTCGGGCAGGCCCCAATGGGCCGTCATCGGCTGACCGGGCCAAACGGGGCAAGCTTCCTGAGCCGCGCTGTCGCATAACGTGAAGACGAAATCCAGCTTCGGCGCTTCGGGCGTCGCGAACTCGGCCCAATCCTTCGAGCGCGCGAAAGCGACATCGTGATTCATGTGTTCGAGCAGTTCCACCGCGTAAGGGTGCACCGCACCCCTGGGCCGGGAGCCTGCCGAATAGGCCATGAAGCGGCCCGCGCCGACGCGGTTCAGGATCGCTTCGGCAAGGATGGAGCGGGCCGAATTGCCGGTGCACAGGAAAAGCGCATTGAAAGGCCGATCGCGCATGGTCTTGCCTCCTAGCAATGACAAGTGGCCGCCTCGATGGCGGGGCGGCAAAGGTCGGGATTTCCGTTGCAGCAGTCCTCCATCAAGAAGGAAAGGAGATCGCGGAAACCGGTCATGTCCGCGTGGTAGCGAATGACGCGCCCTTGCCTCTCCGCTCGGATCATGCCCGATTGCGTCAGCACTTTGAGGTGGGCGGATGCGGTGTTCTGCACCACATCCAGCCTCGCCGCGACCTCACCGGCCGGCAAACCGCCCGGCCCGGCCTTCACCAGAAGGCGAAACACGTCGAGCCGGGTTTCCTGCCCGAGAGCGGAAAGCGCTTCGATGGCTTCGGGTTTTCTCATTATCTAAATATCCGGATTTATCGATATATTGGATCGGCTTTTGACATGCCTGGCGCGCGAGGTCAAGAGGTAACAGGCGGGGACCGAAGGTTTGTTTGCCGGCGGCATGAAGAAATGCCGCCTGTGCGACCCGGACGGTTTATTCAACGGGTCCGCGCGTGAAACATACGGCTGGAACAGTGCGAGGTTGTGAAACCGGACCAGTGCACATGACCCTTCTTCCCGCTTACGGGGAGGAGGATGTCAGTCGTGCTGCGCGTCCCCGGTTCCCACGAACCGGGTGCGCAAACGCATACTTATCCAACAAAGGCGCGTTCGACGACGAAGTCGGCCGGCTCGGCATTGGAGCCTTCCTTGAGACCGGCCTTCTCGACCAACGCCTTGACGTCCTTGAGCATGGCCATGGAGCCGCAGATCATCACGCGGTCCTGCTCGCGATCGAGGGGCTCGGTGCCGAGCGCCTTGAACAGCTCGCCATTCTCGATCAGCGTCGTGATGCGCCCCATGACGGGCGAGGTCTCGCGCGTGGTCGAGGTGAAATGGGTCAGGCGCCCCTCGACAAGCTCGCCGATCAGCGGATCGTCCTTGAGAGCAGTCACCAGTTCCTTGCCGTAATCGAGCTCGGCCACGTCGCGGCAGGTGTGGGTGAGGATGATATTGTCGAACTTCTCATAGGTCTCCGGATCGCGGATCAGGCTCGCGAATGGCGCGATACCCGTGCCGGTGGAGATCATGTAGAGGTTCTTCGCAGGCGTCAGCGCATCGTTGACGAGCGTGCCGGTGGATTTCTGCCGCATCAACACCGTGTCGCCGGGCTGGATCTTCTGCAGATGCTGGGTCAGCGGACCGTCCGGCACCTTGATGGAGAAGAATTCCACTTCCTCGTCCCAGCTCGGGCTGGCGATGGAATAGGCACGGAAAACAGGCTTCTCCGCATTGGGAAGACCGATCATGACGAACTCGCCGGAGCGGAAACGGAAGCTCTGCGGACGCGTGATGCGAAAGGCGAACAGATTGTCCGTATAATGCTTCACCGACGTCACACGCTCGGCAAAACAGCCGGCGGGAATCGGGAATTCGGTGGTCTTTTCGGCTTCGGCCTCGCGGAGCGCAGCGCTGTCCATGGATACTTTCCTCGTTCGGTCGGAAGTCTGTATGCCTGTTTCGGTTGCGGTTGCAAACTCAAATCACGGCATCGATGGCTGCTCTTGCCTGCCGAGATTATTAGTATACAAATGAATTTGACGTCAAGTTTCCAGCGTTCGACACCTATTTCATATCGTCGGGTCAAAAAAGGTTTCGCATTCCGGATTTTCCCAATGAATGAGAAAAAAGGCATCAATTCGGGTTCCGTTGTCGCCGGCATCGATGTGGGCGGCACCTTCACCGATCTGATCCTGATCGACACACGCTCCGGCTCCGATATGGGGCCTCGAGTGCGTGTCGCCAAGACCCCGACCACGATCGAGAACCAGGCCTTCGGCGTCGTCAACGCCATTCAGGAGACGGGCGTGCCAGCCTCCGAGATCGGCTTGATCGTGCATGGCACGACCACGACGACCAATGCCGTTTTGGAGCGGCAGCTTGCCAGAACCGGCATGATCACGACGGCCGGTTTTCGCGATATCATCGAGCTCGGGCGCCGCACGCGGCCGCAGGCCTATGGCATGACGGGCACGTTCGAACCCCTGGTGCCGCGCGATTTGCGGCTGGAGGTCAGCGAGCGCATGGACGCATCGGGCGATGTGCTTACCGCGCTCGACGAGGACGGCGTGCGCGCGGCGGTCGAGGCGCTGCTCGACGCGGGCTGTGTGTCACTGGTGATACACTTTCTGCATGCCTATGCGAACCCGGCGCATGAGAAGCGCGCGGCCGAAATCGCCGCCGAGTCCTGGCCCAACAATTACATCACCACTGGACACGCTCTGTTGTCGGAAGCGCGTGAGTTCGAACGCGGCGTGACCGCCACCGTCAACGCATCGGTGCAGCCGATTCTGGAGCGCTATGTCGCCCGGCTATCGAACGAGCTCAGAGGGCTCGGCTATGCCCGCGACTTTCTGGTGATGAACGGCAATGGCGGCATGATCTCCGCCGCCCATGTGGCACGCGAAGCGGCCAAGACGGTGATGTCGGGCCCGGCTTCGGGCGTCATGGCGGCTGCCTTCACGGCACGACGGGCCGGTGTCGACAACCTCATCACCTATGACATGGGCGGCACATCCACCGACGTGGCGCTGGTGCGCGGCGCGCGTCCGGCGGTCTCCAACGAGATCGAGGTTGAATATGCCATGCCGATCCATGTGCCGATGGTGGATGTGCACACGGTGGGCGCCGGCGGCGGCTCGATTGCCCGCGTCAACGATGCGGGGCTGCTGGAAGTGGGGCCGCAGAGCGCGGGCGCCACGCCCGGGCCGATCTGCTATGGCCGCGGCGGCGCAGCGCCCACCATTTCCGACGCCAATCTTCTGCTCGGCCGGCTGAACCCCAAGAAACTGCTCTCTGTGGACAATCCGGTCTCGGTTGCCGATGTCGACGCGATTTTCGAGAACAGGCTGGGAAGCCATCTCGGCCTTTCGGGCGTGGAGGCCGCCGGGGCGGTGCTGAAGATCGCCAACATAAAAATGGCGGGCGCCATCCGCATGGGCAAGGGGCACGACCCGCGCGATTTCGCGCTGTTCGCTTTCGGCGGCGCGGGACCGCTGCACGCGGCAGCCCTGGCCCGGGAACTGGGCATTCCGCGCGTGATGGTGCCGGCGCGGCCGGGCATCACCAACGCACTCGGCTGCGTCGTGGCGGACCTGCGGCACGATTTCGTGCGCACGGTGAACCGGCCCGTTGCGAGCCTGGATGTGGCGCTCGTCAAAAGCGTTCTCCAAGAACAGCGCGCCGAGGGCGAGACGCTGATCGCCGAGGAGACCGTGCAGCCGGAGCGCATCGAATGCGTGCACACGGCGGACATGCAGTTTGTCGGCCAGACGCATCTCATCAATGTGCCCCTGCCCGGCCCCGACATCGACCGCGACACGCTGCAGGCGCTTTTCGAGGATGCCTATTACAAACGCTTCAAGGTGCGGCTGCCGGAAATCCGCGCCAATCTCGTCAATCTCAACACTTCGGTGATCGGTGTGCGGGCGGACATCGATCTCGCCAGCCTGATCGACCCGGCCGGGCGCGTGGCGAGGCTTGCCGAAGCGCTGAGTGAAACGCGGCGGGTGTGGTTTTCGGGAAGCTGGCATGACACGCCGGTTTATGCCCGCGAAAAGCTGCCGCTCGATGCGGAGATCGAAGGTCCCGCGATTCTGGAACAGCTCGACACCACGACGGTGATCGAGCCCGGCGATCGCGCGATGTCGGATGCCGACGGAAACATCATCATCACGGTGGGAACGCGCCGATGACCGACACCCTCACCCTCGACGCCATCACGCTTTCCGTTATCCAGGCGGCACTCCAGCAGGTCTGCGACGAGATGGACCTGACTTTCTCACGCGCCGCCTTCTCGCCCGTCATCGCCGAGGCCAACGACCGTTCGGACGGCATTTATGCCGCCGAGGACGGCGCGCTGATCGCGCAAGGCTCTGCCGGGCTGCCGGTCTTTGTCGGCGTGATGCAGTATTCGACGCGCACACTCATCGAACGCATCGCCAGCGGGGACACCGCAGCGCCCGAACCCGGCGACATCTACATCGTCAACGACCCGTATCTCGGCGGCACGCATCTCATGGATGTGCGTTTTGCCATGCCGGTTTGGCGCGACGGGAAAATCTTCTGCTGGCTCTCCAACACCGGCCATTGGCCCGATATCGGCGGCGCGGTTCCGGGCGGATTCTCCGCCTCCGCCACGGCGGTGGAACAGGAAGGGCTGCGCCTGCCGCCGGTGAAGCTTTTCAAGAAAGGCGAACTGGACCCGGAAATCTACGCGATCATCTGCTCCAACATCCGCGTTGCGGACCAGCGTATCGGCGATATCCGCGCGCAGGGCGCGGCGTTGGAAGTGGGCGCCGAGCGGCTGGCGCAGGTGCTCGACCGCTATGGCGACGAGACGGTGCGCCAGGCCATCGCCGAATTGCGCCGGCGCGCGGCGACACAGATGCGCGCGCTGATCGCGCCGATCCCCGACGGGGTCTATCGCGGCGAGGCCTTCGTGGATTCCGACGGCGTGGTGGACGCACCGCTGACCATCGCGCTCGCCATCGAAAAGAAGGGCGACACGCTGACCTTCGATTTCGAAGGATCGAGCCCGCCCTGCATGGGACCGATGAACAGCGTGCTCGCCACAACGCTTTCCTCCGTCTATCTGGCGATGCGCCATATCTTCCCCGAAGTGCCGCTGAGCGCGGGCGCATTCGAGCCGCTGATCATCCACCGGCCGGAAGGCACGTTTCTCGATGCGCGCTATCCGCGCCCGGTTTCAGGCTGCGCCGCCGAGGTCTCGCAGCGCATCGCCGAGGCCGTGTTCGCGGCCATGGTGAAGGCGCTGCCGGAGAAGGTGACTGCAGCACCGGCGGGTTCCAGCGGCAATTTCGCGCTTGGCGGGCACGACCCGGCGCGGGGCCGCGATTTCGTGATGTACCAGATCTCCGGCGGCGGCTATGGCGGCAATGCCGACCATGACGGTCTGACCAATGGCTGCTCCACCATCGGTATCTCCAAATCGCCGCCGGTGGAGGTGATGGAGCAGGCCTTCCCGGTGCTTTACCGGCGCTACGCTCTGCGCGAGGGTTCGGGCGGGGCCGGCGAACAGCGCGGCGGGTTCGGCCTCTCCTACGAGGTGGAGCTTCTGCGCGGCGATGCCCGCGCCTCCTTCGTGATGGACCACGGCCGCTCGGGCCCGCAAGGCGTGCTCGGCGGGAAAGACGGCGGGGTGAACACGGTGACGGTGTGGCGCGACGGTGCGGCACACGTGCCGCCGCATCTTTCAAAGGAGCAGGACATTCCACTCAAGGCAGGCGACCGGGTCTGTGTGGGGACGCCGGGTGGCGGCGGCTATGGCGATCCGTTCCGACGCGCGCCGGAAAAGGTGCTCGGGGACGTGGCGCTGGGGTATTACACGGCGGCGGAGGCCGAGGTGCAGTTTGGCGTTGTTCTGAGCGCAGATGGGTTGGCGGTCGACGAAACGGCGACGCGCGCGAAACGCGGCGGCTGAGAGGCGCGCACATCGACGCTCAATCGCCGTGCAACCGGAATTCCAGATAGAGATTGCGTTGCAGGAGCGAGTGGTTGTCGTCGGACATGAGCGACACCATGGTTGCGCCGTCGGCGCGCTGCCAGACATCGAGCGCTTCCATGTTGTCGATCTGGTAATCCATGCCGGCGGTGAAAAGCACCGGCCCATCGGCGACGCTGCCCGGCGCAACGGTTGCGCCATCGATGCGACGCAGGCGCATGGCCACACCACTGGCGAAGGCGAAACGGCGTTCCAGCAAAAGCAGATCGCCGTCGGGGAGGAACGCGCCGTCGGTGATGTCGAACCCCTCCGACCGCGCAACCTTGAAGATTCCCTTCATCGGGCCTTCGAGAATGGCGGCAAAGCAATTGCCGTCCTCATCGATGCTGCGCTCGGCAACGACGACGCGCGCGCCGCCAAGCCGTCCGCCCGGCGGCGCATAGGCGATGGTCTCGAAGCCGCGATTGCTGCGCAATTCGCGGCGCGGCACCAGAAAATCCAGATCGCGCACGGCAGCGCCCATCGCGTCGCGTTCAATCTCGAACTCGGCGATGCGCTGAACGCGCTCGAAGCTGACGGTCGCCAGTTCATCCTTGACGGCGATGCCCTCGGCATCCGTTGTCCATTTTTCGCGGGTCGAATTGCCATCGCCATCGACCATGGGCTGCATACTGAAATCGGCGAAGCCGGCGGGTCTGCCTTCGGCATCGCGGATCAGCGTTCCGAAGAACCAGAAACCGGTGTCGGAAACGCCCATGACCGCCGCTCCGGGCGAGGTGAAGCGAAACGAGGAGAAAGCGCCGAAATGATCGACCGGAGAGCTCATCGACAAGCCGCCGACGAATTCCAACGGGCCGAAACGGGTCTCGTGGGAACCGACGGCGAAATGGCGGATCGGCACGGCGTTCACCGCCGTCGGAATGGCGGGTTCCTGCGCGTGTGCCGTGGAGACGAAGGCGAATGCGAGGAGAACACCTCGCCCGAGCCAGCGATAAACTCCACGCATCGAATCGACGGCCGGAAGGTGCGGCCCCACGACGTTCGGGAACGAACGGGGGAGCGAAGCGCTGTCCGGTTTGCATTGCGGGAACAGGGAAGAGAACAAGCGCGTTATCGCATTGACGGGTGCGGCCGTGCATCGCGAAAGCGCGCAAATGGCGAAAACCGACAGAGCGACACCCTCAGCCCGCACGCCGCATCGCGCCGCCGCCGCGACGCGCGCCCTCTTCCTCGAAGAGCGAGGCAAGCTGCTCGGTCATGGCGCCGGCGAGCTCTTCCGCATCGACGATGGTGACGGCGCGGCGGTAGTAGCGCGTGACGTCATGGCCGATGCCGATGGCCAGAAGTTCGACCGGTGAGCGGGTCTCGATCAGGTCGATGACGCCGCGCAAATGCCGCTCCAGATAGTTGCCGGGATTGACAGACAGGGTGGAATCGTCGACCGGCGCGCCATCGGAGATCATCATCATGATCTTGCGCTGCTCGGGCCGGGCCATCAGGCGCTGGTGCGCCCAAAGAAGCGCCTCGCCGTCGATGTTTTCCTTCAAAAGCCCCTCACGCATCATCAGACCGAGATTGCGGCGGGCACGACGCCAGGGCGCATCGGCGCTCTTGTAGATGATGTGGCGCAGGTCGTTGAGACGTCCGGGATTGGCGGGCTTGCCTTCCTTCAGCCATTTCTCGCGCGCCTGCCCGCCCTTCCACGCACGCGTGGTGAAGCCGAGGATCTCGACGCGCACGCCGCAGCGCTCCAGCGTGCGGGCGAGAATGTCGGCGCAGGTGGCGGCGACCGTGATCGGCCGGCCGCGCATGGAGCCCGAATTGTCGAGCACCAGCGTCACCACCGTGTCGCGGAAATTGGTGTCGCGCTCCTGCTTGAAGGAGAGCGGCTGCATGGGATCGATGACGAGGCGCACGAGCCGCGCCGTGTCCAGCACGCCTTCCTCGAGATCGAAGTCCCAGGAACGGTTCTGCTGCGCCATCAGGCGGCGTTGCAGACGGTTCGCCAGACGCCCGACGACCCCTTGAAGATTGGCGAGCTGCTTGTCGAGAAAGGCGCGGAGGCGGTCGAGTTCTTCCTCGTCGCACAGCTCCTCGGCACCGATCGTCTCGTCGAATTCGGTGGTGAAGACCTTGTAGTCGATGTCGCGGGCGGCCTGGTCGAACGGGCTGTCGGGACGGCGCGCCTCGCCCGGCGTTTCCGAATCGAGCTCGTCGTCCTCGGACACATCGTCGGCGGTGGTGTCGCCGGCTTCGCTCTCGCCGGTCTCGGTGTCCTCGCTCTCGCCAGAAGACTCCTCACCCTCACTCTCCTCGCCGCCGGACTCGTCCTGTTCGCTTTCCTCGGCCTGTTCCTGAGCCTCCGGCGCGTCGCTGTCTTCCTCGCTCTCCTCGGTCTGCTCCTCCTCGGCAAGATCCTCGCCGAGATCGATGGAGGAAAGCAGGTCGCGCACGGCACGGGCGAAACCGTTCTGGTCGTCGATCTGTCCGGCCAGCGCATCCATGTCCGCGGCGGCCTTGTCCTCGATCCAGTCGCGCCACAGCGAAACGAGCTTTTCACCACTCCTGGGCGCGGGACGACCCGTCAGCTTCTCGCGCACCATAAGCGCTATGGCTTCCTCGAGCGGCGCATCGGCCTTCTCGGTCACTTCGGCCAGATTGGCGCGTTCATACTTGTCCTGCAGCATGGCAGCGATGTTATCGCCCATGCCCTGCATGGCGCGCGACCCTATGGCCTCGACACGGGCCTGCTCGACCGCGTCGTAGATGGCGCGCGCCTCGTTGCCTTCCGGCGCGAGGCGGCGGTGAAGGTCGACGTCGTGGCAGGCGCGGCGCAACGCCATGGAATCGCCGATGCCGCGCGTGACGGTGAGGGCTTCGGACGTGGCCCGCTTTGGCAGGTCCGGAAGGCGGGCGCGACTGCCCGTGAGCGACGGCTTGTCCTTGGAAAAGGAAACCTCAAGCTCGTGATCGCCGGCGACGGCGCGCATGCAGGCGGTCGTGGCGCGCTTGAACGGATCGAGCGGCGCTTCGGCGGGTTGTCCGGGCTTGCGGTTGGTCTGGCTCACGGGCTGTCTTCTCTCGGCCGGGTCAGCGCGCGCGACCGTCGTATTCCTGCGGCTTGAGCGCGTCCAGATCGACACCGTCGAGGCAGCGCACATTGACCGCCGCCATCTTGGTGCCATCCGGCATCGCGCCCCGCGCGAAGGATTCCATACCGCATCTGGAACAGAAGAGATGCTCAATCGTGTTGGTGTTAAAACGATATTCCGTCAGGCTCTCATCGCCCTTTTCCAGAGAGAATTCTTCCAGCGGCGTAAAAGCGAGAATGCTGCCGCGCTTGCTGCAATAAGAGCAATTGCAGGTGATCGGATTCTCAAGATCGACATCGACGCTGTAGCGTACGGCGCCGCAATGACATCCACCCTGGTAACGCATCGTTCCTCCTCCTAGCTCAGCGCGACGTTGGCCGCACTTTCCGGCAGTTCCTCACCGAAGGCGCGCTGATAGAACTCGGCGACCAGGGCCCGCTCCAGCTCGTCGCACTTGTTGAGGAAGGTAAGACGGAAGGCGAAGCCGACATCGCCGAAGATTTCGGCGTTTTCGGCCCACATGATCACCGTACGTGGGCTCATGACGGTCGACAGGTCGCCATTCATGAAGGCCGAACGCGTCAAATCGGCGACGCGGACCATGCGCGAAACGGCTTCGTGGCCCTTCTCGTCCTGGAAATGCTTGTTCTTGGCCCGGACAATGGCCACTTCATCATCGTGCGGCAGATAGTTGAGCGTGGTGACGATGGACCAACGGTCCATCTGCGCCTGGTTGATCTGCTGCGTGCCGTGATAGAGGCCCGTCGTGTCGCCGAGGCCGACCGTGTTGGCGGTGGCGAACAGGCGAAACGCGGGATGCGGGCGGACGACGCGGCTCTGGTCGAGCAGGGTCAGACGGCCGGAGGATTCCAGGACACGCTGGATGACGAACATCACGTCCGGGCGGCCGGCGTCATATTCGTCGAAAACGAGCGCGACATTGTGCTGGTAGGCCCAGGGCAGGATACCGTCCTTGAACTCGGTAACCTGCTTGCCTTCCTTGACGACGATGGCGTCCTTGCCGACGAGGTCGATACGGCTGACATGGCTGTCGAGATTGATGCGCACGCAAGGCCAGTTGAGACGCGCGGCGACCTGCTCGATATGGGTCGACTTGCCGGTGCCGTGATAGCCGGAAACCATCACACGGCGGTTGTGGGCGAAGCCGGCCAGGATGGCGAGCGTCGTCTGCTTGTCGAACAGATAATCGGGGTCGACGTCGGGCACGTGGGAATCGGCCACGGAAAAGGCCGGCACGACCATGTCCGACTCAAAGCCGAATGTGTCTTTCACCGAAACGGTCGTATCGGGCAAATTGGCGATATCGCGGTCAATCTTGTTCATCATGCCTCCAGCGGCCAGGCCCTCGCCCGCATCGCTTGAACTGTTCTTTTTTCCGGAGCGTCTCATCAGACTGGGTTCGACGCGTCTTACCAGACGCTCGCCTTAACAGAAACCCGCCTGTTTCAACAGCCGGTATGCCTCGAGCACGCTTCTGAGCCGGTCTTCGGACCCCCGGTCGCCACCATTCGCATCGGGATGGTGTTGCTTCACCAGATTCTTATAACGCGACTTGATCTCTTCGCCAGTCGCTTGTGCGCCCAGGCCCAGCGTTTCCAGCGCCTTGGCCTCAAGCGGCTTCAACCGTTTCTCGCGCGGCTTCCGTGCCGCCTGCTGCTCGCCGAAAAGGTTGAACGGATCACCCATGCGGTTGTGATAGGCAGCACGGCCCGACCTGTAGGTCGAGAAATCCGCCGCGGCGCGCGCTTCCCCATTGCCGGTGATCTTCCAGGTCGGCCGATGGCCGGTAAGCGCTTCCTTCTGGTAACGGGCGACCTCGGAATCGCTCAGACCCGAGAAATAGTTGTAGCCCTTGTTGTATTGCCGGGCATGGTCGACGCAGAAGCGGAAATAGTGGCCTTCCGCATGGCGCCCCACGGGAGCGCGGTGCAGGCCGGCCTCGTCGCACCCGTCCCACTGGCAGCGGGGCGCGCGCGACTTTGCCTCCGCCTTCGGATCGGGGCGGATGCGAATTTTCTCGAAATATTTCGAGTAGGGTTTCATATCGGACTGCGTGTCACCAAATCAGTGTGGAAGTATGGCCGCTCAGCGCAGGGATACAAGAATTGACTTTTGGCCAAAATTCGACCTAGCGCTTGAATCGAATGTTAATTTGGGGATGCCCCCCATATGGTACGAGGAGACACGATTGTCCATCCAATCGACAATAGAAAGCAAGCTTACGGACGCTTTTTCGCCCGAGCGGCTCGCCGTGATCAATGAGAGCCATCTGCATGCGGGCCATCAGGAGCATTTCGACGGCACCGGCGAAACGCATTTCCGCGTGCGGATTGTCGCAGGGGCATTTGCCGGCATGAGCCGCGTGGAACGGCACCGGGCCGTCAACGACCTGCTCGCCGAGGAACTGAAGGACCCCGTGCACGCATTGGCCATCGAACCGGCTGCGCCGGGAGAACCGACGCGCTGGTGAGGGGCGGTCGGCCTGATTCTCTCAATAGGATTTTACCAATCCCCTGAGACGATCGACTGCAGCGCGCGCCTTGACCCGGGATCGGATACCTGAACCGTCATATCGATGCTCCAACGTCTACAATCGAGAGATAGGAGCAAGAATGACCATGGTCATTTCCGGGGCCAACAATCAGAAGCAGCGCCAGCGCCCGGATCAGGCGAGCGGCCTGATCCGCAGCCTTGTGATGCGGTTCTTGTCGCGCTTCATGACGATGAAGCGTTTGCCGAAGAAGGTGAAGGCCTGCTTTTCCTCGGGAATGGTCTGCGTCTCGTGGATGACGAGACCGGCGATCGTCGTCGCCTCCTCGTCGGGCAGATCCCAGTCGAGCGCCCGGTTCAGGTCGCGGATCGGAACGGAGCCTTCAACCACGATGGAGCCGTCGGCTTCCTGCTTGACGCCCTGCACCTCCACATCGTGCTCGTCGGCGATGTCGCCGACAATTTCCTCGATGATGTCTTCGAGCGTCACCAGACCTTCCACCTCGCCATATTCGTCGACGACGATGGCTATGTGCGCCTTGCGCCGCAGGAAGGCATTGAGCTGGTCCTGCAATGTGGTCGTATCGGGCACGAACCAGGGCTTCGACGCCACCTTGGCGATGTCGATCCTGGAATAATCGTTCTCCACATCGCCCAGCGCGCGCAGGAGATCCTTGGCATGGACGACGCCGACAATGTTTTCGGTCGACCCTTTCCAGATCGGTATGCGGGTATAGGGGCTTCGCAGGATCTCGCGCACCACCACTTCCGGTGCCTCGTCGGCGTTAACGGAACGCATGTTGGTGCGGTGGATCATCACGTCCGAAAGTTCGAGCTCGTGAAGGTCGAGCAGACCGCCGACGCGGTCGCGGTCCTGCTTCACCACGGCGCCCTCGCGGTGCAGAACCTCGACGGTGCCGCGCAGCTCTTCATGGGCCGAAAGCATGGATTCGCGGCTTTGCAGATCGACACCGAAGACCGAAAGCATCAGCCGTACAATGCCGTTTGCAAGCGAAGACAGAAGGCCGAACAACAACACGACGATGCGCGCGAAGGGCGACACGGTGAGCGCGAACATCTCCGGTTTCGCGAGCGCCCAGGACTTGGGCAGAATCTCCGCGAAGATCACCAGCAGCACCGTCATGATGACGGTGGCGTAAAGCACGCCCGCATCGCCGAAGAGCTTCAGAAACAGGCTGGTCGTCAGCGCCGAGGCAAGAATATTGACGAGATTGTTGCCGATGAGCAAAGCGCCGACCAGCCGGTCGCGGCGAAGGATCAGCCGGTCGACGAGACCGGCACGCGCATCGCCGTTCGCCTCCATCGTGTGCAGTCTGGCCCGCGAAACCGCGGTCATGCCCGTTTCGGTTCCCGAGAACAGGAAAGAGAGCGCGATCAGGCCCACAATGCTGCCACCGGTGATCCAAATCTCTGGTGTCATTGCGAAAGAGACTCCTCAAGAAAGGAAAGAACCTGGCTGGTCGGCACATCCTTCGCCACGAAAGACCGGCCGATGCCGTGGGTGAGAATGAAGGTGAGCGCGCCGCGCGACACCTTCTTGTCCTGCGCGATATAGGTCAAAAGCCGCTCGGCGCCAGGCAAATCGCCCGGCACGTCGGACAGCCGGGTCGGCAGGCCGACGGCGGCGAGATGCGTCTCGACACGCCCGGCATCGTCGGGGCTTGCCAGATTGAGCCGCGCGGAAAAGCGATGCGCCAACGCCATGCCGATGGCCACGCCCTCGCCATGCACGAGACGCGCACTGTCATAGCCGGTGGCCGCCTCCAGCGCATGTCCGAAGGTGTGGCCGAGATTGAGCAAGGCGCGGTCGCCCGTCTCCAGTTCGTCGCGCGCCACCACATCGGCCTTGGCCCGACAGGATTGCGCGATGGCCTCTACCCGCTCCACGCCGCCAGAGAAAACCGCCTGCCAGTTTTCTTCCAGCCAGGCGAAGAAATCCGGCCGATCAATCAGCCCGTATTTGGCGACCTCGGCATAGCCGGCGCGAAATTCGCGCGGCGAAAGCGTGTCGAGCACCGCCGTGTCGGCAATGACGAGCTGCGGCTGATGAAAGACGCCAACGAGATTCTTGCCGTGCGCCGTGTTGATGCCGGTCTTACCGCCAACGGAGGAATCCACCTGCGCGAGCAGCGATGTCGGCGCCTGCACGAAATGCATGCCGCGCCGGACGATGCCGGAGGCAAAACCGGCGAGATCGCCGACAACGCCACCCCCCAGAGGAATGACGATATCGCCGCGTTCCAGACGCGCGTCGAGAATGCCGGAAACAACCTCTTCGAGCGTGCCGAAACTTTTCGAGCGCTCGCCGGGCGCCACGGTGATGGCCGCTGCCTCTATTCCGGCGGCGGAAAGCCCAGCCTGAAGCGTGGCAAGGTGGTTTTCCGCGACATTGGCATCCGTGACGATGGCGGCACGGACGCCAGGCAGACGGCGTGCAATCTCCGCACCTGCCCGCTGGAGAAGACCCGGCCCGATCAGAATGTCATAGGAGCGCGCGCCCAGCGAGACCTTAACGGTGGCGGGCGCTGCAATCGCATCGCTCATAATCGGCTGTCCTTCCCGTTCCGATCTCCGCGTTTGGAAGACCGGGTTTGCAGATATTGGTCAAGCGCAGCGATCACCTCGTTGACGATGACCTCCTTCGCCTCCTCGCGCGAGTGCACGACGATGTCGGCCTCGGCATAAAGCGGATAGCGCTCGTCGATGAGGCGGCGCATCACACCTTCAGGATCGTCACCGTTCAAAAGCGGCCGGTTGGAGCGGCGACCGACGCGTTCCATCAGAGTGGGAAGATCCGCCTTGAGCCAGACCGAGATCCCCCGGCGGACGACCGTCCGGCGCGTCTGGACGTTCATGAACGCCCCGCCGCCGGTGGAGACCACGCGCGGCCCGCTCTTGAGCAACCGGGCGATCACCCGGCGCTCCAGAGCGCGGAACTCGGCTTCGCCATAGGTGGCGAAGAGGTCCGGCACGGTCATGCGCGACACCGTCTCGATCTCGTGATCGCTGTCGATGAAAGGCAGTTTCAGCGCATCGGCCACGCGCCGGCCGATGACCGTCTTGCCAGCACCCATCAGACCAACGAAGACAAGCGACCGCTTGCCAAGCCGGCGGACGAGATTCTTCGTATCTGCAACGGATGGATTTTCGGTGACTGTCATGCTCGCGCCTCTGCCTGCCGGTTTCGACACAAAAGCCATGATCCGTCAAGCGCTTGACGGACAAGCAGCACATATACATGTCCGTGCGCTTGCCCCCTGCGCTTGCAAAGACAGGAGCGGCATCCCATAAACGGGCTGGGTAGGGGACCACAAGATGGGGCTTTGAACGCATGCCGACGCTTTTTCGGCTACTGGTTATCGTGGCGATTCTTGCAAGCCTGGTTTACGGGGCCATGATCGCGCTCGTGACCTTCGTTGAACCGCAAACGGGCGAGATGAGCGTGCGGATCCCCGCAGAGAAGCTGAATCCATCGCAATGACACTCAAGGTCGGCAGCGGCGCACGAATCGAGGCGTTTCTGGAGATGATGGCCGCCGAGCGCGGCGCCAGCGACAACACGCTCGCCTCCTACCGCCGCGACCTGGAAGACGCCGCGCAGCACATCGCCGCGAAAGGCCGCGCTTTGCAGGACGCGGGAGCGGACGATCTGCGCGATTTTCTGAGCGCGCTTTCGGTTCAGGGTTTCGCGGCGACGACCCAGACCCGCAAACTCTCCGCGCTCAGGCAATTTTTCCAGTTTCTCTATTCGGAAGGCCTGCGCGGCGACGATCCCACCGGCATTCTCGACAGCCCCAAAAGGGGGCGCGGACTTCCCAAGACACTGAGCGAGGAGGAGACCGGCCGCCTGCTCGAGCGCGCCGAGGCGGACGCGCGCGAAGCCGCGTCCGGCAGCCCCGAACAGGTCGCAGCGCTGCGGCTCCACGCGCTGCTCGAAGTGCTGTATGCCTCGGGTCTGCGCGTCTCGGAACTGGTGAGCCTGCCGGTGACGGTAGCGCTGCGCGACGAGCGTTTCTTCGCGGTGCGCGGCAAGGGCGGCAAAGAGCGCATCGTGCCGCTATCGGGCAAGGCGCGCAGCGCGATGCAGGCCTGGCTAGCCGTGCGCACGGCCGGATCCGCCAGATCCGAAAGCCCCTGGCTGTTCCCGGCGGGTTCGGAAAGCGGGCATCTTTCACGCCAGGTCTTCGCGCGGGAATTGAAGACGGTTGCCGCCCGCGCGGGCATCGAGACGGCAAAGATCTCCCCGCATGTGCTGCGCCACGCCTTTGCAAGTCATCTGCTGCAGAACGGCGCGGATTTGCGCGCGGTGCAGGAATTGCTGGGCCATTCCGACATATCAACGACGCAAATCTATACGCATGTGCTTGAAAAACGCCTTGCCGAACTGGTTCAAAAGCACCATCCGCTTGCCGATTAGCCTCATCGACGTTATGTGGAGCGTCACATTACCGGCGGCAGGCCGTGTTCAACCAAGAGATGCCTTTATCGCAGTGTCTCGTGTTCGATTTGGCGAGTGAATGTATAACTATCTCGATTTTGAAAAGCCCGTTGCCGATCTCGAAGGCCAGATTCTCGAACTGAAAAAGCTCGCCGAAAGCGGCGAAGCCGTGGACGTCGCCGACGAGATCGCACGCCTGGAAAAACGCTCCAAGGATGCGCTTATCGAAGTGTACCGGTCCCTGACGCCCTGGCAGAAGGCGCAGGTGGCCCGCCACCCCGATCGACCACATTGCCTGGATTATGTGCGCGACCTGTTCACCGATTTCACGCCGCTTGCCGGCGACCGCGCCTATGGCGAAGACAACGCCGTGATCGCCGGCTTCGCCCGCTTCAAGGGCGAGTCCGTGGCCGTGATCGGGCAGGAAAAGGGCAATGACACGCAGAGCCGCCTGAAACACAATTTCGGCATGGCACGCCCCGAAGGCTACCGCAAGGCGGTGCGCGTCATGGATCTGGCAGACCGTTTCGGCATTCCGCTGATCAGCATCGTCGACACGACCGGCGCCTATCCCGGCATCGGCGCGGAAGAACGCGGCCAGGCCGAGGCCATCGCCCAATCAACGTCCAAATGCCTCGGCCTCAAAGTGCCGAACGTCGCCGTGGTCATCGGTGAGGGCGGTTCGGGCGGTGCCATCGCGATTGCCACCGCCAACCAGGTCTACATGCTGGAGCATGCGATCTATTCGGTGATCTCGCCCGAGGGCGCGGCCTCGATCCTGTGGCGCGACTCCGCGCGCGCCAAGGATGCCGCCACAAACATGAAGATCACCGCTCAGGACCTGATGGGCCTGAAGGTGATCGACGCCATTATTCCCGAGCCCATCGGCGGCGCCCACAGGGCGCCGCAGAAGGTGATCGAGGCCGCGGGCGAGCAGATCGAAAAGGGCTTCGCCGAACTTGCCGGGAACAATATGGACTATCGCGAACATCGCCGCGAAAAATTCCTGGCGATCGGTCGAACGCTTTGAGCCCTCTCAAGCCGCGGAGCTGTGTCTCGGCCTGCGGACGACCCTGACGGTCCCGCTGTTTCCGCCCCCACAGAAAAACCTGTCACCGCCATCGGATTCGAGACCGGAAACGCCCGTACCGGACGGCATGTCCAGTTGATCGAGCACCGCGCCCGTTTCGGGATCGATGCGCCGAAGATCGCTTTCGTCGCCGTCCCAGGTTCCATGCCACAATTCTCCATCGACCCAGGTAACCCCGGTGACGAAGCGGCTGGATTCTATGGTGCGCAGGATGCTGCCTGTTTCCGGGTCCACCTTGTGAATCTTCCGGTCGCGATACTGGCCGACCCATAGCGCGCCCTCGGCCCATGCGAGCCCCGAACTGCCGCCGTTGATCGGCGCGGGAATGGTCGCGAGCACCGATCCCGTTTCAGGATCGATTTTCTGTATCCGGTCTTCGGCGATCTGGTACATGTGCTCGCCGTCGAAAGCGGTACCGGCCATCGCCGTTGCGTCGATGGCCCGGATTATCCGACCGCTTTCGGGATCGATCGCGTTCAGCTTGTCACCGGACGCGAACCAAACATGCCGCCCGTCGTGCGTGACGCCATGAACCCCCTCCACACCGGGGAAAGGACCGTACTCCTGAATAATTTCTGCATCTGATCTTGTCATCACCTGGCTCCTGTTTCGCTGGTTGATGCGACGATCCTAACCGCTGGGCAGCCGTGTCGGGAGTAACAAGCTTGTCGGGAAACCGGGCAGCGTCGGAGCGATCCAGCGACAGGCCCGCCCACGCCCGAACGAGCGCACCTTGCCTTCGGCCTTCAGCCGCTCGAGCGCTCTCTGTACGGTGCGGGAACTGACTCCGAGCGCCAGCGCCAGCGCCGCGCTCGACCAGGCTTCACCATCTGCGAGCAGGGCCAGAACGTCGGCATGAGCATCCTCGACGGGTTGCGCCAGAACGACAACCTGCCGGCCTGCGGGAGCGACCAGTACGAATCCGCCTTTCGTGGCGCGCAAGCCGGCATGGGTGCGCAAGAGCGCACGCAGACGCCCTATTTCCACGCGCAGCCGCGCGCGGTGGGATTCATCGGCGTCCTTTCCCCTGAAGGCGCGCGCCACGAGCTCCGCTCGGGACAGATCCCGCGGCCATGCCTCGGCAAGAGCGCGCACCAGGGCGAAAAGAACCGGTCGCGTTTCGAGCGGAATCGTCTTTCCCGCGCTGCGGACCACGTGGCGACAGGCATCGACGACGAAAGCGTCCGATCCAAACAGCGTTTCCACCTGCTCGAGCAGAAGCGGCTCTTCGCGCCCGTCCGCGATCAGGCGTGCAGCCGGTGCCAACAGGGCTTGCCGGGCGGCATCGACCTCGCTGACCAGGGAAGGAATGCCGGCGCGGCTGGCAGCTTCTGCGGCGCGTTCAAGGGCGGATTTCGCCTTTCGCGCCTCGACGCGGCGCATGGCGATGCCGGCCACCACCATCTCGTAACCCGCCCGCGCCTGAAGCGGCAGCAATGCCGAATCCAGCGCACCGAGTTCCCGATCGGCCTGTTCGAGACGGCCGATCAGGAGCAGGCGCCGGGCGGACAGGTAGCGGGCATAGGCGGCGTTGGTGCGGTCGCCAGCCCGCTCGAGCGTTTCGCGCGCCCGTTCGAGCGCCTTGCCGGGCCAGCCGAGATCGCGCGAAACGAGCGCGATTTCAGCCTCCGCAATGACGCAACGCGCCCGCGCCCCGTGCTCGCGCGGTCCGAACGAACGCACAGCGCGGCGCAGCAGCGCCTTGGCCAAATCCAGATCTCCAAGCTGCGCCATGGCAATGCCGCGCAACGCCAGCGCCGGCGCATCGCTGCGCAGGGAAACCCAGTTGAGCGCCCCCAATGGATCGCCTGCCGCCAGGGCACGACCCGCCGCCGTGATCAGAGCATCCATCTGAATCGCGCCAAGATTGTCACTCTCGCTCTTTGAAACCGGTCCCTAGTCTAACCGAAGTCCGCCCACCGACAAGGCGGCTGACGAAAGGAGAAAATCATGACCGCACATACGACCGGAACACGCGAGGAATGGCTCGCGGCACGCCTGGCGCTTCTCGAGGAAGAGAAGGAACTGACAAGGCGGAGCGACGCATTGACGAAAAAGCGCCAGGAACTGCCCTGGGTGCGCATCGACAAGGAGTATCGGTTCGACACGGATGCGGGCAAAGCCTCGCTGGTCGAGCTTTTCCAGGGTCGCTCCCAACTTCTTATCTACCATTTCATGTTCGGGCCGGATTACGAAGCCGGATGTCCTTCCTGCTCGGCCATCGCCGACGGATTCGATGGCTCTGTCGTTCACCTGGCCAACCATGACGTGACACTCATGGCCGTGTCGCGCGCGCCACTGGCGAAGCTGCAGGCGTTCAAGAAACGCATGGGTTGGACGTTCCCTTGGGCCTCCGCGACGGACAGCGATTTCAACTTCGACTTCGGTGTCGGCTTTACAAAGGAGCAGCAACGCGACGGCGGCATCGAATACAATTATCTTCGCGAACCGCCGATGGCAAACACGCTGGCCGGCAAGACGATGCAGGAATGGGACGGCGACAACCCGGTTGCGCTGACCGCGGCAATGACGGGAACGGACGTGCCCACCTTCACGCGCGAGCGACCAGGCGCGAGCGCTTTCGTGCTCGAAGACGGCGCCGTCTACCACACCTACTCCACCTATGCCCGCGGACTGGACGGGCTGTGGGGCATGTATCAGTGGCTCGATCGCGCACCCAAGGGGCGCAACGAAGCGGGCATGTGGTGGCGTCACCATGACAAATACTGATCGGCGGCCGTTTGCGGCGGCCCTGGCGGCGACACTCGGGCTCGCCGCCCTGTGCTGGGGCCTTACCGCGCAGAAGATGAGCGGGATGAACATGGGACCCGCCGCCTCGCTCGGCCCATTTCCGTCCTTCATCGCCATGTGGGCGACGATGATGGCGGCGATGATGCTGCCCGGCGTCGCGCCGGCGGTCCTGAAGGTCGCCAGAGATGGAGGCTCGACCGCAACGGTCCTGAGTTTCGTCGGCGCCTATCTGGCCGTGTGGGCAGCGATCGGCCTGCCGGTCTATGCGCTTTACCAGCCGCACGGCACCGCAATGGCCGGTGTGATCACGATCGCGGCGGGCCTCTACGAGTTCACCCCGATCAAGAAGGAAGCGCGACGCCGATGCTGTCACGGTCCCATTGCATCCGGCGTTGAATGCGCCGCCTATTGCGTCGGCACGACCGCCGGGCTGATGGCGATGCAGATCGCCATCGGGATCATGAGCCTGAGTTGGATGATAGCGGTGACGCTCGTCATCTGTGCGCAGAAACTGTTTCCGCCGCACCGCTTCGTCGACGCAATTCTGGGTTTGGCGCTGATCGGGCTCGGTGTCGCAATCATCGCCACGCCACAGCACGTGCCCGGCCTCATGCCGGCCATGTAAACCCGCTTCCCAACCCGCCGGGCCCTGTCAAAGCACCTTGCGCAGAAATGCGCGGGTGCGTGGGTCCGCGGGATTGGTGAACATCTCATCGGGCGAGCCCTGTTCGACGATCTTGCCGCCATCCATGAACAGAACACGGTCGGCGATGTCGCGTGCGAACTGCATCTCATGCGTAACGATCAGCATCGTCTGACGCGCATCCGCGACGCGCTTGAGCAATTGCAGCACCTCGTCCACCCATTCGGGATCGAGCGCGGAGGTGGGCTCGTCGATCAACATGATCTCCGCATCCGCCGCCATGGCGCGGCCGATGCCGACGCGCTGCTGCTGGCCGCCGGAAAGTGCGGCCGGATAGCTCGCGGCCTTGTCGGAAAGACCGATGGTGGAAAGAATCTCGTCGGCGCGGGCATGCGCCCTCGCCTTCTCCCAACCGCGGACGGTGATCAGCCCCTCGGCAATGTTGTCGCGCGCGGTCTTGTTGGCGAAGAGCGCATAATTCTGGAAGACGAAGGAGGTCTGCCGCCGGAGCGCCAGTTCGTCCGCTGCCCTCGCCGCACGCGCGTCGACCGTGACGGGGCCGATGGTGATGCTTCCCGCATCCGGCTTTTCGAGGAAATTGAGCGCGCGCAGGAGTGTCGACTTGCCGGTGCCGGAGGGGCCGATGATCGCCACGCGTTCGCCCGACCGGATGTCGAGATCGATGCCGTCGAGCACGGTGTTGGCGCCGAAGCGCTTGGTAAGCCCCTTGACCGAAATCATCGCGCCACCGCCTTTCCGAGCCGCGCTTCAAGCTGACGCTGAACGACCGTCAGCGCCTCGACGATGACCCAATAGATGATCGCCACGAGAATGAACGCCTCGAAATAGAGAAAGCTGCCGGCGGCTTCCTTCTGCGCCGCGCCCATCAGCTCCGTCACGCCCAGCGTGAAGGCGAGCGATGTGCTCTTGATGATGTCGACGAAGTAATTGACCAGGGTCGGGGCGGCGATGCGCGCGGCCTGCGGCAGGATGATGCGGCGCATCATCTGCGCTGTCGTCATGCCGACCGAGCGCGAGGCTTCCCACTGGGAACGGTCCACGCCGAGGATCGCCGCACGGATGCTCTCGGCCATATAGGCGGCGAAGTGCAGGGTGAGCCCCATGACAGCGGCTGTGACGCCGTTGATGGCTGTCAGAAACGATAAGACCTGCGGCAGACCGTAGTAGAACAGGAAGAGCTGCACCAGGAGCGGCGTGCCGCGGAAAAAGCTGATGAATATCTGGGTGAACCCATCGAGCAACGGCACGCGCATGACGCGGACGATCGCCATCAGGGAAGCCAGGAGCAACGCAAAAAACATTGCCACCGACGCCATGGCGAGCGTCAGCGGCACATATTTGAGAAGCACGGGGACGAGCCCCAGCATGTAGTCGAGATCAAGCGGTCTCATCGTCCCCGGCTCTCATCGGTTGTCGGCGCTTTACTGCGTGATGTCGGTGCCGAACCACTTTTGCGAAATTTCGGTCAGCGTGCCGTCTTCCTTCAGCTTTGCGATGGCGGCATCCACGCGATCGCGCAGGGCCTTGCCCTCGTCGTCGTCGCGGAAAGGTAGGGCGTTGCGGATCTCGGAGAAGGGCTGACCGGCAAGTGCCAGCGGCAGCGGGGTCTCCTTGATCACCTGGCTGGCGCTGACGCGATCCATCACGAAAGCGTCGACGCGGCCAAGCGCGGTGTCCTGCTCGAGATTGCTCTCATAGGTCTTGATGTCGATCTCGTCGGCATAGGGCAATTCGCGCAGAAGCTGCTCGAAATTGGATCCCAAATTGACGGCAACCGAGCGCCCCTTGAGGCTCTCCGGTCCCGTGATCTCGGTCTCGTTGCCCTTCTTGACCACCACCTGCGCGCCGTCGATCACATAGGGCTGCGAGAAAGCGAACTTCGCTTCGCGCTCCGGTGTGATCGTGATCTGATTGGCGATGGTGTCGATGCGGTTCGATTCGAGCGCGCCGACGAGTCCGGAGAAACTCATCGTCACGAAGTCGACCTCGTCGCCCGTTTCCTCGGCGACGGCGTTGATGAAATCCACCTCGAAGCCCTGAAGCTTGTCCTGCTTGACGAAGGTGAACGGGAAATAGCCGCCCGACATGCCGACGCGGATGGTTTCTGCGTGGGACGCCGAAACGGTGGCGGCTAAAATCGCTGCTGCAAGTGCCAGTTTACGCATTGAAATCTCCAAGGGCGCCGGGCGCCCGCCTGTTGATTGGGTGCCGGGAAAATAAGCACTGGAGTAAATTTTTCTATAGATCAGCACACACAAGAGCCGAAAAAGCAAATCGAATATCATGAAAATGAAATTTCAGGTACGCGATGCTCGGAACCGGGCGTTATCGAGCATATTTTGACTCTTTCCCTTAGTCCTTATGACGGGCGTTCCGCGCGCGCAGGTCCGGCCAATCCTGCATCCCGCCCCTTGCACTTGTGCCATTCTTCCCCTAGAAGCCGCGAAAAGGCCACAAAGCCCGACAAAATGCCTCGGAATGGTCACGACATGGCTGCAATGCCTAACGGGCCCGGTAATCTTTTCGAAAGCATAAGGGTTCATTTTCTATAAGCGGAGTGGCATTTTACATTCTCCGCGTGGGGGCCAAATAGGCGGGACACGACAACCATCCATGACACGCCTGATCAAATACACCTTTTTGCTGTCGACAGCGTTTGCGCTGGCTGCATGCAACGAAACACTTGAGGACATCGCGCCGAAGGCCGAGCGTCAGCTGCCTGCACGCATCGTGCAGACGATGAAGGCCAAGGGCATGAGCAAAAGCTCTCCCGTGACGATGCGCATCTTCAAGGAGGAAGGTAAGCTGGAGGTCTGGAAGGCCAAGACAAACGGCCGCTACGACATCATCGCCAGCTACGACATCTGCAAATGGTCGGGTCAGCTCGGGCCGAAATTCACGGAGGGCGACCGCCAGGCTCCGGAAGGATTCTATACGGTCCGTCCGGCACAGATGAACCCGAAGTCGAGCTATTATCTCGCTTTCAACATCGGCTTCCCGAACGCCTACGACCAGGCGAATGGCCGCACCGGCAAGCATCTGATGGTGCATGGCGCTTGTTCGTCCGCCGGCTGCTATTCGATGACCGACGAGCAGATTTCGGAAATTTACGCCTTCGCCCGCGATTCCTTCAAAGGCGGACAACGCGCGTTTCAGGTCCAGGCCTTCCCGTTCCGGATGACGGCCGAAAACATGGCGCGCTACCGGAACGATCCGAATTACGATTTCTGGAAAATGCTCAAGGAAGGCTACGATTATTTCGAGCTGACCAAGATGCCACCGAAGGTGGATGTGTGCGGCAAGCGCTATGTGTTCAATCGCGAGACGCTGGACGGAGAGAGCCTCTCACCCACCGCTGCCTGCCCGCCGATGAGCCAGCCCGAATCGCTTCTGACGGCCTACCGGCAGTATCAGAGCCAGTACGACACGGCCTTCAACGCCGCCCTCAAGGCGCAGTCGACGGCATCGAAATCCGAAACCATCGCCGGACATCAGGAAGCACGCCTGGTGGCGGACTGGAGCAAGCGCCGCGCAAGGGGCGAGAAGGTTTCGCGCCTTCCGCCCAACATTCCCTCGCCGACGGCGGTGGCCGAGGCTCCCGAGCCGGCTTCGACGCCAGCGGTTGCAGCAACGGCATCGGCTTACACAGCCGAACCCGCGTCGCGTCTGCAAAACGCGCTCGAGGCTGCCGCCGGAGAGGCGCAGCAACAGTCGCAGGAAAATGCCGCAGCGGCGACAACGGAAACGCCCGTCGAGGGTGCTGTCCCCAACCCGACACCGCGACCGAACACCAGCGCCGAGCGCACGGCGTCGGTCCCGGCTCCGGCTCCGGCCGCGGGTGGCCAGGGCACCTCTTTACGCCGCCGCATTCAGAATCTCTTCAGCCGCTGATCGTGACCGCGGCGCCGCAGACATACGACCTCAAGGGGCTGAACTGCCCCTTGCCGGTCCTTCGGGCGCGCAAACGCCTCTCGGGTATGCCAAGCGGCGACAGACTCTGGCTGGAAACCACCGACCCGCTCGCGGTGATCGACATCCCCGCATTCTGCAACGAGAACGGACATCTGCTCGTCGAGACGGAAGCCACGCCGGACGGGCATCGCTTTCTGGTGGAACGCGGATAGCTCCGGCGGTGGCGCGCGGTTGGCTGCGCCCTATCGGCGAAAACCGGCAATGGCGAGCGGGTTGTCCTCGAGAGCGGCCCTGTCGGGCATATCGACCGCCGCATCGCCCATAAAGGCAGAAAACAGTCCCTTTACATAGGCTTCATCAAGCCCGGCACCGATGACGACCAGACGCACGCCGCGCGTTTCATCGGGCCATTTTGCCAGAAAGCGCGGTTCATGCAGAACCTGGCGAACGCCCTGCACGACAAGCGGCCTGTCCGGTTGTCCGCGGAGTTCGACAATTCCCTTCAGCCGCAGGATCCGCGCCCCGCATTGGCTGCGCAGGAGGTCGAGAAAATTCTCGAGCGCCGCCCCCGCGATGGGGCGTTCGTGCGCAAGCGGGATGGTGTCAAACGCCGAGCTATGCGCGTGATCGTGATGGTGATGGTGATGGTGGTCATCATCATGGTGATGGTGGTCGTGGCTATGATGGCGATACGGCGCAGCGGCGCGCATCACCCCCGCCGCGCGAGCACCGATATCCAGCGCGCTGCAATCGATGACTGTCATCGCCTCCGACTCATGCGCGGCGAGCGGCCCGAGCCCCGGCGCAAGCGATGCCAGATGCGCCGTCAGCCGGGAAAGCGTGTCTGCATCCACCATGTCCGTTTTCGTAAGGAGCAGCCGGTCGGCGACGGCCACCTGGCGTCGGGCCTCCTCGTGCGCCTCGAGCGTCTCCAGTCCATGCACCGCATCCACCAGCGTGACGACCCCGTCCAGCCGGAATCGCGCGGCCAGTGCCGGATGCGCCGCCAGTGCCTGCAAGACGGGAACCGGGTCGGCAAGCCCCGTGGTCTCGACGACGACGCGCTTGAGAGCGCCGGCACGACCGTCCGCCATTCGCTCGTCGAGGTCCACAAGCGTGTCCACCAATGCGCCGCGAACCGTGCAGCACAGGCATCCGTCCGACAATTCGATGATGCCATCGGACGCTTCTTCCACCAGAAGGTGATCAATGCCGATCGCGCCAAACTCGTTGACGATCACGGCGGTGTCGGAAAGGGCCGGATCGCGCAGAAGGCGGTTGATCAATGTGGTCTTTCCGGCGCCGAGGAAGCCCGTGACCAGCGTCAACGCTATTGTGTCGGTCATCGTCGTGTCAGCCGCCCTGCGTTGTGTCCGCCGTGGCGCTTTTGAGCGGGTAGTCCGGCCGCGGCGTCGGGATCGGCACGTCGGCATAGCGCGGTACGGACGGCGCCGGCCCCGTCGCACCGCCCAGACTGACCGTCACGGCACGAGGCTCGTGGTTCATCGCCGTCAGGTAGGGCGATCGCTCCACCAGAAGATCGTCATCGTCTCCACGCTCGAACCGCGCCTTGACCGCAGCTTCCGAGCAGACTTGCGGACGCAGGTCGACCGCCACATCGCGTCCTTCTCCATAGGGAGTAAAACCGGCGATGGAGGGCGAAACCGCCCCTTGAATCCTGAACCCTTCGGCCAACAGCCGGGCGGCTTCCTCGCCGCGCTCCACCTGCGAGGGCGCGCCGAGCACAATCGTGGCCAGCGTGCGGCCGTGACGCGTGGCCGTGGCGGCAAGATTGAAACCGGACGAACAGACATAGCCCGTCTTCATTCCATCGGCACCGGGGAAACGGCCCACCAACCAGTTGTAATTGGGCAGAATCTTGTCGCCGGTTCGAACGGCCTCCATCGAGAAATAATGCGCATGTTCGGGGAACTCGGTGCGGATGGCGCGCACCAGAAGTGCCAGATCGCGCGCCGTGGTGTATTGCTGCGTGGCGAAGAGACCGTGCGGGTTAACATAGTTCGTGCCCGTCATGCCGAGGCTGTGGGCGGCGGCATTCATGCGTCGTGCAAATGCGTCGACCGAACCGCCGACATTCTCCGCGATCGCGGTCGCGACATCGTTCGCGGACTTGACCATGATCAGCTTGATCGCATTGTCGAGCGTCAGCACCGAACCGGCCGGATAGCCCATCTTGCTCGGCGGCTCGCGCGTCGCCCTCTTGGACACCGTCACCGGCGAATCGAACTGCAATTCGCCGTCCCTGACCGCTTCAAAAGCCACATAGGCCGTCATCAGCTTGGTCAGCGAAGCCGGATACCAGCGCTGAAACGCATCCTCGTGCGACAACACCCGACCGCTTGTGACGTCGAGAACGATCGTTGGCCCGGCCGAAGCGGTTACAACCGCCGACACCATCCCCATCACTGCCCCGGCCACAACGGTCGTGGCAAACCTTCCGAAACACATGCGCATTATCCGAATTTCATGTCCATCTGAAGCGCCAGGCGCCTTGATTGTCGTGTATGCCAACGGTTCTGTATGCCAACGCCCTACGTGCCAATCATCGCAAAAATGTGCCTATGGCACAGATTCGCAGATCGACTTCAATCCCCGGCCCCGCCTGCGCCGATACGACCGGCACATTTAACGCGAACCGACCGCTTATAGCAAAAAACCAAAATTCCCGACGCCGCTCTTCCGGGCCGGCGGATCGGCGCCACGCGACGGGACGACGACCCTGGTCCAAACGGATCAGCTTGCAATCGCGCCCGAACGCATCTTACCTAGCGCCTGACTTCAGCAAGATGACCACGGGATGCCTGCGGCCTTGCCCAGCGCCCGTGCAAGGCCCAACCCACAATAAAGCCCAAATGCCGGCAAAAATTTGAAGGGAGCAGCAAGACATGCCGATTTTGAATCGTTCTGCGGAATTACAGGCGGAGATTGCCGAATGGCGACGCGACCTTCACCGCAATCCTGAACTCCTGTTCGACGTGCACCGCACAGCCGCTCTGGTGGAAGAGAAACTCACCGCGTTCGGCTGCGACGAAATCGTGACCGGGCTCGGCAAAACCGGCGTTGTCGGCATCATCCAGGGCAATCTCGGCACCGGGCCGACGA